>CAZOSZ010000091.1:4999-9904 GCA_964582505.1 uncultured Ectothiorhodospiraceae bacterium | reverse complement strand
AGCAGGCAGCCTGGCGATGCGCCTGTTGCGCAGCGGCCCGGCCTGGGCGGGTCGCCTGGGCCTGGCGGAGGCACGGCTCGCCGCCTGGTCGGTGACCGGCCTGTTGCTGTTGCTGCTTGCCGCGGCATTCGCCCTGCTGCTCACCTGAGCTGCCGGCGGCCGCAGCGCCCGGCTGCTATGCTTTTTGCCTGACGAGCTGAAAATTCGAGGAGACGCATCCATGAGGCCGACCATCAAGCTGATGACTGTCGCAGCCGCACTTGGTGCGGCCGCATTGTCCGGGCTTGCCGGGCCCGTCGCGAGAAGCGCCGACCAGGCCAAGCTGCCCGGACACCCCGGGCCGGGACCCTATGTCGCGGGGTGTGTGGATTGCCACGTGACGGACGGTGCCGGGACGATGGGCTCACTGCTCGAGAAGATCGGACATCGCAACGTCGACAAGGCGACGGCGAAGGTGCCAGGCGACTGTGTGGAGTGCCATAGCGAGGATGGCGGCTTCACGCCGCTCAACGAGCTGGCCCACATGCTTCACTACGATAACCCGGCGGCCAATGCCTTCATCAAGGACTACGGCGGCAACTGCCTGCATTGCCACGCGCTCGATGCGAAGACCGGAGTCATCACCGTGAAGTCCGGCGCGAAAAACTGGTAACGGGCGACACGGTCAGCCGGCGAGATGGCCAGGCCTGTCAGCGCAGCGCGAACAGCACGGCCACCAGCAGGAACGCGACCAGGACGGTCCAGCAGATTCTTCTCAGCAACCGGTAGGTCATCGGGCACCTCAGTCGTACTTGAAGCGTTCGGCGACGATCTGCCTGCCCGGCACGCCGAATCCGAGCAGGCTGCGCTCGACGCTGTTCATCATCGGCGGCGGGCCGCATACGAACCATGTCCAGCTGCTGCGGCGCGATGCGGCCGCGCAGTCCTCGAGAACTGCGGCCGACAGTGCGCCCGCATGGCCCGTCCAGCCGGGCGGCGGCTCGGACAGCACCAGGTGGAGTTCCAGGCCGATGTCTTGCACCATCTCCTCCAGTTCCCCGCGATACAGGATCTGGCCCTCGATCCGGTTGCCGTAGACCAGGCAGACCGGCCCCGGGCGGCGATCGGCGCGCAGTTGCCGAAGGATGCTCATCACCGGCGCAAAGCCCACGCCGCCGGCGACAAACGCCAGCCCTTCGACCGGCCTGTCGGGGACCACAAAGTGTCCGTGCGGACCGTCGAGGTAGGCGCGCGTGCCAGGCTCCAGTTCGCCGATCCGGTTTGTGAAGTCGCCGCTCTGCTTGATGGTGAAGGCGATCCTGGGGCGCGCGGCCGGCGCCGAACTGATCGAGAACGGGTGCTCGGTGAGGCTGAACGGCGCATGACCCAGGTTCAGCCAGGCAAACTGGCCTGCCAGGAATTGCATGGCGTCGCCCGAAACCGGCTCGACGACCAGCTCCCAGGTGCGCTCCGCCACCTTGCGGTTGGCGATGACCCGGTAGGGCTTGCGAAGCTGTGCAAGGGGCTTGATCAGGTAGACGAACAGCAGGGTCAACACCGCGACGCCGGTCAGCAGCATCCAGAAGCCGGCCAGCCGGCGATCGGCGCTGTGGCTGCCGACTGCCAGCGTGTGATGCAGGCCGAAGCCGGCGAGCAATACCGCGCCCAGGCCGTGGCTGGCGCGCCAGATCTCGTAGCGAAAGGGCAGCCGGTCGCGAAACACCGCTGCCGGCACCAGCAGGAGCAGCAGCACCCAGGCCACGACGCCGGAACGGTACCAGTCGGAGCCAAACATCTGCACGACAAAAGCGACGGCCCGCGACGGATCGGGGCTGAGCCGCGGCACGGCGTAGATCAGCGGATGCACCAGCAGAAACGACAGGACCCCCAGCGCAGCAAGCTGGTGGACTCGCATGGTGACGTCGATGCCGACGCGCCCGGAGATCCGGCGGAAGCGGCCCGAGAGGACGAATTCCAGCAGCAGCATCGAATATCCGACCATGGCCAGGCCGGAGGACAGTTCCCGCCAGACATTGCGCGGCGGCTTGCCGGCGATCGCAGCCAGCGCGACGGGTGCAAGTGCTAACGCGATGTACAGCGCCAGCACCGCGGGCCCGCCAAGCTCGCCTGTGAAACGCAATCCCGGGTTGCCCGCGCGATATCCGTCTTGAGTTTCCATCGGTCCGCCGTGGCCTGTGCTGCCGGTCAAAGCTGCAACGGCAGGTCACCGCCCGTCAATTGCCGCTTTCCCCGACCCCGCGCCATCCTGCCTGCGATTTGTGCGGCGCCGGGCCCGGAAACCGATGTACTCTATGGCCATGCGCCGCCACGACAGGGTTGCTTCGCGACGTGTCTCTCCGCCTTGACGGAACGCCCGGAACTCTGGCCGTGCTGGCAGGGATCGCCATTTCGCTGGCCGCGCCGATCGACGCGGGGCACGCGGCCCAACGTACTGCCGCGGCATGCACGATCCCTGACGCCGAGCTCGAGGCCACGGGCGCGGTCGTCGGCGCGATTCTGATCCATCACCTCAACATCTTCGACCTCGACGACCCCGAAGAGGACAAGGTGTTCTTCAGGCTGATGAACAGGCTGCATGTACAGACCAAGGAGAAGGTCGTCAGGCGCCAGTTGCTGTTCGACAGCGGCAAGCCGTTCCGGCGGCGCCTGCTCGATGAATCCGAGCGGATCCTGCGCGCCACGGCCTATCTTCAAGACGCGGAAATCTCGGTGGTGTCCTGCGAAGACGGCGTCGTGGACGTGCAGGTGCGCACGCAGGACGTATGGACGCTGAAGCCGGGCATTTCGCTGTCGCGCAGCGGCGGCGAGAGCCGCACCGGTTTCGATATTGCCGAGGAGAACTTCCTGGGACGCGGCGGCGCGGTGCACTTCGTTCGCCGTGTCGACGAGCAACGCCGCTCCACAGAGGTCGGCTACGGTGATCAAAATCTGGCCGGCCGCTGGATCTCGATCTACACTGCCGTCGCGGAAAACAGCGACGGCCACGTCTACGAACTCGAACTGGAACGCCCGTTCTACGCGCTCGACGTGCGTCGAGCCGGGGGCGGCCGCGCGCTCGACGAAAAACGCGAAGACAAGGTTTACGCGCTCGGCGACGAGATCGGCAGGTTTCGTCACGAAATCGAGTCCTTCGACCTTTACGGCGGCTGGTCCGACGGCGTCGGCGCGGGCTGGGTGGAGCGCTGGCGGACCGGCGTGGTCTATGACAACCGCCGCTTCGCCAACGTGAATGAGTCGCTCCCAGTGCAGCTCGTGCCGGAAGATCGCCGGCTGCTGTACCCCTACATTGGCTGGGAGCTCGTTGAGGACCGCTTCCAGCGCGCTGAAAACCTCGACCAGATCCGCCGCACCGAGGATGTGCTGCTTGGCACGCATGCCAGCGCGCGCCTCGGACTGCTGGCGAGGCCGCTGGGCTCCGACCGCCGCGGCGGGATTTTCTCCGTCGAGCTCAGCCGTGGCTACGGCGACCCGTCACGGATGTACTGGAACGTTTCGGGCCATGCCCACGGGCGAATCGAGAGCGGCGAACTGGCCAATGCGGTGATGGGCGGCACCGCGCGGTGGTACCTGCGGCAGTCCGAGCGACGACTGCTGTTCGCCAACCTGCACGGTGATCTTTCCCAGGACCTCGACCTCGACAATCCGCTGGAGATCGGCGGCGACGAGGGCCTGCGCGGCTATCCGCTGCGCTACCAGAGGGGCGACTCGCGGCTTCAGTTCACCATCGAACAGCGTTACTTCACGGACTATTACCTCTGGCGGCTGTTCCGCGTCGGCGGAGCGATATTCTTCGACGCGGCGCGCGTCTGGGGCGACAATCCCTTCGGCGGCGAGAACCTGGGACTGCTCCGCGACGTCGGCTTCGGGCTGCGGCTGAGCAGCGCCCGCTCGAGCATTGGCAAGATGATCCACATCGATTTCGCATTTCCGCTCGACGGCGACGATTCGATCGACAGCTTCCAGTTCCTGATCGAGGGCAAGCGGACTTTCTGATCAATCCGGGGTGGCCGCCTGGCGGCCGGTCGGACTGCAGCTGGGGTAGGTGCCATGCTGATTGATTGCCACGTGCACATCAACAACTACGACGACAGCCACAGCCGCAGCGCGAGCGACATGGCGGCCGCGCTGCGCGCGGCGATGGATGAGAACGGCGTCGACCATGCAGTGGTGTTGACCTCCTACAAGGTCAATGCCCACCGGCCGCACGTCGACGAGGTGATCCGGGTGCTTGGCGGCGATCCCCGCATCTCCGTCGTCGAGGGTCTGCGCTGGCGCGATCCCGACGAGCGCACCGATCTGTACAACATGGAGGAGCGGATAAGGGAGGGGCTGGTCAAGGGCATCAAGCTGTATCCAGGCTACGACCGCTACCCGATCAACGACCCGTCGCTGGAGAGCGTGTTCCGCATCGCGGGGAAATACGATGTGCCGGTAATGATCCACTGCGGCGACACCTATTCGAAGCACGCCAAGGTCCGCCAGGCGCATCCGCTGCTGGTGGACGACGTGGCGGTGGATTACCCGGAGGTGCGCTTCGTCATCTGTCACCTGGGAAATCCCTGGTTCCAGGATGCCGCCGAGGTGCTCTACAAGAATGACAACGTCTACGCGGACATCTCGGGCCTGACGCTCGGTGAGTTCCATTACGAGTTCGAACGCTACATGCTGCAGCGGGTTCGGGACATGATCAGCTACATGGGCGATCCGGGGCAGCAGCTGATGTACGGCACCGACTGGCCGCTCGCCGGCATGCGCACCTACCGCCGCTTCTTCGACAGCCTGGAACTGCCGCTCGAGGCAAAGGAAGGCATGGCGTGGCGGACCGCGGCACGACTCTTCAGGATCGACCTCGGCGCCCTCGGGAAGGCCGTCGCGGGATCGGCTGCAGACTGAGCCGGCGGCGAT
>CAZOSZ010000091.1:0-4899 GCA_964582505.1 uncultured Ectothiorhodospiraceae bacterium | reverse complement strand
CTGAAAGACAGTATGACGTGGCTCGATGCCCGCCGGCTGCCGACGCTGAGCGCCGAGCGGGTGCGACTGCGATGGCTCCGGCAGCAGGACGCCGACGCACTCTTCAGGATCTATTGCGATCCGGAGGTGACGCGTTACTGGAGCACGCCCCCGATGCGGTTCAAGGCCGAGGCCCGCCGGCTGGTGCGCGAAGTCCATGAGGAGCATAGTGCAGGCCACTTGCACGAGTGGGGGCTGGCGGAAACAGACACCGACCAGGTGATCGGAACCTGCACGCTGTTCAACCTGGATCGTGACAACCGGCGTGCGGAGGTGGGATTCGCCCTGGGGCGGACGTGGTGGGGGCGGGGGCTGATGGCCGAAGGACTGACGATGCTGCTGGATTTCTGTTTTGCCCGCCTCGAGCTGCGCCGCCTCGAGGCGGACGTCGACCCGCGTAACCACGCCTCGATCCGGCTGCTCGAGCAGCTCGGGTTCCGGCGCGAGGGTCTGTTGCGGGAACGCTGGAACGTCGGCGGCGAGTTGCAGGATGCGGCCTTCTATGGGTTGCTTGCACGAGGGTACCGGCCGCTGCGCCGCTGACGGCCATCCGGCCCTGCGGCTATGCTTGGTGCGGGTCGACAACGCGGCAACCGGCCAGGTGTGAACAGGCCCTAGGAGGGTTCGAGGTGCGGCGGAATCGAATGGCCCTGGTGGCGACGGCGTTTGCAATGCTGGCGCTCGCGTCCCTGGCTGCCAATGGCGCGGACGACGAGGCCATCAAGGCGGCCGCCCTGGACTACGCGGAAGCCTGGCACAACGGCGACGCGGAGCGCATGGAGCGCGCCCTGCATCCGGAGCTGCTCAAACGCAGAATCGTGACCGACGTGCTGACGGGGATCCAGTCCGTGCAGGCGCTGGACGCACCGACCCTGATCCGCGCGACCCGGGACGGAGTGGGCAAGGGTGCCGTCGAGGGGCCCCTGAGTTTCCGGGTGGCCATTCTCGACCAGCACGGTGATATGGCCGTGGTCCGGGTGGTGTCGCCGCTGTACGTCGATTACCTGCAGATGGTGCGCTGGGAAGACCGCTGGGTCATCCTTTCCATATTGTGGGGCGCGCTTGATGTCCCGCTTGGCTGAGCGCCTTGCGCCCGGGCAAGGGCACGTTGCCCCGGAGGGCTGGAGTTGGAACTGAAACCGAGAATCCTGGTTATCGGCGGAACCGGCGCCCAGGGGGGCAGTGTGGCGCGTCACCTGCTCGCCGAGGGACGCTGCCGGGTGCGCTGCCTGACCAGGCGTCTGGATTCGGTGGCAGCGATGTCGCTGGCCGACGCCGGCGCGGAAGTCGTGCGGGGCGACCTCGGCGATCGCGACAGCCTGGACGCGGCGCTGGCGGGTTGCGAAGGGGCCTTCGGCGTCACCGACTACTTCGAGCATCTGGAACAGGAGTATTCGCTGGGCGCGAGCCTGCTCGATGCCGTGACGGACTCCGCGGTCGAGCACCTCGTGCTGAGCACCCTGCCGAGCGCAAGCCGAATTTCCTCTGGCAAGCTCGAGGTGCCGCAATTCGAGCAAAAGGCGCGGCTCGAGGCGCTGGCGCGGCGAAAAGAGATTGTTGCCACTTTTGTCCACGTGGCGTTCTATTACGAAAATTTCCTCTACAATTGCCCGCCGCGAAAGCAGTCGGACGGCGTCTACGCCTTTGGCTTCCCGCTCGGCGTCGCGCGCTTGTCGGCAGTGGCGGCCGAGGACATCGGAGGCGTGGTCGCGGCGCTGTTCAGGAAGCCGCAAGACTTCCAGGGCAAGACGATTCAGGTGGTCGGCGACCAGCGTCCGGCGGCCGAGTACGCCGCGGTGATCGGCGCGGTGACCGGACGTTCGGTCCGCTACCGGCACATCCCCCGCGAAGACTTCGCCGGGCTGCCGGTGCCCGGCGCCGCCGGACTCGCCGACATGTTCGAGCTGTACCGGAGCCACTTGCCCCCGGACCCTCGGGATCTCGCCAGCTGCGTGCGCCTGTATCCCGGGATCCGCGGCTTCGAGGCGTGGGCGGCCGCCCAACGCGATGCGCTGGTCGCGGTGATGGACGCCTGAGTCAGTCGCGCTCGAAGGTATAGAAGAGGTCGGCAGCCGCCTCCATCCCGGAAGTGGCCTCGAGCGACAGGCGCTGGTTTACCTGATAGCGCAGCCGCAGCGTGTTGACGGTGTCGAACAGTCCCAGCCCGTAGCTGACGTAGAGCCCGCCACCCAGGTACTTGCTGATCACCACCGAGGCGCCGGCGTCATCGTCGGCCGTTACCGCGACGTCGTCGAAGCCCAGCCTGCGACCAAGATCTCGGGCAATCAGGCCGCCGCCCGACAGCGCAAGCGAGTTGGCCGCCTGGTTGACGGTACGTTGCTCGCCCGCCTGCAGTTGGTCCAGGCTCTTGCCGAGAGTCAGGTACGACAACGCCTCGGCGCGGGGCAGCGGTGGGTCCGAGTAAACCGAGATCTCGGGCTCTTGCAGTGTGCCGCGGATCAGCGCGCCCGCAGTCACGCCCTCCACCTTCCGTATGGCGCGGATCTCGAGCCCCGGGTTCCCCAGTGGCCCGCCGGTGTAGATCAATCGGCCGGTGTCGATCTGCAGCCGCTGGCCAAAGGTGGTATACGTGCCGTCCACCACGCGCAACTCGCCGCGACCCCACGGCAGCGCCTGGGGCTGGATCACTGTCAGCAGGCTGCCTGCGACTCGACCACGCAGGCCGGCAGCCTGCACGTGCACGTTCTCGCCGACCGAGACGCGCACTCGGCTGGTGACCTGAATTTCTTCCGTCTCGAGGCGCGCTCGGCGTCCAACCAGCACTTCGTCCTGGCTGGTGGTGACCGCGGTCGGGCCGCCCGTGCCGCTGATGCGTGCGGCGGGGATCGCAACTTCCCCCCCGATGCTGAGTTCATTGCCGGCGAAGCTCAGGCGCAGATCGGGGCTCGCCGCCACGCGGGCCTCGGGCAGGTCCACCAGCAGCAGGTCTTCGCCGCGCAGCGTGGCGCGCCCGGCGAGTTGCTCGGCGGCAAGGTCGAAGTGGCCGTCGGCGCTGAAACGGCCACCGCCGGATTCTCCGCCCGCCCTGAAGCTGAGCACGCCGCCCTGCAGTTCGGCAACCACCTCCAGTTCGCCGGGCCGGATGCCGAGCACAGGCACCTCGGCGGCACCGTCCAGCCATTCGAAGCGGCCGGTGACGATGGGTTTGCGGAGCGTGCCCGCGACCGCGCCGGTCACGGCTGCATGGCCCTCGAGTTCCGCGAGCTCCGGCAGCAGCTCGGCGACGATCTGCAGGTTGCCGAGAATCGCCACGAGCGCGCCGTCCAGCGGCGGATCCGGGTCGTTCCAGCCCACCACCAGGCGCCCGTCCACGGAGTCTGCACCGATCAGCTCGAGGCTGAGCGTTGCGCGCGCCGCCGCGCGGTCGCCGTCGAGCACCACGCTTCCATGCTGCCAGGCGAGCAAGGCCTCACTGTCCTCGCCGGCGATGCGGAGATCCCCCGCGGTCAGTCCGAGCCCGCCGGCCAGGCTCCGGAAGCCGTCATCGTCGGCCGTCAATTTCAGCTGTCCGGTCAGCACGCCACTGGCGAGCAGGCCTTCGCTGAGCCACTCACTGAGCGGCGCCAGGTCGAGTCGCGCCAGCAGCGCCTGCGCCTGCCAGGGTCCGGCGCGGTCCCAGCCGCCATCCAGGCAGAACAGGCCCAGCGTGCCGTCCATGCACAGCGCGCCGAGCGCCACCGCGTCCTGTCCGGCGAGCAGCTCGGCGGGGGCCTGCAAGGTCCAGATCGGACTTCCCTCCTCGCTGACTGCCAGCTCGGTCAACCGACCGCTCCACTGCTTGTCCTCGAGCCCGCCGGCCAGCGCGATCCGAAACGCCTGCTCCGGCCGGACCCGATCAAGTTGCAGTCCAATCCGATGGTCTCCGGGGGTTCCGTGACCCGTGACCTGCAAGCTGCCACCCGGCCCGGGGCCGCTGGCGAAGCCGTCGAGCGCGATCTGCAGTCGCGAGGGGCGCACCCCGGTGGCATCCAGCTCCGACTCGATCCGCAGTGCGCGCGCCCGCCAGGACCCCCATCCCAGGCGTGTGCCTTGCGCCTCCAGCGCGATGTATGGGGACGGCCAGGCGCCGGACACGCTGGCCGTTGCCACGAGGCTGCCGCGTGCATCGAGCTGCAGTTCGTCAAGCGCCTCGGCTTGCACGGCCGCATCGACCGTCAGCTCCGAGTCGCCGAACCAGCCGCTGGCGCGCACCGAGGTGGAGCCGAGCCTGAACGCTGCATCGCGCAGCAGCAATTCGCCACCTTGCAGGTTTGCAGCGGCTTCGCCGCTCAGCGGCAGGTCCCTGAGCGTTCCGGTCACGTCGCCGAGCGTCAGCTCCAGGCCACCGGTCGCGTCCGGCAGGCCCTTGAGCTCAAGCCGGCCGGAGACACTGCCGGGCCAGTCCGGTGCCAGACCGGCAGGGTCGAGCCCGGCGAAGCGGAGCCGGAAGTCGGCGGCCTGCTCGCCGGTCCAGGCAATTCGCCCTTCGCCCTCGATGCGCCCTTCGAGCACATCGCCCTGGAGTGAGTCGATCTGCGCACCCCTCGCGTCACCCTCGGCGACCAGTTCCACGGCCAGCGCAGGGTACTCAGACCAGCGCAACTTGCCCTCGGCAGCAAGCCGGTAGCGAAACGCCTCGCCGGACATGTCGAGTTCGCCACTGGCGGTGGCGCGCAGCACCCCGTCTGGCGAGTCCAGCGACAGCCGCTCGAGCCGCAGCAGTGTGCCGGCCCATTGCAGGACGGCTTCGAGGTCGGTCACCGGCAGACCGGCGCGCGCCACGCGGCCATCGAGCTCGAGCCGCCAGTCGCGGCCCGCGCCCTCTCCCTGGGCCGCCAGCCGCGGCACCGCAATCTCCGG
>CAZOSZ010000090.1:0-9943 GCA_964582505.1 uncultured Ectothiorhodospiraceae bacterium | reverse complement strand
CGCGTCGCGCTTCGCCGCGTGGTGGACTTCATGCACGCCGGCGTCGAACTCGGCGAGCGCCGCCGCCGCCAGCCACGCGAGCCGCTCCAGTACCGCGACCCCGGCGCTCATGTTCGGCGCCCACAACACCGGTATGGACTGTGCGGCGCTCTCCAGGGCCTGCACAGTGCGTGAGTCCAGGCCGGTCACGCCGCACACCAGCGCCACGCCAAGTTCCTGGCATGCGGCCGCGTTGCCGGCCACCGCGTCGGCCAGTGTGAAGTCCACCGCGACCCGCGCGGTGGCGATGGCCTGCCCGGCTCGGCTGCTCAGTGCCACGCCGAGCGGCACCAGCCCGGCTGCCTCGCCGGCGTCGCGTCCATCCATCCCGGACGACGGCGCGGTCGAGGCCCCGGCCAGCCGCAGCGCCGGGAACTCCGGCAGGCAACGCAGCAGTGTGCGGCCCATCCGGCCGGACGCGCCGAGAATCGCAAGCGGGGTCGGTGTGCTCATTGGCTCAGCCTGTCGAAGAATCCACGCACCTTGTCCATCCAGCCCTGTTCGCGCGGACTGTGGCTGCGACCGCTGCCGCGCAGGCTGGCCTCGAATTTTCGCAATTGCTCCTTCTGGCTCTTGCTCAGCCCGACCGGCGTCTCGACCACCACGTTGACCAGCAGGTCCCCCTGCGGGCCTCCGCGCACCGGGCGGATACCCTTGCCGCGCATGCGGAACATCTTGCCGCTCTGGGTGCCGTCGGGGATCTTCAGCTTCAGGCTGGATTCCTCGCCGAGGGTCGGCACCTCGACTTCGCCGCCCAGCGCCGCGGTGACGAAACTCACCGGGATCTCGCAAGCCAGGTCGGCGCCGCGGCGTTCGAAGATTGCGTGGGGGCGGACGTGCACCTCGACATACAGGTCGCCCGGCGGCCCGCCGCTGCGGCCGGCCTCGCCCTCGCCGCCGAGGCGGATGCGGTCGCCGCTGTCGACGCCCGCGGGAACTTTGACCGCCAGGGTCTTGATCTCACGCACGCGGCCCTCGCCGTGGCAGGTCCCGCAGGGATCCTCGATGGTCGTGCCCTGGCCCCGGCATTGCGGGCAGGTCTGCTCGACCGCGAAAAAGCCCTGCTGCATGCGAACTGCGCCACGCCCTCCACAGGCCCTGCAGGGCACCGGCGCCGAGCCGAGACGGGCGCCGGAACCCGAGCAGGCGCCGCACTCCACCGCCAGCGGCAGCCGGATGGTGACGCTGTCGCCGAAGGCGGCCTGTTCGAGATCGAGCTCCAGCTCATAACGCAGGTCGGCGCCGCGGAACACGCGCGTGCGACCACCACGCCGGCCGACCCCGAAAATATCCCCGAACACCTCGCCGAAGATATCGCTGAAGGCGTCGCCCGGGCCGAAGCCGCCCTGCCCGCCGGGTCCGGTGGCGCCGAGGCCGGCATGGCCGAACTGGTCATAGGCGGCACGCTTGCGAGGGTCCTTGAGAACCTCCCAGGCTTCCTTGATTTCCTTGAACGACACCTCGGCGCCGGCATTCCCGGGGTTGCGATCCGGGTGGAACTTCATGGCGAGGCGCCGGTAGGCCTGCTTGAGCTCGGCTTCGGTGGCGTTCCTCGGCAGCCCAAGCACCTCGTAGTAGTCGCGCTTCGCCATTCGGCGCTCCAGGATTGGCAAATGGGGTCAGAGACCAATTTCGGCCGAAAATGATCTCTGACCCCAATTCAATAATCTATTTGTTGTCTTCCTTGACTTCCTCGAACTCGGCGTCCACGACATCCTCGTCGGCCTGCTTGCCCGCGCCTGCCTCCTGCCGGGCGCCTTCCGCGCCCGCCTGCGACTGCTCCGAGTAGACACGCTGCATGACCGTCGCCGAGGCTTCGCCCAGCGCCCGGGCCTTGGCCTCGATCCGGCCCTTGTCGTCGGACTTCACGGCGTCCTTGAGATCCGAGATCGCCGATTCGATCCGTCCGCGCTCCTCGGACTGGACCTTCTCGCCGAGCTCCTTGAGCGACTTCTCGCTGGAGTGGATCAACGCCTCGGCCTGGTTGCGCGTGTCCACCAGCTCGCGGAACTTCCTGTCGTCGGCAGCGTGTGCCTCCGCATCCGCGACCATCTTCTTGATCTCCTCGTCGGTCAGGCCGCTGGAGGCCTTGATGACGATCTTCTGCTCCTTGCTCGTGGCCTTGTCCTTCGCCGACACGTTGAGGATGCCGTTGGCGTCGATGTCGAAAGTCACCTCGATCTGCGGCACGCCGCGCGGCGCAAGCGGCAGGTCGGTGAGATCGAATCGGCCCAGCGACTTGTTGTCGACGGAACGCTCGCGCTCGCCCTGCAGCACGTGGATGGTCACGGCGGTCTGGTTGTCGTCGGCCGTCGAGAACACCTGGTGGGCCTTGGTCGGAATGGTGGTGTTCTTCTCGATCAGCTTGGTCATCACGCCGCCGAGGGTCTCGATGCCCAGCGACAGGGGCGTGACGTCGAGCAGCAACACGTCCTTGACTTCGCCGGACAGCACGCCGGCCTGGATCGCCGCGCCGATGGCCACCGCCTCGTCGGGATTGACGTCCTTCTTCGGCTCCTTGCCGAAGAAGTCGCGCACCGCCTCCTGCACCTTCGGCATGCGCGTCTGGCCACCCACCAGGATCACGTCCTGGACATCGCCGACCTTCAGTCCGGCGTCATTGAGCGCGATCTTGCAGGGCTCGATGGTCTGGCGCACCAGGTCTTCGACCAGCGACTCCAGCTTGGCGCGGGTCAGCTTGATGTTGAGATGCTTCGGACCGCTGGCGTCGGCGGTGATGTACGGCAGGTTGACCTCGGTCTGCTGCGCGGAGGACAGCTCGATCTTGGCCTTCTCGGCGGCCTCCTTGAGGCGCTGCATGGCGAGCGGATCCTTGCGAATGTCGATGCCGCTCTCTCTTTCGAAGCTGTCTGCCAGGTACTGGATCACCCGCAGGTCGAAGTCCTCGCCGCCGAGGAAGGTATCGCCGTTGGTGGCCAGCACCTCGAACTGGTGCTCGCCGTCGACCTCGGCAATCTCGATGATCGAGATGTCGAAGGTGCCACCGCCGAGGTCGTAGACAGCAATCTTGCGGTCGCCCCGCTGCTTGTCGAGGCCGTAGGCCAGGGCCGCCGCGGTCGGCTCGTTGATGATCCGCTTGACGTCAAGCCCGGCGATCTTGCCGGCATCCTTGGTGGCTTGGCGCTGTGAGTCGTTGAAATACGCCGGTACCGTGATCACCGCCTCGGTGACCGGCTCGCCAAGGTAGTCCTCGGCGGTCTTCTTCATCTTCATCAGCACCCGCGCAGAGATCTCCGGCGGCGCCATCTTCTTGCCGCCGGCCTCCACCCAGGCATCACCGTTGTCCGCCTCGATGATCTTGTAGGCCACCATGTCGCGGTCCTTGGCCACCACCGGATCACTGAAGCGGCGCCCGATCAGGCGCTTGACCGCGAACAGTGTGTTCTGGGGATTGGTGACCGCCTGGCGTTTCGCCGGCTGGCCAACCAGCACTTCCCCGTCCTTGGTGAAGGCGACCGTGGACGGCGTGGTCCGGTCGCCCTCGCTGTTCTCGATGACCTTCGGGGTCTTGCCCTCCATGATGGCCACGCAGGAGTTCGTGGTCCCGAGGTCAATGCCGATCACCTTGCCCATGTGCAGCTACTCCAATTTGAATTCATGCGGTTACGCCCGCCGGCCCCGCTGCATCAGAAGATGGGGGTCCGGCGGCCGCTTTCAAGGGGTTGGCACTCAGCGGCCCTCCGGCGCCCGTGCGACCACCACCCGCGCCGGCCTGAGCAGCCGGTCATGGATCCGGTAGCCCTGCTGCACCACCATCAGCACGGTGTCCGGCTCCGCCTCGCCGGAAGGCTGGGTCATGATGGCTTCGTGACTTTCCGGATCGAAACGCTGGCCGGCCGCCTCCACCGGCGTGACGCCGAATTTCTCGAGCACTGCGAGCAGCAGCCGGTGGGTGGCCTCCATGCCCTCCGCCATGGCGGTGCTGTCGCCGCCGTTGCGGGCGGCATCGAGGCCCATTTCCAGGCTGTCCACCACCGCCAGCAGTTCGCGGGCAAAGCGCTCCGTGCCAAAGCGGTGGGCATTCTCGACGTCGCGCGCCGCGCGGCGACGGACGTTCTCGAGCTCGGCCGCGGTGCGCAGGAACTGGTCACGAAACTCGCCGGCCTCCGCCTCGGCCTGGCCGAGCTGCTGTTCCAGTCCAGGCTCGTCGCCTGCCGCACCCTCGCCGCCCTGCCGCCGCTCCGGCTGGCCGTCTTCCGGCGAAGGTTGCGAGGCCGTCGCGGGCTTCGCCGCGTCCCTGTCCGATTCGTGCATGCCTGCTGTCTCCATGCTCAGGGCGGCGCCGGCCGCGATTCGCGGCGGCCTGCGCCGGATCAGAGTGCCGAGTGTCGTGCTACCGGAAGTTTGGGCCTAGTCCCGGGAATTCAAGGCCGCACCGAGCAGCCGCGCGGTGATGTCGACGATCGGGATGATCCGGTCGTAGGCCATCCGCGTCGGGCCGATCACGCCGAGCACGCCGACGACCTCCTCGCCCACGTAGTAGGGGCTGGCAACCACGCTGACCGACTCCAGGATCCGGTAGCCCGACTCCTCGCCGATGAAGATCTGCAGGCTCTCCGCGGCCAGGCACCTGTCCAGCAAGTGCAGGATGTCGCGTTGCCGCGCGAAGGCCTCGAACAGGCTGCGCAGCCGCTCGACGTTGGACAGCTCGGCGAACTGCATCAGGTTGGTCTCGCCGGCCAGTACGAAGCCATGTCCGGGCTCGTCGGCGGCCTCGAAGGCCTGGTGGGCCATCTGGATGGCGCCGAGCATCATGCTGTTCATGGTCTCGCGGGTGCTGGCCAGCTCCTTCAGCAGCTTGGCGCGGACACTCGCCAGGGACTGGCCGGCAAACTGCGAGTTGAGGTAGTTGGCGGCCTGGCGCAGTTCCTCGGCGGCGTAGTCGCGGTCCATGTGCAGAATCCGGTTCTGCACCTCCTTCTCGTCGATCACCAGGATCGCCAGCACGCGATTGTCCGACAATGGCAGGAACTCGATCTGTCGCAGCGAGGACTGGGCGCGGCGAGGCACCGTGACCACCCCGGCCATGCGCGTCAGCGCCGAGAGCAGGGTCGAGGCCGAACCGACCACGTCGCCGTCGCCGCTCTTGACCGACTCGATCTCGGTCTGCAGGCGACGAATCTCGCCCTCCGACATCGGCCGGACCTTGAGCAGCGCGTCCACGAACAGGCGGAAGCCCTTCGGTGTCGGCACCCGACCCGCCGAAGTGTGGGGCGCGGCGACCAGGCCCATGTCCTCCAGGTCGGACATCACGTTGCGGATGGTCGCCGGCGACAGCTCGAGGCCCGAATCGCGTGACAGCGTGCGCGAGCCCACCGGCTGGCCGTCACGGATATAGCGCTCCACCAGCACCTTCAGCAGGTGCCGGGCGCGGTCCGTGAGTTCCGGCTCGGCCGGTGTCTTCGTCATCGCTGGACCCATTCCGCCCTCCTGGCAGGACCCGTTCGCGTCCCGGATTCCGTGCGCCGGCGCGGCTTTGTCGCGCTGGCCCGCCTTGCGGCTTCATGCTACAAGGACCCAGCCCTGCAGGCCACACGGACCGCGGATGAGCCGTCGCTTCCAGACCATCGCACTGACCGGGAAATACCGCGATCCACGCGTCGGTGACTCGATGTTGATCCTGGCGCGCCACCTGGCGGCGGCGGGCCTGCGCATCGTGCTTGACCCCGAGGTGCAGATGGAGTTCCCGGGGGTGCCGGTCGAGCCGCTGTCCGGATTCGAGCTGGCCGAGGCGGCCGACATGGTGGTGGCGGTCGGCGGTGACGGCACGATGCTGTATGCCTCGCGGCTGGTGGCCGGCCGCGACGTGCCGCTGCTCGGCATCAACCGCGGGCGGCTGGGCTTTCTCGCCGACATCACGCCCGGAGAGATGCTCAGGCGGCTGGACGAGGTGCTGGCCGGAGACTGCATCGAGGAACGGCGGCTGATGCTGGAGGCCGTCATCGACCAGGACGACGGCCAGCGACGCCGCGCGCTGGCACTCAATGACGTGGTGCTGCAGAAACGCGACACCGGTCGGATGCTGGATTTCGAGAACTGGGTGGACGGCGTGTACGTCAACACGCATCGAGGGGACGGCCTGGTGATCGCCACGCCCACCGGTTCAACCGCCTACGCGCTTTCCGGCGGCGGTCCGATCATCCACCCCACTCTCGAGGCGGTCGCGCTGGTGCCGATCTGTCCGCATACCCTGTCGGACCGGCCGATCGTGATCCGCGCCGATGCCAGGATCGAGGTGCGATTTCTGGAGCGCGCTGACACCCGCGCCGAAGTGGCCTGCGACGGCCTGCCCCTGGGTGAGCTCGCCGCCGGCCAGCGGCTGCTGGTCCGTGCCGCAGAGGAGCGCGTGATACTGGTGCACCCGCGCGGCCACGACTACTTCCGCCTGCTGCGCTCCAAGCTGCACTGGGGTCGCGGCAGCCAGAGCCCCTTCGACGGCAGCATCGAAAGCTGAGGCGGCGGCGATGCTGACCGGCGTATCAGTACGCAAGTTCGCAATCATCGACGAGGTTTCGCTGGAGCTGAGCTCCGGTCTGACGGTGCTGACCGGTGAAACCGGCGCCGGCAAGTCCATCCTGGTCGACGCGCTCGGCCTGGTGCTGGGTGACCGCGCGGATGCCGGCGCGGTGCGCCATGGCGCCGATCGCGCCGAAATCACCGCGAGCTTCGATCTCCGGGCGCTGCCCGAGACGGCCGCGTGGCTGGCCGAGCAGGCACTCGACGCGGACGGGGAATGCGTGCTGCGGCGGGTGATCGGCGCCGAGGGACGCTCGCGCGCCTGGGTCAACGGTGCGCCGACCGCCCTGCAGACGCTGCGCGAACTCGGCGAGCGGCTGGTGGATATCCACGGCCAGCACGAACACCAGTCGCTCACCCGGGCAGCAACGCAGCGCGCATTGCTCGATGCCCGGCTGGCCGACGGCGGCCTGCTGCTGGCAGTCACCGAGACCTGGCGAGAATGGCGAGCGGCGCTCGACGAGCGCCAGCGCCTGGAGGCCGCCGGGCGCGACCGGGCGCAACGCCTCGACCTGCTGCGTTACCAGCTGCGTGAGCTCGAGGCGTTTGCGCCGATGGCGGGCGAGGCCGGTGAACTTGAGGCGGAATTCAGCCGGCTCGCCAATGCCGGTCGGCTTGCAGAGGGCGCCGGTGGCGCGCTCGAGCTGGTCTGGGAAGGCGAGCAGGGTGCGGCCCACGATGCGGTGGCGCGCGCGGCGCAGTTGCTCGCCGACCTGGCGGCGCTCGACACACAGCTCGAGGCGCCGCGCAAGCTGCTCGCCGAGGCGGAGATCCAGCTTGCCGAGGCGGCCGGCGAACTGCGCCGCTACGTCAGCGACCTGGAAATGGACCCGACGCGCCTCGACGCCGTGCAGGCTCGGCTCGAGGGCTTCCGGCAACTGGCGCGCAAGCACCAGGTCGAGCCCGATGCCCTGCCCGGCCACCAGGCCGCGCTGACCACCGAGATCGAGGCGCTGGAGCAGGCCGAGATCCGCCTGGGGCAATCGACCCAACGGCTGCAGCATGCCGAGCAGGCCTGCCGCGCCGCCGCAACACGCCTCTCGGCAGCTCGCCGCGCCGCAGCGGAAAGCTTTTCGCAGCAGGTCGCGGCGCTGATGCAGCAGCTCGGCATGCCCGGCGGGCGCTTTGCGGCGGTGGTCGAACACGACCCGAATGGCAGTTTTGCCCCACACGGGCTCGATTCCGTGGAGTTCCAGGTCAGCGCCAACCCCGGCCAGCCGCTGGCACCCATCGCTCGGATCGCCTCGGGCGGTGAACTGTCGCGCATCAGCCTCGCCATCCAGGTGGCCGCCCAGGCCGAGCAGCCGACCCCGGTGATGGTGTTCGACGAGGTCGATTCAGGGGTGGGCGGCGGAGTTGCCGAGATCGTCGGTCGGCGGCTTGCCGAGCTCGGCAGGCGCTCCCAGGTTCTGTGTGTCACCCACCTGGCGCAGGTCGCCAGCCAGGCCGATCACCATCTGCGCGTGGTGAAACTGACCGACGGCGAGACCACCCGCACCACCCTCAAGGTGCTGACCGAGGCGGAGAAGGTCGAGGAACTGGCGCGCATGCTGGGCGGCATCGAAATCACCGGCACCACCCGGGCGCATGCCCGGGAAATGCGCAAGCGCTCGCGGAAATAAGAAAGAGATCGGGGTCAGAGACGAGTTTCCGCTTGCGGGCGGAAATTCGTCTCTGACCCCGATCTCTTATTTCTTCAGGCGGGGACAGTCCTTGCGCAGGCAATTGCCGTAGATCACCAGCGAATGCTCGGACAGGCTGAAGCCGTGCGCCTTGGCAGCGGCCTCCTGGCGCGCCTCGATGGTCGCGTCGTAGAACTCTTCGACGTGGCCGCACTGCTGGCAGACGATGTGGTCATGGTGGTGGCCGTCGTCTAGCTCGAACACCGCGCTGCCGCTTTCGAAATTGTGCCGCCGCACCAGCCCCGCCGATTCGAACTGGGTGAGCACCCGGTAGACGGTCGCCAGGCCGATATCGGCGTCCGACTCCAGCAAGGTCTTGTAGAGGTCCTCGGCGCTCATGTGGCGCTGGGGGTTCGCCTCCAGGATCTCGAGGATCTTGAGCCGCGGCAAGGTGACTTTCAGTCCGGCCTTCCTGAGTTCCTTCGATTCCATCTCGGCTCCCGATGCAGGCAGGGACGCGTCTGGTATTATTGCCCACCGCCGCCGGCCACTCCAGCAGTATTCCTACCGATGTCGCTGACCAGACGCCTTGCCTTGATGTCCCTGATTGCCATGCTCGCGGGCTGCAGCATGGTGCAGGGCTTCACCCTGCGCCCCTACCGGATGAACATCCAGCAGGGTAATTTCCTCGAGGCGCGTGACATCGACCAGGTCAAGCTCGGCATGACGCGCAGCCAGGTCCGCTTCCTGATCGGCACGCCGATGATCGCCGACCCGTTCAACGCGGAACGCTGGGACTACGTGTTCTTCTTCAAGGTCGGCCGCAGCCGCGAGGAAATCAGCAACCGCCTGACCGTTTGGTTCGAGGACGACCGAGTGGTGCGCATCGAGCGGCCAAGTGAAGTCACGGAGACTCCGGAACTGGAACTCGCCAGCGACTACGAAGCCTGACGGCCGGCTTCTGCGGCCGCGCCGTCAATCCTCGACGTCCTCGTCGCGCCCCGCCTTGCCCATGCTCTTGCCCGCGGCGGCCAGCTCGCGGCGCGCGATCCGCGGGTCGATCATCAACGGCCGGTAAATCTCCACCCGATCGCCGGCATTGAGCGGCCGCTCCGGCTGGCAGAGCTTGCCGAACACGCCGATGCGGTTCACATCCAGGCGGATCTCCGGGAACTTCTCCTCGATGCCGGAAAGCCGGATGGCCTCGCCCGCCGTGGTGCCGGCCGGGACCTCCAGCTTCAGAATCAGCTGCTGGTCCGGCCGTGCGTACGCGACTTCCACTCCGATCAGCTCAGACACGGGTGCGGGACTGACTCAAGCCGGTGCGAGCCCGAACAGGCGCAGCAGGCCGGTGGCGTGCAGGAAGACCAGCAGCACCGCCGCCGGCGCCACCCAGCGGGCAAGAAATCGCCACAAGCCGTACAGGGTGCCGGTTCCCAGGTCGAGCTCTTCTGCGGTCGAGTTCTTGCACATCACCCAGCCCGCAAACACCGTGATGAACACGCCACCCAGCGGCAACATGATGTTGCTTGCGAGGTGGTCGAGGTTCTCGAACAAGGTGCGGCCGAACGGCCGGAACCCGGCCAGTTCGTTGAAGGAAAGGATCGTCAGGAAACCGAGCGCCCAGATGATCAGCCCGGTGACCACCGCGGAGACGACCCGGCCCCGGCCATGGGTCTCGACGCTCCAGGCCACCGCCGGCTCGATCAGGCCGATGGACGAGGTCCAGGCCGCGAACGTCAGCA
>CAZOSZ010000089.1:0-9969 GCA_964582505.1 uncultured Ectothiorhodospiraceae bacterium | reverse complement strand
CGCCGCGACGCGCGCCGGAAGCCAGGCCAGCAGGTGGCCGGCATTTGCCGCCAGCACCGGCGCCAGCTCCGCCGCGTCCTCGCTGCGCCAGCGCCGGATGCACAGGCGCTCAGTGCGCAACATGACCGGAATACCGCTCGAGTTTCTGCCGACCGGCTGCGGCGGCGGATCCAGTTTCAGCTTCATCCGCACGAACTGCACGCCTTGCTTTTCCTGCAACGGCCCGGTGGCGACGAAACCGAAGCGCTGGTACACCGGCACGGCATACTTCGACGAGTTCACCGTGAACTCGCCCGGATTGCCCAAAGCGAGGCACTGTGACATCGCCACTTCCCACAGCCGCCGCCCAAGGCCGCGGCCCTGGTGCGCTTCAGCGACGAACAGGTCGAACAGGTGCGAGTTGCGGCCGACGCCCACCACGCCCACCAGCTCGCTATGCATTTCGGCGACGTGAAAGCGAAATCCCTCGGCCATGCGTCGCGTGATCGAATCAGGCGCATGCTCTTCCAGCACGCGCGCGCGCCCCTCCGGCGTGAACTCCGGGAAGATGAAGCGGGATGCAACCGCCGCGACCAGCTCGGCGATGCGGCCGGCGTCTTCGATGTGCGCGGGGCGGATGGAAATCTGCGACATGCTGGACTCGCGCCAGGGGCCTAGGGCCGTCGGGCTGACCGTTTCTGCAAATCCGTCACCGAAAAATGATGACTGGCAATGTCGAATCCCTCGCGCAGGTAGAAGCGATGCGCGCCGAACCTCTGCACGCCGGAATCCAGGTGGATCTGCTGGCAGCCGAGCTGCTGCGCATGGGACTGGAACCAGGCGATGAGCATCGCGCCGGCGCCACTGGAACGATGGCGCGCGTCGGTCACCAGGTCATCGATGTAGATGTGTTTCCCCCAGGCCAGCTTGCGGCCGACCACGAAGCCCGCCACGCACAGCACCTGTCCATCCCGCTCCACGTAGGCCAGCTGATAGCCCTCCTGCTGCTGCGCCTTGACCTGCGCAATCAGGCCCGGCTTGTCGAAGCCGTCGCGAAGTTGCAGCAGCACCGGGCAGATCGCCTCGAGCTGCGCATCGGTGTCCACGATCCTGACCTGCATGCTTACGGTCACAGCCCGAACACGGCTGCAGCATTGCCGCCGAGAAACAGCCCGCGGGTCTCATCGTCCAGGCCGAGAGCGTCGAGCTCCTCCAGGCAGGCCGCCGGCATGAGCATCGGATAGTTGGTGCCGAACAGGACCTTGCGCCGGCCGTGAGCCTTCATGTAGTCGAGCAGCTCGGCCGGGTATCGCTTCGGCTTGTAGGCCGAGGTATCGATGTAGACATTCTGGAACTTGGTGGCGAAGGCAATCATCTCCCCCTGCCAGGGGTAGCCGATGTGTCCGCAGACGATCTTAAGCTCCGGGAAGTCCAGGGCGACGCGCTCGATGTGGATCGGCCGGCCAGGTTCGGAGCTGCGCAGTGGCCCGGTCAGTCCGACTTGCAGGCACACCGGCACGTCCAGCTCCACGCAGGCCGCGTACAGCGGGTAGTACAGCGGGTGCGTGCATGGCAGCTCCCACAGCCACTGCACGATGCGCAGGCCCTTGAAGCCGTGCTGCCCGACGTATTGTCGCAGCGTGCGCACCGCCTTGGCGGGGTGGCGCAGGTCGACCGAGGCGATGCCGACGAAGCGATCCGGGTGGCGGCGGGTGAGCTCCAGCACCTCCTCGTTGTTGATCAGTGCCCCTCCGGGACCGTACCAGGCCGACATCAGCGCCCGGTCCACGCCGGCCGAGTCCATCGCCTGCACGGTCGCCTCGAGCGGCATCTCCTGGAAGTCCCGGCGGGTCCAGCGCTTCAGCGTGTCGAGGAAAGGCTGGTCGAGGAAGCGCCGGGTGGGGTGCTGCGCCCAGGCATCAATGATCTGCACTGCGTCTCCTCATGACGCCCGCGGTGGCGCTGCGCGTGCCTTGCGGTCGCTCTCGGGCCGTGGCGCGAGTTTGCCAAGAATGGCGCCCAGTGTGGACACCTCCCGGGCTGACAGGGCGGCTTCCAGCTCCGCCTCCAGCACGGAGGCGTACACCGGCCACATTTTCCGCAGCAGTTCGGTGCCGGATTGGGTGATGTGTACCCGATTGCCGCGGCCGTCGTCCGGGCATGCATGCCGCCGGACCAGCCCCTCGCCCTCCAGCCGGTCGAGCAGGCGGGAAAGATTGTACTTGGACATCAGGATCCTGGCGCCGATCTCGAACTGCCTGAGTCCCTCCTCTCGCGCCCGGTACAACTCGTAGAGCACATCGTACCAGCTCAATGGCGGAAGCCTGGCGGCCTTGAGCGCACCCTCGACCGCCTCGAGCAGCCGGTTGCAGGCGCGCACCAGGCGCGCCCACGCCACGATCACCGGCTGACTTGGGCCCTTTTCCATCGCGCGACGGAGCATAGCGGGATCCAGTTGCATTTACAACTATTATTCGCTAGACTCGCAAATGGTTGCTATTGCAACAATATGCCAACTGGCGAGGAAGTATCGACATGAACACGATCACACGCGAGCAATTGAAGCAGTGGCTCGACGCGGGCGAGCCTCTGATTCTGGTGGAGGCCCTGCCGCGCCGCCACTTCGATGCCGGGCACCTGCCGGGAGCCATCAACATCCCGCACGACGAGATCCGCGAGCGCGCCGGTCGCGAGCTGCCGGACCCGGACACCACCGTGGTGGTTTACTGCGCCAGCGCCGGGTGCCGGAACTCGAGGATCGCTTCGCGGGCACTGACCGCGCTCGGCTACCATCGGGTGTTCGCATATGCGGAGGGCAAACAGGACTGGCAGGCAGCGGGTTATCCGTTGCAGGGCGGTGCACCGTGAACGCGGCCCGCGTCGACGGCGCGCTGGCGCCCTACGGGATCCTGTTGTTGCGCCTCGCCCTGGGGACGATGTGGATCGCCCACGCGATGTTGAAGTGGCAGGTGTTCACCGTTCCCGGGTTTGCCGCCTGGCTGGGCAGCCAGGGCCTGCCGGAATTTATGGCCTGGCCAGTGTTCCTGCTGGAGCTTTTCGGTGGCCTGGCGATTCTCGTCGGCCTGTACGGACGCTTTGTTTCGCTCGCCCTGGTGCCGGTCATGACGGTGGCCCTGTCGACCCACGCCGCCAACGGCTGGCTGTTCACCAGCAGCGGAGGAGGCTGGGAATACCCTGCCTTCCTGGTTGCCGCCTCGCTGGCGCACTTTCTGCTCGGCGAAGGCGCCTGTGCCGTGCACGGCCGCACGGTGCTGCGGCCGGCGTCCGGTTGACCCAGTCTAAGTCGGCGGCTCCACCGCGGCTCCGCCGGCCGGGTGCAGGAGCCTGCGCAGTTGCTCGCGCAGGAATTCCCGAAAGACTCGCACCCGTGCCGGCGCCTCACGCCCGCCCAGGCTGATGGCGTGCAGCCAGCCATGGGCAATCGCCCAATCGGGCAGCACGGGCACCAGCCGGCCGGCCGCGATGGAGCCCGCCGCGATCATGTCGGGAATCGCCCCGATGCCGCCGCCGGCCACCAGCAGCCGGTGTACGGCGGCAAAGTCGCTGGCCTGAACCACTGGCTGGCTCGGCGCTTCGGCCTTCTGGCCACGCGCATGGCTCAGGCGCAGGCGCGCGCCGCCGGCGGACTCGCTCGCCAGGACCAGGTCGTGCGCTGCGAGATCTTCCGGCCGGCGCGGCGGCGGATGCAGGGCCAGATAGCCGGGCGCGGCATAGAACCGGATCGCGTGCTCGACCAGCGGCGAGGCGCGGTAGCCCGTGTCGGGCAAGGGCCCGGTGGTAGCCCTCAGAGCCAGGTCGATACGGTGCGTGGCCAGGTCCAGGACGGCATCGCTCAGCAGCAGCTCGACAGTGATCTGCGGGTGCGCGCGGCGAAACATGACGATCAGCTCCGGCAGGACATCGAGCCCGATGTCCTGCGGCGCAGTGACTCGCAGGTGTCCGCGCGGCACGGAGCGCGACTGGCGCGCGCTTTCCAGGGCGTCATCCAGCAGAACCAGCGCGTCGCGCGCCTTGGAGTAGAAAGCAAGCCCCTCCTCCGTGGGTGTGACGGCGCGCGGCGTGCGGGCCAGCAGCCGCGCGCCGAGGCGCGCCTCGAGGCGCGAGATCCGCCGGCTGAGCCCGCCCTTGCTCTCGCCAATCCGCCGTGCGGCCGCCGAAATGGTGCCAAGTTCCACCACGGCACAAAGCGCCTGGACGTCCTCCAGCGCCCCACCCAAGGTTTCTGTTTCAGCAACCATATGTTGCAGATTAATGGTCTATGCGCGAAATGGAAACCTCCGTAGGCTACCCCGAACCTGCCATCGACCAAAAGCCTGCCAACGGAGTCACGCCATGAACCACCTCATCCAGTCCGACCCGGCCCCGACGCCAAGCATCGTTGCGCCACTCAACGCACTGTCCGGCCTTGCCTGGCCTCTGGTGCGTGTCATCACCGGCCTGCTGCTGATCCCCCACGGCGCGCAGAAGCTGTTCGGCTGGTTCGGCGGCCACGGCCTGGCCGGCACCGGCCAGTTCTTCGAGTCGACCCTCGGGATGAGTCCGGGGGTGCTGTGGGCCGGACTTGCCGGCGGCGTGGAGTTCCTTGGCGGTATTGCTCTGGTGCTCGGCCTGCTGACCCGGCCGGCCGCGCTCGGAGTGGTGGTGCTGATGGCCGTTGCCATGACCGTGCACATCCCGCAGGGATTCTTCTGGAGCGACGGCGGGTACGAGTATCCGCTGATGTGGGGCGTGCTGGCGCTGGCCATCGTGCTGCGCGGCGGCGGCGCCTGGTCGCTGGACGCCAAACTCGGCCTCCGTCTCTGAGACTGGCCCGCACAACGGGAGGTCCACGATGTCCACAAGTCGCTTTCCGACCCTGTTCGTGCCCCACGGTGCCGGCCCCTGCTTCTTCATGGACTGGCATCCGGCCGACACCTGGGCGCGCATGGAGGCCTGGCTGCGGGCCATCGTGGACCACGCCGGTGCAAGACCTGCCGCGATCGTGGTCGTCTCGGGACATTGGGAGGCACCGATGTTCAGCGTGAATGCGGCAAGCCGGCCCGGCCTGATGTACGACTACAGCGGGTTCCCCGAGCACACCTACCGGATCAGCTGGCCGGCCGCCGGATCACCGCAGCTTGCGCAGCGTGTCGGCGAGCTGCTGGCCGCCGAGGCGATCGGCCACCAGTCCATCACCGATCGCGGCCTCGACCACGGCGTGTTCATTCCCATGAAGCTGGCCTTTCCGGACGCGGACGTTCCGGTGGTACAGCTCTCGCTGCGCCAGGACCTTGATCCTGCCGCGCACCTGGCCGCCGGCCAGGCGCTGGCACCGCTGCGGGAGGAGGGTGTCCTGCTCATCGGCAGCGGCATGAGCTTCCACAACATGCGCCGCTTCCGCTTTGGCGGCGGCCCGGTCGATGCGGATTCCCAACGCTTCGACGACTGGCTGGCCGCGACTGTGACCGGGGCGCCCGCCGAGCGGGAATCCAGGCTCATCGACTGGACGCGCGCGCCGGGCGCCCGGGCCGCTCACCCGCGCGAGGAACACCTGCTGCCGCTGCATGTCGTGGCCGGCGCGGCCCGGGGCGAGCCGGGCGAGCGTCTGCTCCGCGACGAAGTCATGGGCAGCAGTCAATCGGCGTTTCGCTTCGGCGGTCCGATCCGCAAGCTGCCCGGTCTCAGGACTGTGCCAGCGCATTGAGCTTCGGCAAGGTGTTCCGGCCGGGTAGACGAGGAAGACGCGTGGAACACCTCGGGACGCTTGATCGCGTCCCGCAGGGCTGAGATGCCCTGCCATGCCTTCGCGATGCGAACGAAGAAATCAGTCGTCAGGCCAAGCTGTGCGGCAGCGCCTTGTCGAGGATCCCGAAACCCGACCGTTCCTGGTACCCACGTCGACGGTAGAACGCGCGCGCCGCGTCGTTGCCCGCTGCCACCTGCAGGGAGACATTGGTGCACCCGGCGCCGTCGAAGGCGGCCTCGGCAGCCTTGAGCATCGCCTGGCCGATGCCTCGGCCGCGCAACCGCGGCAAGACGAAGAACTCGTCGATTTCTGCGGTCAGGCCGAGGTGCTCGAGGCTGAAGACGTAGACCGCCAGCAGGTAGCCCGCCGCCTCGTCATCCGCATAGGCTAGCCAGCCCGCGCCAAGGCGCGGCTCGGAGAGCAAGCGGGCAAGCTGCGCCGCCACATGGTGCGTGTCGAATCCCTTGATGCCCTCGAAGTTCCAGTAGGCTTGCACCAGCGGCAGGAGGACTGGCAGTTCGTCGATCGAGGCCTGTCGGATGCGCATCATGTTATTCACCGCAACCAGATCGCCCGCTACGCTTCGCAAGACTCAGTAGAAACCGGGGTCAGAGATCAATTTCGGGCCAGCACAGGCTCGAACGCGGCGACGATTTCGGCATCGGACAACGCCGTGTTGTGCAGCGTGAACCGCGGCTAAAGGTCCGCCGCGACACTCAGCGAGTAGCCCCGCCGGATGGAGTCGCGGTCCAGCGGGATCTGGCTCGTCGCATCCCGCGCCGCGATCCGCTCGAGGCAGACATCCAGCGGGGCTGAAACCCGGACCACCGCCGTCCGTGAGGGTTGCCAGAGTGACAGAAGGTCCTCGAGTATTTCCGGCGAAGCACCTGTGGTTTCGACGCATACGTGCTCATTGTTGCGCAAGGCATTTGCAATCTAGGGATGAATCCTGGAGATCCCTTCCGGAATACTCAATTCCAAGGACCGGGCCTGGCATTCGGCATGGTAGTTCATCGAGTGTGGTTCGACGTGAAAAAACATCACGCCCAGGCAGCGCTCGAGGATCCGGCCGATGTGGCTCTTGCCGCTGCCCTTCGGGCCGACCAGCAGCAGGAACAAGCCCTTACGCTCCAGAGACTATGGCCCGTTCAGGTGACGGGCGTCCTGTTTGCCTTGCTCAGCATATCGCTCGCTCTCGTCGACCCGATTCGCCGGCTTGAGAACCAGCTTGCAGCGGATTCTGTAGCCCCAGTAGGTTGCGACCGAAGCGGCAATCACGGCTGTAACGGTGCTCCATGCGACCACCGGCCACAACGCAATCCCGGCGGTGTCCCGCTGCAGCCATTCCACGCCCAACAGGCACAGAAATGCGACAGCAGACACCAGGCCAAACCGCCGCAGCCAGAACATTGCCAGCGTCTGAGCCATGGGAGAACTCATTGCGACGCGATATCACAGACTACAGGTGAGAGAAGAACTCCGGGCACTCCTGCCATCTGTCGCGCATGCCGTCCACGCAGGTGACGGGAATCTTCGACAACTGTTCCTCCGTGACGCCTTCGAGGCAACCGACGTTGACGCCGTACATTTTGCCGATTGGCGTATCGTTGCCGACGCCGAAGGCACGGACGCCGCAATGCTTGCAGAAAAAATGCTGGTTCTTGCGCGTATTGAAAAGGTACTCGGTGAGCACCTCCTTGCCCGCGATCAGCCGAAAGCCCTCCGGCCTGGCGACGGCGGCCCAGAAGCGGTTCCTCCGACAGATGGAGCAATTGCACCGGTAGGTGCTCTCGCTCAGGTCGAGATCGGCTTCGAATCTCACCGCGCCGCAGTGGCAGCTACCCTGATAGGTCTCCAGCATCCAATTGTCCTCGCTCCGCGCCGCGCCTGAGCCGACGATCTGGGGGGGCAGCCTCAGTGCGAAATCATGCTGTATGCGTCAGCGCCTCGGCCACAGTAGCCAGGTTCCTGTACGCCTTGATCTCGATGAGATTACCGTCCGGATCCTCGAGCAGCAGTTTCACGTGCTCGCCGGGTTCCCCAGTGAGCCGGTGACGAATGCCCGCCTCCAGGGCGGGATTGTATGCCAGCAACCGGTCACGAACCGCCTCCCACCGTGGCCAGTCGAGAATGGCACCGAAATGACGGCCGCCGCGCGCCTCCTGCGGCAGGACCTGGTCTGGCTGGTCATGCAGAGTGAGCTGGTGGCCGAACAGGATGACGTCCGCCCACGCTGCCTCGGTGCGGCCGAGCGAGGCTCCAAGACGTGCCTGGTAGAACTCGAGAGCTGCCGGGAGCGAGACGACCGGAAAGGAGAGATGGAAGATGGCGCGTTGTTCACAACTCCTGGCTGTCTGTTCGCCCCCGTGCATCAAGCCGAAATCAGACCAATGGCCCAGTACACGCCGATACTCATCTGCACGGCAAATGCGGAGAACCTGAGGATGACTGCCGGCGCAGACAGTGAACTGAGATGAATGACCGACTGCAGGATACGCGCGCCGAGAAAGATGTAGGCCAGAGGATCGGTAATGGCAGAATTGCCGGTGACCTCGGCAATCAGCATCAGACCACCAAAAATGGGCAAGCCTTCGACGCAGTTGGCGTGAGCTCGCGCCAGGCGCTGCATGAAAGGCGTCAGGTTGGAGTTGTCCGGTGTGAACGCGTTCGGCGGAACGGCCCGGGTGAGAACGAGCTTGGAGCGAATGACCTCCATGAGCACGAGGAGGAACAACGACCAGGCGACGAATCCGGTAAGGGCGGTGAGCGTGGGGGTCATGCTGTTTTCCCTTGGTGTTGGCTTGCGTGAGACATCACTCCGAAGCACCCTCGGCACGCCGGACGCCGCCGGGAACCGCCAGCTCGAGTGGCGCCTGCGCAGCCGGCGTACCGGCCTTGAGTCCGAACCATGCCAGTCCGACGCGCTGCAGGTACCGACGAATTTCGACGCCAGTCGCCCTGTTGACCCAGACGGCGTCGAATGTCCCGTTAGTGCTCATGAGTCCACGCCACATCACCGCTGGATCGTCGAATCCCGGATTGACAGGATCGACACAGCTGCGCTGGGCAATGTGCTCGGGCAATTGCACGACGACCTCCGCGCCGTTGACGATCGTCAGAAAGACGGGTTCTGCGGAGTGCTCGACGCTCAGGACGGTCCCATCTCGCTCGATCATCGTGCCGCATGCAAATCGAATCGGAGCGCCTGAGCGCACGGCCGACAACAACTCGGCCTTTGAGCCCGCGATCGGGTTGCCGTCAGCAGCATGCCGATACACCAGCTTCCAGCCGGGCGGCGCATCGCCGTAGTCCGGCCCGGTTGCCGGCGAGTGCGCGCAGGCCGTGACAAGCAGGCCAAGAGCGGCCAGGACTGGTACCGGAAAGGCCTCGGTTGCCGCCATCTGTGCTTTAGCTCCTCGCCAGCCGCATGCGCAGCAATGGATACGGGCGGCCTTGTTCATCCAGCTCCGACCGGCGCCGCGGCGCAGGTACTCCGGGGCAATGAACAGCGACTCCATGTTGTTCCCGCGCATTCCCATGAATCCCAGGAGCGCCCCGGATTCGTCACAGAGGACCCAGAACTCGGGCTCGCTGGATTCCAGGCAGGCCCGCACCTGCGGAATCATGGCCTGGAAGTCGTCTTCCTGGACAAAGGCGTGCGTCGCACGGACGGATCGCAGCCAGAGGTCCAGCAGGATCGCGCGGTCGGCCGATGTCGCCCGTCGAATGTCCATGACCTGCTCCTGCTGCACGGTGGCGGCTCTGCACACCACTTCGGCTTCGGCTTCATGACGGTTGCTGTATATTTCTTGCCGGTCTTGTCATAGATGGTCCACTCGCCAACCTGCTACGCGTTCTCGAAGTGCCCCGACCGCATCTTCGTTTGGCCATGGTATCGACTTCTCCATAGACAACCATGTCCTTGCTCCTGCGGCGCTTCAGATCCTGTACGTCCTCGACGATACCCCGCGTTGCGAGCTTTGTATTATCCCGTACTGACTTGTTCAGCATCCTGGGAAAAACCACCTTTTGGCGCGACAGATTCTTTCTGCAACGCCATGGAATGGATCATCAGGCCGTTTCTCCACGCCTTGCCAGTGCGGGATACATTCGGGAACCACGTCACCAGAATTATGATGCCCATCCATACATCGCGCATCCTGACCTCCACCATTTGGTTATCAGGCGGCCTAGACAGTATGACTTTCGCAGAACCGGGCGCTGACCTCCGCGAGGCCGGTGTC
>CAZOSZ010000088.1:8764-10070 GCA_964582505.1 uncultured Ectothiorhodospiraceae bacterium | reverse complement strand
GATCGAGCCGCCGCGCTTCTATGCCGAGGCCGGCGAGCACAATCCCGACGGTCTGCCGATCCGCCCCGGCTCGCTGGAGGGCCGCGCGCCGGCCGCGCGCCGGACCATCGCGCCGGCGCAGGTCACCCGCGAGGTCACTGCCTTCATCGAGAGCTGGGCGGATGCCTGGAGCCGCCGGGACTTCCAGACCTGGGCCCTGTACTACGAGCCCGAGTTCGCTCCCGAGGGCTACAGCAACAATGACGAGTGGCGGGCCGACCAGGCGCGCCGCTTCCAGATCCCGGCCACGACCCGGGTCGATTCGGGCAGCGTCGAGGTGGACATGCTTACCGGCGGCAGCGTTCGCGCCCGCTTCACCCAGCACTTCTCCGCCGGCGGCGAGGACCGCTCGGTGCTCAAGGAACTGGTGCTCAAGCCCTATGATGGCGCCACCGCCTGGCTGATCGTCAACGACAGGGTGATCGATTTCCTGTGATTCTGGATTGGATGGATCGCGGCTGAAGCCGCTCCTACAGCTGCAGGAGCGGTTGTAGGAGCGGTTGTAGGAGCGGTTGTAGGAGCGGCTTCAGCCGCGACCCGCAAGCCCCCGCTTCAATTGAATCCCACCCAAGCCTGGGATACATTTCCCGCCCCCGAGCGCGCCTGCGCCGGGCCCCGAACCGGAGAGGTGGCCGAGCGGTCGAAGGCGCTTGCTTGGAAAGCAAGTTCAGGGTAACCCCCTGACGCGGGTTCGAATCCCGCCCTCTCCGCCATCTGCCTTCGCCCGTTCCTGGGGAAGGCCGTTTGTATTGCCTATACTCGCCCTGTTGCTCGACTTCGACGCGACCACCGGGCCGCCGACGCCGCCATCATTCAGGAGTCGTAAAATGAATAGGTTATTGCGTTTTTCTCGAATTGGCCTGATATCCGTACTGGCCGCGGCATTCAGTCTCGCCAGCCTCCCGGGGCACGCTGCCCGGCCGAGTGATGGCGTCAAGCGTTACCTCATCCAGTACTCGCACGGCAACGCGGACGCGCTCAAGGCGCTCATCGCCGCCAACGGCGGCACGGTCGTGCTCGACTATTCCGCCCTGATCGATGGTCTGGCGGCGGATCTGTCGGCGCCGGGCCACAGGGCGGTGCGGCGCAGCGGTCTTGCCACCACCATCGAAGCAGATGGCATGAGAACGGTGCATGTCTTGCCGGAAAATTTCCCGGTGGAACCTTTCGATGAATTCGTCGGCTGGGGCGTCGATCGCGTTCAGGCCGACATCGTGTGGAGCACCGAGCCGAATTTCGGGCCCGCCGACGATGACGTCGCGGCACC
>CAZOSZ010000088.1:7091-8664 GCA_964582505.1 uncultured Ectothiorhodospiraceae bacterium | reverse complement strand
CAAGCGCGGTCCTTCTCGGCCAACACGATGAGCGGCTCGGCGGTCGGCAGCGTCGACGACACAGAAATCGTCGACATCGGCAGGGGCTGTGTCGCCCTTGGCGATGTTCACACCAGCAACCCTGCCAGCAAGGTGGCCCTTATCGTGCGCGGCGGCTGCACGTTTGCCGAGAAAGTCCAAGGAGCCGAGGCCGCAGGCGCCGTCGGCACGGTCGTGTTCAACAATGCGCCGGGCAACTTTGGCGGCACGCTGGGAGATTTCACTTCGGCAGGGCCGTCGGTGAGTATCTCGCAGGAGGATGGCCAGACCCTGCAGGGCGACATCAGTGGCGGGGTGACGGTTGTCGACCTCAGCGTCATTGCCACGGACTATGAACTGGTGAGCGGAACCTCGTTCTCCGGTCCGCATGCGGCAGGCGTCGCGGCGCTCGTCAAGTCAGTAGATCCGACCCTGTCGCCGATCCAGGTGCGCAAGATCATCGCGACGACGGCAGAACCGCTGGGACCAAAGGTCATCTTCGGACGCGGCATGGTGCGCGCCGACGCCGCGGTGGAGGCCGCGCAGTAGCACGTGGGGGTATGATGAAGCGACATGCTCGTGTCAGAAGCGACGCCCGGCCGTCAGGTAGAGCCCGATATCCTCGGCCGTGTTGCTGAGACCTATGAACAGCGATGCCGACAGGCGCGTGCGCAACTGTTCGCCCAATGACGCGCCCAGGCCGAAGGACACGGACCGCCGGTCGTCTTTTCCGCGGAGCGTGTTTGTCCGGTTTTCCAGGTACACGTAAGCATTGCGGCGGTCATCCGGCCCGAACGACCTGGATACGCCGGCACCGAGACGGAGCACGTTTCTGAGGTCGAAATCGGAGGTGTCGCCAACCCACGTGTAGCCCGCATCGGCCAGCAGGTGCGCCGTGCCGACGCGCTGAATCAGCCCGACGCCGGCCTCGTAATCCGTTGCTCCGGTGCTCAGGCCCCGGTCCTCGTCTCCGGTCGGCAGTTTGACGCGCAGCAGGCCGATGACCCACGGGCGCGTTGTCGTGCCCGACATCAAGTAGTACTCACCTTTCAGGACGATGTCGCCGATGCCGGATTCGCTGCGCTGCTCGCGCACCTCGTCATCGCCCGCACCCGGCCCGATGGCAGGCACTCCGCTGACAAAGCGAATATCGGCTGGCCCGTCAAGCCGAAGGTACGGGAGGCTGACCTGGACCTCGCCGCGGGGCAGGTACCAGCGGGCGCTGAGATTGAGTACGTCGACAGTGGTGCTGTCGTCCAGTCCGTACTTGCCCTCGAATCGCCCGAGGCCGACATCGACGCGCACGTCGTAGCGCGTGTCGGTGGCGGGGACATCTGTGTCGGCCAATACGCTCTGGGCGCCAACAAGCAGGCAGACCAGCGCCACGCCAAGCGTCTGAAACGCTCCGGATGCACGCAGCGCATGAAGTTTCAGCAACGGGTGCATCGTGGAGCGCTAAGATCCTTTCAAGCTGTCAGCCACCCGGGCGTGGCGGCGCCTCGGGTCGGCTAGGGATGTCAGGTCGGCCCGGGACGTCAGGTCGGCCCGGGACGTC
>CAZOSZ010000088.1:3159-6991 GCA_964582505.1 uncultured Ectothiorhodospiraceae bacterium | reverse complement strand
CGTCGGGCAGGCTCGGGACGTCGGGCAGGCTCGGGACGTCGGGCAGGCTCGGGACGTCGGGCAGGCTCGGGACATCCGGCAGGCTCGGGACATCCGGCAGGCTCGGGACATCCGGCAGGCTCGGGACATCCGGCAGGTTCGGGACGTGCGGCAGGTTGGCCGGTGCGAAATGGCCGACTGGCGCAAACAAGCTGGCCGATTCGGGCTGGCCGACCATCAGGGATCGGCTCGTCGACTCTGTTCCATCTGACGTATCCGCCTGGCTCGAAGCTCCAGTGGCAGTGAACAGGGCTGCGGGCGGTGGCGGTGATTCGGCATCCGTGCCATCCGAGGGCGCAGCATCCCGCGGCTGTGCGGCCATCAGGAAGCCCACCGGAAACACCAGTTCGCGGATGACACCGGTGCCCCGGCCGGGCGGGCGCAGCGCGGCCACGGACAACTCGGGATCGCCCGCTTCCGCGAGCGTCTCGTCAGTCCCGCCCGCCTGATCCGTCTGCGGAAGTGCGTCCAACACCATGTCGGTGGCTGTCGATGCCGAGGCAACCGGTGCGATGGCTGGCGGCGCGATTTCTGTCGGGGCGGTGATGGCTGTCGGCGGTGGAGCGGCCTGGCGAGCCACCGGCTCGGCTGCCGTCCTCGCCCCGTGGCCCGGCACCTGGGTTTCCGCCACATACGCATCTGCCGGAACTTCCGCCGCCAGCGGCGTCGGCGATTCCGCCGCCCCGGACTCGGTGACTGCCGGCGCCTGCGCCGCGGGCAGTGGTGTGATGTCCGTTGCTGCAGCGGCCGCAGGTTCCGCCGATTCGCTGGCCGTGGTCGCCGCAGGCCAATCGATCTGCCGGGCCACGCCGCCGATGACCACCATCGCGACCAATGCGGCCGCTGCACCTCCAAGCCAACGCCAGTCGAGTCCGCGCCAGGTCCCCAGTGCTTCGGCCGGATGCCGGGCGCGCGGCGAGGGAGAGATCGTGAGGGAGGCTTGCCCTCTAAGCTCCGGCCACAGCTCATGCAGCAGGCGGCTGACGGATGCGGGCCGCTGCGACCTGCGCGGATCGAGCGCCCGGCACAGCACCTGCCATTGCGATGCTGTCATGCCCTCAGGCCGTGTGAGCGGGGGCAGAGTTGCATCGCCGGTCGCGTCCTGCGCATGGGGCAAGTGGCCCGCCAGCAGCCGGAATGCCAATACGGCCGCGCTGTAGACGTCGTCACGCGGATCGGCCGGCGCGCCGAGAAGAGCTTCCGGGCTTGCGAATGCACGCGTCAGGCCGCTTCGGCTCGACCATGGTTGGCCGATGCGCACGCCGAGCAGATCGAGGAGGCACGCCCGGTCTTTCGTAATGATGATGTTGTCGGGCTTGACGTCACCGTGCACGAAGCCGGCGCGGTGAAGCGCGTCCAGGGCGTCCGCCAGCTGCCTCATCCAGTCGGGAATGCAGGCCGCATACGCCTGCGTGCCTGATGGGTCGAGCAGCAAGGATTCCAAGGTCCGGCCTTCGATCCAGGCGGACACCTGGTATGCCAAGCCGTCCTGGGTGCCGTGATCCAGCAGCGTCACCAGACCGGGGTGAGCCGCCGCCCGGGCGAGCATCGCCAGCACAGCAGCGTCATGAGCCGGTGCATACTCCAAGGGCATCAGCTTGACCGCCACCTCGGCCGACCTTCCGGTCGTATCGGGCGACTCGTCCACCGCAAGCCAGACCGTACTCATGCGTCCCGTGTGCACTTGCTCCAGCAGCCGGAAGCGTCCGGCGATGCGCGGCGGTGCCAGCGACGCAATCAAAGCAGCCGCTGCGGCGTGCTCGCGGACAGGGGCATCGTCCCCCCGGAAAAAACTTGCAGTACCCATGCACGGGGAAGACGTGGCGACGACGGGGCCGGGTTCGGTCTGCAGCAGCCCGGCGGAGGCGTTGTCCTCGGCCGAAAGGCCGCAGTGGCTGGCGCCCGGCGCAGGTTCTGTCTGGAGTGGGTCGGGTTCGGCGTCGCACATCAGGCGAAGCCGCCCGTCCATCGGACCTGGCTCGGTCTGCAGATAGAACAGCTCGGCTATTCCGCAGGGTGCCGCCGAGGCAGGTGGTGCCTCGGGCTGCCGCCGCATTAGGCCGGATAGCGATCTCATCGTTGTTGCCAAGGCACACCCGGGCCCCAAGTGGGGCGCATGACAGTGATGTGGCGGTGCCGTGGGCACAGTTGCCCTGCACCTGCTTGCGGCCTGAGGACCGCAGACGCGAGCATCCTGTGTACCTCACATCGAAGTATAGACTCTGTGCGCCAGCAGACAAAGATTTCGGCCCGCGGGGCCGGCCGTCCCCATTTTGGAGCAGGAAATCGGACGTTTCCTGTGCTATATGCCGCGCCAGGCCTGCCCAGGCCTGCCCAGGCCTGGGGTTGGGACGACGTCGCGCCGGTATTCCGCCACGCCAGCAAGACGCTGCAGACGGTCTACCACCCGACCAGTACCTGCCGCATGGGCTCCGACTCACGCGTGGTCGTTGACCCGCAGCTGCGGGTCCGGGGCGTCGACCGGTTGTGGGTGGCCGACGCCTCGGTCATGCCGTCCGTGGACGAGGCCAAGGAGTGGGCCATTATTTTCGATGCCCGGAGACGCGGCGACAGCTAAATGAAGGCGGCAAAGCCCGTCAGGAAATCCTCGAGCCGGCGGCGCACGGCCTCGTCGCGAAGCTCGCCGCGCTCGTCGAACACGTCGCCGGCGCGAGACACCAGCAACCTTCCGCCGGTCCAGTGACGCGCGCCCAGCGTGCGCAGCACGGGAAGCCAGCCATTCTGTGCGAGGACCGTGCCGAAGCCACCGGGCGAGGCGCCGATCAGCGCGAACGGCCGGTTGCCGAACACGCGCGGGATGTCGCTGCCGGGTCGCGACAGCCAGTCGATCGCATTCTTGAACACGCCCGGAATACCGTGGTTGTACTCCGGCGTGACCAGCAACACGCCGTCGCTGGCAACGATCCGCTCCTTCAGTTCGCTGACCGCGGGCGGCAGTCCCTCGCTCTTCTCCAGGTCACCGTCGTACAGCGGGATGCCGTGCAAGGTGGCGGCATCGAGCTCGATCTCCGGGCCGGCCAGCGCCTGCGCCGCGCGCAGCAGCGCGGTGTTGAAGGAGCCTTTTCGCAGGCTGCCCGAAATACCGAGAACTCGCTTCATGAGCCACCGATCATGGTTGCGCTACCTTAGCGCAGAAAAATTGTGGCTCAAAGCCTCTCGATGCGCAGGTCGTAGCAGCCGGCCCTGGTGTCGCGGACGTGCAGGTAGTTGATATCCGGGCGCGCCAGCAGTCGCTCGATGAGCGGCTCGACCGTGCCGTCCGTGACGTATTCCTGGGCGACGAGCCTGCGGCCCCGGCGGTAGCCGTTGAAGGTCAGCGGGTGGGCACGCAGCTCGTCGGGGAAGCCGCCGTCCTCCGGGTGACGCTCGCAGGGTTCGGCGTGAATGAACACCGGGCCTGGCAGGGGCAGCGGCTCGAGGCCCTCGAAGGGATCGTAAGTGAACAGGATCCGGTGGTCGACGCCGACCTTGAAAGTGCGCAGGCAGTGCCGGCAGGGACCGTAGCCGGTGGCCGGGCCGTGATGCGCGGGATGCCGGTATCCGGGCGAGACGAGCGTGGCGCGCACTGACTCCGCAACGGTGCTCGGAATGGCGATGACGCGATATGGGTACATATTTCCTCCTTCCGTGACAGGATGTCGGACCGGAGGGGCCGGATCCACCCGATTCTTGCTGCCATCGTGAATGCAATGGACGCAAACCGACACACCCGAAACTCCCCGCCCGGCAACAGCCAGTTCGGGCTGCTGCGGGCGCGGCGCTTCGGGCCGTT
>CAZOSZ010000088.1:0-3059 GCA_964582505.1 uncultured Ectothiorhodospiraceae bacterium | reverse complement strand
GGCGGTGATCGTCTGCAATCACGTCAGCTTCGTCGACGCGCTGGTGCTGATGGGCACGGTCCGCCGCCCGACGGCGAGCTGAAGACCTTCCGCCGCGGCATCGAGCGAGTGCTCGAGACCACTCCCGTGCCGGTCGTGCCACCGCAGACCGCCTCGGCCACCCTCCTCGAACAAGAGGTCAGGGCGCTGTTGTAGGGGTGTTGTTACTCAGGACCGGCCGGCCCGATCTGTCCGCGGATCTCCCCGCCCGGATTTTCACTGGTGTGGACGTTGACGTAGGCCCGCCCGGTGCGCATCGCCTCCAGCAGGGTCGACAGCGGCTGGCCCGCCAGCGGCCCGACCAGTTCGGCCCCAGTGATGACGCCTTCGGCCAGGATGCCGGAAAAGCGCCCCGGAATCAGCTCGGGTGGCGGGGCGCCCGGGTACAGCCAGGCTACGACCGGTCCGTTCTCTCCGGGCCCGCCGAGGTGGACATGCGCCTGGGTCACGTTCTCGATGCTGGCGACCAGCAGGCGGAAGGTCAGGAAGCTGTCATCCTTGCTGAGCTGGAAGATGGCCTGACCGCTCGCCTGGGTGTCGACCGGCGGAACCTCGTTACCGCCGGACAGGCGAGTCGGGAAGTTCCTGGCGGGAGGCCGCCCCGCCGCGTGCCTGGCCGCGATCTCGTACACCGCGCCATGCGACAGCGAGACGAGCACCAGGTTGCCGTCTGGCGCGGTGTGGATGTCGGTGACGATGCCGAAGCCTCGTCCGAACAGCAGGCTCTCGCTTTCGGTGATGTCCCATTTGTCAAAGTTGTCCGCCACCAGGTCGTGCAGGCGCGGGTCGGTCAGGGCGATCTTGCGCCGGTTCCCCGTGAGCTTCAGGCGGAACAGGTGACCGCCTTCCAGCAAATCACGCGCGCCGCCGACGAACAGGTCGCCCTCGTAGCTCAACCCGAGGCCGCTGCTGTTCAGGAAACCGAGTCCACCCGGCTCGACCGAGTATCGCCAGCTGAGCGCCGGATCGGCGAAGTGCGCTCCCGGCAGCATGAACAGCCGGCGCAGCGCTTCGGCAGGAGTGTCGGCAATGTTTTCGGGCGGCCAGCGCGCCTGCTGGAGCCCGGAGTACTCCAAGCTGGTTTCGACCTCCTTGTACTCGGCGATCCGTCCGACCGGGCCCATGATCTGTACCCAGCCCGAGTTCATGCCGGCTTCAACCCGATTGATTTCGGGAAAGGCGTCGTCACCGTTCTCTTGCAGCCACAGCGCGCCGGATTGCGGATCGAAGGCCATGCCGAAACTGTTGCGATGGCCGTAACTGAAGATCTTCTGGATGTTGGCGCCGACCTCGCCGCCGAGGGTCGCACCGGCCGCGAAGAACGGGTTGTCCTCGGGGGTCGTCCCGTCTTCGTTGAGCCGCAGGACCACGCCGGTCAGGTGGGCGTCATCCGGTTCGGGGCCGCCGAACTGGTCGTCCTGGCCGTCAGGGCCGACGCCTTCGGTGACGTTCTGCATCCATCCGCGACGTCCGACGTCACCGATGAACACATAGAGCTTTCCGTCGGGGCCGAATCGCAGCACGCCGCCGTTATTGTTGCCGGACTCGGTCAACTCGAACGGGAAAAATGACGGCTGCAAGGCGCGCAGCCGGATGATGTTGTCAGCGAAAGCCAGGCTCGTGCCGTCCCACAGGAAACGGTCAACCCGATTGCCAAGCAGCGGCGTCTCCGACCGCACGGCGGAGTCACTGCCGGTCGTGCTTTCGGTCCAGTAAAGATAGACCACGGGGTTGTCCGGGAACTCTGGATGCAGGGCGATGCCGAGCAGCCCGCGCTCCGAGGCGAAGTTCACGGACAGGTCCAGCACGATGCTGTGGAAGGCGCCATTGACGATGCGCAGCACTCGGCCCGTGTTCTTCTCCAGCAGCAGGAATTCGTCTGCGCCCAGGTAGGCCATGCTGACCGGCGTCACAAATCCCCCGGCGACCGTTCTGACCTCCAGTCTGGAATCAATGACGGTGGGTAGCGCGTGCGACGCCTGGAGAGGCGCGACAGCAGACAGGGCGACCAGGGCCATCAGGGCGAAACCGGGCGGGCCTGCTGCGCGTGCCAGGCCGGCAGGGACGCTGCGTCGATGGGCGGCGGAACCGGAGGATGAAATCATGATGGTCATGGCAAACCATCCCTGCTCGATCATCGAGCAATCAGTGCGTAGATTGACGAAAGGGCGCCGCCCTGCACCTGCCGAAGGTCCCTGGAGATTCTTAGCACACGGCGGGGCATCTTTCCAATTTGCAAACTCCCTTGACGTTCCCGGCCCAAAAGAATATTGTTGCACCTACCAACAGTTATCCGGTCCACGCCCGTCCCAGGCCGACCATGGCGCTTGCACCAAACCTCACAGGCGATGAAGTCCAGCTACATACGCTGGCTTTTCATCGTGCGCTGGTGGAACTGATCCGTGTCTACCAGTTCCGTGACCGCGAGCGGATCTGCTGCCACGACATCTCCGTCACGCAGTGTTACGCCCTGGAGTCGCTGGCGCAGCGGGGCGCCCAGACCCTCAACGAGCTCTCGGCCGAGCTGTACCTCGACAAGAGCACGGCGAGCCGCGTGGTGGATGCGCTGGAGGCCAAGGGCTATGCCGAGCGGCGCACTAACCCGGCGAGTCGTCGCTCGGTGCTGGTGTCGGCGACCCGCGCCGGTCGCGCGCTGCACGCCCGGATCGAGCGCGACATCCTGCTCGCGGAGCAGCGCCTGCTGGAGGATTTTCCGCCCACGGTTCGCGACCGCATGACCGAACTGATCCGGTCGCTGGCGCAGGCCGCGGCCTCACGGGTCGATACCCGCGGTGGTGGCTGCTGCAGCATTGCCACGACGAATACCCATGAAACCAGGAGCAACACGCCATGAGCAAAGACATCAGGACCACGGTGCGCGAGCGTTACCGCCGCGCGGCAAGCCAGGCCATCAGCGGCAAGAGCGCCACGTGCTGCGGTCCGGCCATCCCGGCACAGACCGGCACGCGCGCGACCTGCTGCGGCACGGCCGCGACACCGGGCGGGGCCCCGATCACGCG
>CAZOSZ010000087.1:0-10225 GCA_964582505.1 uncultured Ectothiorhodospiraceae bacterium | reverse complement strand
AGGAGCGGCTTCAGCCGCGACCGAGCTTATGCGCTTGCCCTAGTCGAGACCGGGAAGCCCGGCCGCGGCGAGCGCCAGGGCAACCAGCGCGGCCACGGTAGCGCTCGCCGGCACGGTAATCAGCCATGCAGCGATGATCGTCAGCAAGTGCGAACGGCGCACCAGGTAGCGCTTGCGGATCTTCTCCGGCGCCGGAGCCTTGGGGGCCGCCCGCAATGCCGGGGCTTCCGGCCCGGTGATCTCCGGCGGATCGGCGCCGGCAATCACAGCGGCCACGACCTCCCGTGGTTTCTCGAGCGGCAGGGCATTCAGCCCGTTCCGGGCATTGCGGTTGGCCATGAACTCGCGCAGGAATCCGACCCCGAACAGCGCGCCGATGGCGATGTGCGTCGAACTCACCGGCAGCCCCAACGCGGAGGCGATGATCACGGTGATCGCGGCGGACAGTGTCACGCAGAAGGCACGGACCCGGTTCAGCTTGGTGATCTTGGAGCCGACGGTGCGGATCAGCTTTGGGCCGTAGAGCAGCAGGCCGGTGGCAATGCCGACGGCGCCGATCAGCAGGATCCAGGGCGGGATTCGTGCCACCGACACGATCCCGCCCTCGGTCACGGCGGCATAGATCGCGGCCAGCGGACCGATCGCGTTGGCGACATCGTTGGCACCGTGGGCAAACGACAGCAAGGCGGCGCCGCAGATCACCGGAATGGTGAACAGGCTGCCAACCGAGGAACGGTCGGAAGGCAGCTCCCGCACGGTGCGGGCGATCACCGGTTTCAGCCAGGCCAGCACGACCAGCAGCACCGTCACGCCCACAGACAGCGCCAGCCACAGCGGCACTTTCCAGACCCTGGAGAAACCCTTCAGCATCAGGTAGGCGGTGAACACCCCGGCCATGATCGCCACCAGCAACGGCACGCGGCGGCGCGCCTGCTCGAGCTGGTCGGGCACGTAGAGGATGGTGAGCTTGATATACAGCAGGAAGCTCGCCGCGATGACGCCGCCCATCACAGGCGAGATCACCCAGCTGGCGACGATGCGCAGCACCACCTGCCAGTCCGCGGCGCCAACGCCCGCCATGGCGATGCCGCCGCCGAGCACCCCGCCGACGATCGAGTGGGTGGTCGAGACCGGGGCGCCGATCCAGGTCGCCAGGTTGATCCACAGCGCCGCGGCAAACAGCGCGGACAGCATCGCCGTGGTGAAGGCCGCGGCGTCGGGCAGATGATCCGGGCGAATGATGCCGGAGGAAACCGTGGCGACCACGTCACCACCCGCCAGCATCGCGCCCGCCGCCTCGAACACCGCCGCGATCGCGACCGCGACGCCGAGACGCAGTGCCCGCGAGCCGACCGCCGGAGACATGTTGTTGGCCACGTCATTGGCGCCGATGTTCAGCGCCATGTAGCCGCCGATCACGCTGGCACCCACGATCACGGCAAAGCCGCCCCCGACCCCGACGAACGAGGCCACAGCCAGGCCCACCAGGACGAGGAACAACAGCGCAAGGCTCAGCGGCACCAGGCCGCGTGCCACGCCCCGCGTCGCGGCCTCCAGCCGAGTAAGTCGCTTGAGGTCCTTGTCTAGTGCGGGTTTTGCCATGAAATCAGGCGATTGGGCTGTTGCTGCCGGATGCGAAACAGGCCGGCTGTCGCCGACCTGTAATGAAACCGTCATGAAAGGCGGCATTCTGGAGAAGCGGCCCCGAAAGGGCAAGGAATTCGCCGGCCCGGTGGCGGGCTGATTCCGCTAGCCGCGATGCATCCGGATCGCCTGCAGAAACGCTTCGCCGTAGCGCTCGAGCTTCTTCTGCCCGACTCCTGAAATACTCAGCAGGGCGGCCGGAGTGTCGGGAAGTTCGCGCGCCATCTCCACCAGCGTCGCGTCGCCGAACACGATGTACGGTGGCACGCCCTGGGCGTCGGCGAGCGATTTGCGCAATGCCCGCAGTGCCTCGAACAATGCCTCGTCGTGACGAGCTGCGGCCGCTGCCTTCGGCGGTTTGGGCGTCGGCGGCGTCTTGACGCGTGACCGCGCAAGTTCCAGGGTCTCCTCGCCACGCAGCAGCGGCCGGGCCGCCGGCGTCAGGCGCAGCACGGAATAGCGGGCGATGTCCTGCTCCAGGTAGCCGCGATGGATCAGCTGGCGCAGCAACGAGGCCCACTCGTGGACGCCCAGGTCGGCGCCGATGCCGAAGGTCGAGAGTCGGTCGTGGCCGGCCGCAAGGATGCGCTCGCTGGCGACGCCGCGCAGCACGTCGATGACGTAGCGCGTTCCATAGGACTGCCGCAGCCGATAGACGCAGGACAGCGCCTTGCGCGCGTGCTCGGTGGCGTTGAAGCGCTCCGGCGGCTCCAGGCAGACGTCGCAGTTGCCACAATCGGCGGCCAGCCGCTCGCCGAAGTAACCGAGCAGGACGCGCCGCCGGCAGGTCAGGCTCTCGGCCAGCGCCGCCATGGCGTTCAACTTGTGCAGTTCGATGCGCCGGCGGTCGTCACTGCCGATCTGCTCGACCAGCGAACGTGCCAGTGCGATGTCCTGCGCGCCGAACAGCAGCAGGGCCTCGGCGGGAAGTCCGTCGCGCCCGGCGCGACCGGTCTCCTGGTAATAGCCCTCGATGTTTTTCGGCATGTCATGGTGGACCACGAAACGGACATTCGGCTTGTCGATACCCATGCCGAAGGCCACCGTGGCGACCACGATCTCGAGCTCGTCACGCAAGAATGCTTCCTGCACTCGCGTGCGGTTCTCCGCGCCCAGCCCGGCGTGATACGCGCCGGCCCTCAGGCCGCGCGCCTGCAGCTTCCCGGTCAACTCGTCGACCCGCTTGCGAGACAGCGCGTAGACGATTCCCGGCTGTTCCGCGCGGCCCGCGAGAAAGTGCAGCAATTGCTCGAAGGGCTGGCGCTTCTCGCGGACCGTGTAACGGATGTTCGGCCGGTCGAAGCTCGCCACGTGCCGGTGGGCACGCTCGAGGCCCAGCACCCGGATGATGTCCTCGCGCGTCTGCGGATCGGCAGTGGCCGTGAGCGCCACCCAGGGCACGCCGGGAAACCGGCCGCGCAGGGCGCCGAGTCCGGCATATTCGGGGCGGAAGTCGTGACCCCACTGCGAAACACAGTGCGCCTCGTCCACCGCGAACAGTGCAAGCTCGATTCCTCCGAGACGCGCGAGGAACGCATCGCTCATCAACGTCTCAGGGGCGACGTACAGCAGGTCGAGCTCGCCGGCATGCAGTCGCGCCAGGATGCGGCGCGCTGCCGCCGGCCCGAGCGAGGAATTGTAGAACTCTGCCGACACGCCGTTGGCCTGCAGCGCATCCACCTGGTCCTTCATCAGCGAAATCAGCGGCGAGACCACCACGCCCGTGCCGTGCCGATGCAGGGCCGGAACCTGGAAGCACAGAGACTTTCCGCCGCCGGTCGGCATCAGCACGAAGGCATCGTCGCCGGCGATCAGTCGTTCGACGATCTCCTGCTGCTGCGGGCGGAAGCTGGCATAACCGAACACCGTTGCGAGTGTGCGGTGAATTGCTTCGGACACGGCGGAGTCATGCATCCGGGACGGCACCGGTGGCTGTGGCAGGGGCCTCTCATCATAGCGGGGTCTGGCGGGAGGTCAGCGCGCCGTATCGCGGCGCTTGCAGAGATTTTTGGATTTTTGTAGGAGCGGCTTCAAGCCGCGACCATCGCGGTGCTTGGGGAGATTTGTAGGAGCGGCTTCAGCCGCGATGGTCGCGGCTGAAGCCGCTCCTACAGTTCGCTCCGGGCTCCGCTACAATCGGCGCCATGCGCCACCTACAGACCCGATCATGACCCTGCTGCAAGGCAGGTCCGGTTCGAAATCCGGCCGGCGGGTCATCATCGACCTGCAGAAGGCCGAGCGCGCGCTCAGGGAGGGACGCCACCAGGACGTCGAGCAGCTCTGCACCGAGGTCCTCGAGGAACGGCCGGACAGCTTTCACGCCTGCCAGGTGATGGCCGAGCTGCGCCTCAGGCAGCAGCGTCACGACGAGGCGATGGACTGGATCGAGCGCGCTCGCGCGCTCGCCCCGGACCACCCGCGCAGCATGAACCTGCTTGGCCGCGTGCTGGAGCATCGCGGCGATCTCGCCGGCGCCGAGGACGCCTTCCGCAAGTCGGTGGAGGGCGATCCCGATTATCCCGACGCGCACGCCAACCTCGGGCATGTGCTGCAACACACCGGCCGGTCCGGCGAGGCCGAGCACTGCTTCCGGCAGGCAATCCAGCGCGACCGGGATCACGGTCTCGCCAACCTGTCGCTGGGCGCCATGCTCTACGAGCAGGGTCATCCCGAGCTGGCCGTGCCGCATCTGCAGACCGGCATCCAGCGTGAACTTTCGAACCGCGCAGGCCAGTACACCCTGGCCGTGGCCCTGCACGAACTGGGCCGGCTCGACGAAGCGGTGACCAGCTACCGTCGCCTGGTCGCCGGCGGCGACCGGGACCCGGCGGTTTTCAGCCGCCTGGCGTCCGCGCTCGAGGCGATGGGGGAGCTCGACGGCGCGATGGCCGGCTATGAGGCGGCGCTGGAACTCCAGTCCGACCATGCGCCGGCCGCTGCCGGACTGGCGGGCATCCTGACGATTTCAGGCCAGCCCAGGCAGGCGTTGCGCCTTCTGCTGCCGCTGGTCGATCGCAGCGAGGCCCCGGCCGTCCTGCACCTCGCGCACGCCCGCGCACTGCGGGCGCTGGGCCGGCAGGACGAGGCGCTGCTGCGCCTGGCGAATCTGGTGAAACGGCCGCTGCCGCCTGAGGAGCTGGCGCCTGCCCACTACCTGCTGGGCGAACTGTTGGATGCGCGCGGCGAATACGACCGTGCGTTTGCGCATTGTCGCCGCGCCAACCGGTTGCGCGCCGGTCGTTACGACCCGGACGGTCATGCCGGCTTCATCCTGCGCCTCACCCGCGTGTTCACGCGTGAACGGCTCGACTCGCTGCCGCGCGGCTCGAGCTCGGATGCACCGGTGTTCATCGTCGGCATGCCACGCTCGGGCGGCTCCCTGGTCGAGCAGATCATCGCCACGCACCCTCGCGGTGCGGGTGCCGGCGCGCTGCCGCACATCGATCTCGCGGCCGGGCGCATCGGACGTTACAACGCTTCCGGGCTGCCCTACCCGGAATGCGTGAGCTCGTTGCGCGAGCGTGACATGAAGGAGCTGTCTGCCGCCTACCTCGGGCGACTGTTCGCTGAAGGCGGACGGGCGCGGCGCATCGTCGACTCGATGTGGTTGAACTTCCTGCACCTCGGCCTGATCGAGCTGCTGTTCCCGAAGGCCCGGGTGATTCATTGCCGAAGGGACCCCCTGGACACCGGGCTTGCCTGCTATTTCCATCCATTCGGCGAGGCGGGTGAACCGTTCGCCAGCGACCTGGCCCAGATCGGGCATTTCTACCGTCAGTACCGCCTGTTGATGGACCACTGGCGCGCCACCTCGGCGCTCAGCATGCTGGAAGTGGACTACGAGGCGCTGGTGGAGGACCAGGAAGGCCAGAGCCGGCGTCTCCTGGAGTTTATCGGCCTGGCCTGGGACCCGGCCTGCCTGGCGTTCCACGAGAACCCCCGCACAGTGCGCAGCTGGAACCATCTCCGCCTGCACCAGCCGATGGATGCCAACTCGATCGGCATTGCACGCCACTACGAGCGGCGTCTCGGGCCGCTGCGCGAGGCGCTGGCCGGCGGAAACCCCGCCGACTGAGCGGGCTATTTCTTCCTGCCGGGCGGCCGCTTCCGGGAGGCGGGCTTCTTCGCGGCCGGCCTTCCTGTCGCGGCCTTCTTCCGCGCGGCGGGCTTCTTCGCGGCCGTCCGCCTGGCAGCGGCCTTCTTCTTGGCCGCAGGCTTCCGTGCAGCGGTCTTGCGGGCCGGTGCCTTTTTCGCGGCGACCTTGCGCGTCTTCTTCGCCGCCGTTTTTTTTGGGGCGCCGGTCCGCTTGGCCCACTCCTGGTCGAAGCGCGCGATGGCAGCGTCGATGCCGCTCACCCGGCGGAAGTAATGGTAGGCACGATTGGCCTCGGTCTTCAGCCACTTCTGGTCCCTGCTCACCGCGTCGAGTTCCCGGCGGGCGTCTGCCAGCATCTTCTCCATGCGCTTCGCCTGCACCGAGGCGGCCTTGGACCCTTCGGTGACTGCCCGCTGTGCCTGTTCCTGCAGGCGTCTGGCGAGCTCGTTGACCCGCTCTCCCAGCTGGTTGGCGCGGGCCGTGAGTTTGTCCAGCTCGCGACGCGCGCCTTCGTAGGTGCGTTGCGCAGCGCCGATCAGTTCCTTTCGCGCGTCGTGGAAAGCCTTCTCGAATTCGCTCAGCTGTCTGTCGATCATCAGAGTTCCTTCGCATGATGCACGGGCGCAAGATGCGCCACGCTGAATCGACTATAGTCCAGCCCGACGCCGACTTCCAAAATGTGTCCGGCAGGCGTCAGCGGCAGGCAGCCCCAAGGGATTCCGGACCGCCGTCGACCGCGACGATCCGGCCGCGGTCGACCTCCGAGAGCAGGCGGCCGATGCGGTTCATGATGTCGCGGATCTCGAGGCTGGTGAGGCCGAACTGGACGCGGTCGGGTGCGACCCTGACGCCGCGACGCGGGCTGAGATTGACGCCCGCGCGCTCCACCGGAATCAGCAGCCCGTCGCGCCGCTCGAATTCAGCCAGCACGCCGAGCGCCTGCTGAAGCTGGGAGAGCGAGATCGTCCGCAGGCGCTCGATGGTCGCGTGCGGAAGACGATCCACCTGCAGGCGCCGCCAGGCGTCGCCGACGTCACTGGCCTCGCTTCGAAAAGCGACGTCGTTGTCCACCGCGAACACCCGCGGGTCCTCTGGGTGACGCGAAATCAGCAGGTTGCCGATATTCGAGTCCTTGTGGTCGATCAGGTGGGTGAGGATGTTCAGGTTGCCCCAGGCACGCGCGTAGCGCGGATCGCTGTCGAAGCGCGCCGGGTCCCAGGGGTCGCGGTTGCTGACGTCGGCCAGCCAGTAGGACAGCAGGAACACGATGGCCGGACTGTCGCGCAGCGTCGGCTTGCCGTCGGTCCGGTAGTGCCGATGCTCTTCGGGAGACATGGCGCGCAGCACCACCGGCGGCACCACGTACTCGCATTCCTCGAGAAACAGCTTCTGCAAGCCGTAGGCGGCGAGTTCGTAGCGTGGCTCGTTATTGAAGCCGTGGCCCGGCGGAGCGACCGGTTTCCACCGGGCGGCCAGCTCGGGTTCGCCGCCGGACCCGCCCAGCACCACGCGCGCTGAACGGTCGCCCTCGATCTTGGGTCGCGCCTGCTCGGTTTCCACGACGACCAGTTCACCCAGCAGGCGGCTCTCGATGTAGGCCGCCGGGAACCGGATGCTCGGGCCGTCGGCGGCGGGCAGCGAAGCCGGCGCCAGGCCGGCGAAAAGGGCGACAAACCCGGCAAACACGAGAATCAGGCGCCCGTCGCGGCAAGTGGTCATGGTTTCCCCCCGGCCCGAGCGAGAGCCGGGCAACAGGCCCAAGGGTAGAACAAGCGCGGTCCGGGTTGTAGGAGGGGCTCGTAGGAGGGGCTCGTAGGAGGGGCTCGTAGGAGGGGCTTTAGCCCCGATTCACCACCGCGTCGCGGCTGAAGCCGCTCCTACATCAACGACGCCTGCGATCAGATCACCTTCGAGAATCTCTGTTGCGCCTGGCGCGCCGCGAGGTAGGCGTCGAACGGCATGGCGATCGACCTGAGCAGGAAGCGGCCCTTCGGGGTCACGCGGATCGTGTCCGTGTCCATCTCGATCAGGCCGTCGCGCTGCAAGCCGGTGAGCGCCTCGAGCTCGTTGTGGAAGTACTCCTCGAAACGGATGCCGTGACGGGCCTCGATCCGGTGTTTCTCGGCCACACCGTTGCACATCAGCGCGTGGATGACCTCGCGCCGCAGCACGTCGTCGGCCGTCAGCTCGACGCCGCGAAACACCGGCAGGCGCCCGGCGTCGATCGCGTCGTAGTAGTCATGGCGCAGCTTGATGTTCTGCGAGTAGCTGTGGCCGAGCTTGCCGATGGCGCTGACCCCGAGGCCGATCAGGTCGAGTTCCGCGTGGGTGGAATAGCCCTGGAAGTTCCGGTGCAGGGTGCCTTCGTGGCGCGCCTTGACCAGGTCGTCCTGCGGCAGCGCGAAATGGTCCATGCCGATGTACTCATAGCCCCGCGAGCCCAGAAACTCGACAGTGCGTGTCAGCAGCGCGAGTTTCTCGGCGCCGGACGGCAGGTCCTGCTCACGGATCAGCCGCTGCGAGCGGAACATTTCCGGCAGGTGCGCATAGCTGTAGGCGGCGATGCGGTCGGGGGCGGCGCGCACTACCGACTCCAGCGTGCGGGTGAAGCTCTCCGCCGTCTGCATCGGCAGGCCGTAGATCAGGTCCACCGAGACCGAGCGGAAGCCGTGCTCGCGGGCCTGGCGAATCAGGAACAGCGTCCACTCCTCGTCCTGCAGTCGGTTCACGGCCTGCTGGACCCGCGGGTCGAAGTCCTGGATGCCGAGCGACAAACGGTTGAAGCCCAGCTCGGCGAGCCGCGGAATGCTGTCGCGGTCCACGCTGCGCGGATCGATCTCGATCGAGTACTCGCGCTGCTCACCGTGGTGCAGGCCGAAATTGCGGAACAGGCCGTCCATGACCTTGCCGAACTGGGCCTCGTCAAGGAAGGTCGGCGTGCCGCCGCCGAAGTGCAGCTGGTCCACCCGGCGGCGCGGGTCGAACAGCCGGCCCTGCAGCTGCATTTCCTCCACCAGGTGCTCCACGTAGGGATCGGCACTGTGCTGGTGGCGGGAGATGATCTTGTGGCAGCCGCAGTAATAGCAGAGCGAATGACAGAAGGGCACGTGGACATAGATCGACAGCGGCTGCGATTCGGGGTCGTCGCCGTTGCTTGCCAGGGCGAGTCGCTTGTAGTCCTCCTCGCCGAAGCCGTCGTGGAACTGCACTGCGGTCGGGTACGACGTGTATCGCGGCCCGCGTCCGTCATAACGCCGGATCAGGTCGAGGTCGAACTCAGCCGTCTGCATGCTCATCGGTCACCCTTGGTCTCCAGGCGGGGGCGCCCTGCCCCGTTGCGGCCCCGTCACGGAGCCGCGAGTGGAATGATTGTGCATCCGCGGGCGCAGTGAAATCGTGGCTTCCCTCAATAGGCCCCGCCCCGTCCGGCGGGATGCAGCGGACCTCGTATCGGAGATCGTGCCGCCGTGAGTGGACCTCCGCCGGGTCGATCGGTGCCCGGGAAAGCACCTCCCAGCCGTCCGGGCAATGGCCGGAACGCTTCATCCAGCCCGCCAGCCATTTCATCCTGGCGGCCTCTCCCGACTCGCTGTCGGCCGGAAACTGCCCGGAGCTGGTCGCCTCGAACAGCAGGATTCCGGGCCGGCGCCAGTCCTCCCGCAGGTCGCTCATCGAGTGTCGATGGTAGTCGCTCTGGTCCGACAGGGACGCGCACCCGGACGTCGCGCCGATCGCCAGCCACAGCGACAACCAGGCCCATCGGCCCCCCGAGGCGGCGGTTTCGGCATTCATTCCGGCGATTCTAACGCCTTGCGCCCATGGGCTATAGTTAGACGGCCTCCCCGCCGCCGTGGCGGGGAGTGCGCCGTCAGGGTTTCCAACGCCCGGGTCATCAAATGGAGTCAACAACGATGAAACGCATACTCATCGCAGGGATCATGATCGGCAGCCTCGCGCTCGGCGGCGCGGCCTGGTCGGCCGAGAAACCGGGACAGTGGTACATCGCGCCGATGGCATCAGTCATCTGGACCGACGATAACCGCCTCACCGACGACGAAGTCGGCGCCGCGCTGGCCCTGGGCTGGGCTGTCGGCGAAAACACCAATCTCGAGTTCCATGCCTTCGGCTACCAGCTCGACGGCATCGTCGAGACCGACTACTGGGGAGTCGGGCTGGACCTGGCCCGGGTGTTCTACCGGAACGGACGCATCTCTCCGTATTTCCTCGCCGGCGCCGGCTGGAACGTCAAGAACCGCATGTTTGCGTCCGACGACAAGAACGTGTACTACAACGCCGCCTTCGGCCTGCTCACCGACCTCGTGCCCGGGGGCTCGGTCGCCTTGCGCTCCGAGCTTCGCTACCGGCTCGACAGGCAGAGCCCGAGCGCGAACGACCTGATACTCAACATCGGCCTGCAGATTCCGTTTGGCAGCCCGCGAGCCGAGCCGGCGCCCCAACGGAAGAGCGTCGTGTAGGGAAAGAGTA
>CAZOSZ010000086.1:0-10296 GCA_964582505.1 uncultured Ectothiorhodospiraceae bacterium | reverse complement strand
CGAGGCCGCGCGGAGGCAGGAGCTCAATTAGCGGGGATCGCGGCTAAAGCCGCTCATACGAGCCGCTGCGACGAGTCGCGGCTGAAGCCGCTCCTACGAGCCGCTCCTACGAGCCGCTGCTACGAGTCGTTGCGGCAGGCTGCGACGCAGAGCAAACCAGATTCGCCTCCAGGCGTACTCACCGGGAAACGGTGAGTCGAAGCTGACGCAGGGGAGAGTCATGAAACCAGCATTCGGTATGTTGCGGCAGGCGGCGTGGCTGCTTTCGGTGGGACTGGCCTTGCTGGCCATGCACGCATGCGGCGGATCGAGCGGTTCCTCGAGCCCGCCGCCACCGCCTCCGCCCCCGCCTCCGCCGGTGACCGACGTGCGCGATTTCACCGTCGAACTCTCCGGCAGCCAGGAAGTGCCGCCGGTCGACACCGCGGCCCGCGGTGAGGCGGAACTGGAAGTCGAGATCATCGGCGGGGCGATCAGCGGCACGCTGGTGGTCGAAGGCCTGCTGCCCACGGCGGCGCACATCCACATCGGCCATGCCGGCATCAATGGGCCGGTCATCGTCCCCCTGGCGCAGGACGCGATGGATCCGCTGCTCTTCGCGGTGCCGGCCAATGCCATGCTGACGGCTGCCCAGGTGGACAGCCTGCTGGACGGCGGCCTGTACGTGAACGTCCACTCCGACGCTTATCCGGGCGGCGAGGCGCGCGGCCAGATCCTGCCGGGTGACTTTTCGCTGGTGTTTGCCGACCTGTCAGGGGAGCAGCAGATCCCGGTGCAGGACACGGTCGCCCGGGGCCGCGCCGCGATCACACTGGACGAGTCCGCCTCGGCCACCGCGATCGTGCACCTGAGCTTGTTCGGCCTGGGGAATGCGACCAGCGTCGGCCTGCACGACGGCTATGCCGGCACGCAGGGCCCGCTGCTCGCGTCGCTGGTGCAGAGCACCACCAATCCGAACCACTGGTTCCACGATGGCCTGGAGCTGGACGCCGATGAACTCGAGGCCCTGCTGGCAGGACGCGTCTACCTGCACGTCGCCAGCGCGGCCTTCCCCGACGGCCTGCTGCGCGGGCAATTCGTGCCCGAGGGCATCGCGCTGGTCGTGGACACGCTGACCGGCCGCCAGGAGGTGCCACCGGTGGACACCGACGCCAGCGGCGTGTCGGCCTTGACGCTGGAGCTCGACGGCCTGCAGTACAATTTCCACGTCAACACCACCAGCCTGGACCATGCCACTGCCGCGCACATCCACGACGGATTCGCCGGCGTCAACGCCCCGGTGCTGATTCCGCTGCAGAAGGACGCGCTGGATCCGGCGCACTGGTCCGCTGCTGGCGTGATGGACGCGGAAACCCTGGAGAAGCTTCTCTCGGGCGGCCTGTATGTCAACGTGCACACGCCCGAGAACCCGGGCGGCGAAATTCGTGCGCAGCTCGAGCCGGACAACATCGAGGTCGTGTTCGCCGACCTGGACGGCGACCAGGTGGTGCCTCCAGTGGCCACAGCGGCCAGCGGCCTGGCAGCGGTGACCTTTGACAAGGAAATGCGCAGCACGGTGGCGCACGTCCGCCTGACGGACCTGCTCATGTCCACTTCTGGCGGGATTCACCGCGCGCCCGCGGGCGAGAACGGGCCCGAGCGGATTGCCCTGGAACAGGATGCCGGTGACGTGGACCATTGGTTTGCGAGTGACGCCGCACTGGATGAAGAAGACTTCGAGGCCTTTCTGCAGGACGGTCTGTACGTGCTGATCGGCTCACAGGTCAATCCGGATGGCGAGATCCGCGGCCAGCTGGTGCGCAGGGTGGCAGCGGCAATCCCCGAGGCGCCGAGCGCCACGATCACCGCGCCGGAGGCTGACAGCGAGGTCAGCAACACCATCACCGTCAGCGCCGAGGTCGAATCCAGCCTGGAGATTGTCGAAGTGCGCTTCCTGGCCGGCGGCGAGCCGATCGGCAGCGACACCACGGCGCCGTACTCGATCGAGTGGGACACGACATCCGTGGCTGATGGCGAAATCGCGCTCACCGCCCAGGCGGAAGACGAACTCGGCAACGTCGGCGTGTCGGCGCCGGTCAGCGTCACGGTGGCAAACGGCGTGCCGGGCATGACCCTGGCGGAAATCCAGGCGCAGGTGTTCACACCGCGTTGCGCCTTGTGCCACACGGGAGTGGGCAACGAGCTGCCGGGCAGCATGAACCTTTCGACCACAGCGGCCAGCTTTGCCAGCCTGGTCGACGTGAACAGCGAGCAGGTCCCGGCCCTGAAGCGCGTGAATCCCGGCAATCCGGCCGACAGCTACCTGATCCACAAGCTGGAGGGCAACCAGGCGGTGGGCGATCGCATGCCGCAGGGCGGACCGTTCCTCGACGCGGAGACCATCCAGGGCATTCGGGGCTGGATTGCGAATGGTGCGCTCCAATAAGGGGGGCGGGTCGCGGCGGTCGCGGCGGGTCGCGGCTGAAGCCGCTCCTACGGAGTGGTCGCGGCTGAAGCCGCTCCTACGGAGGTGGCGGCTTCAGTCGGCGGGCAGCTCGAATCGCCAGTGCGCCAGGATGGCCCGGCCGCGGACTTCGCAGCCGAGTTCCTCCAGCCAGTCGGCGATCGCCCGGTTGGAGTTGTGCACCAGGTTGTAGTCGCGCGGATGTGGCGCGAATACCAGCAGCACCTCCGGCACATCCAGCTGCACTTCGGCGGCATCGAAGATCGCATCAAGCCGGGCGCGCAGCGCCTCGACGCGCGGCCGCTCGACCCGGATGCGGTACAGCTCGATGATCACCAGCGGCACTTGCAGACGCACTTCGAACGGCGTGGGCGGGCCGGGAAGGTGGCGGCGGCCCAGCGCGCCGGGCGTACTCCACAACAGCGCCGCAAGCCCGTGCCCGGGGCCGGTCAGCCGCTCCGCGTAATAGCGCCAGTCGCCATAGGCATAGCGAACCATGGCGCCCTCCGGGGTCGAGACCACCAGGCTGGTGTGACGGCCGTGATCGAGCACGAACACCTCGGCCGGCTGCTCGAGGCTGGCCGGCGCCACCACCTGGGTCGGACCGCAACCGCCGAGCCAGGGCAGCAGTACCGCCAGCCAGCGCAGCAGGCCGGCGCCGCCCATCGGCGCCGCCCGGGCGCTGTTGCGGCCCGATTCAGAGCGTGCCCAGGTAGTCGAGCAAGGCATCGAGTTCAGGCTCGCTCATCGTCCAGCGCGGCATGTAGGACTGGAATTCGCGGCCGTGCGGGTCGAGGCCTTCAGTGATCGCACGGCGCAGTGAAGTCGGCTGGTAGCCGCGCTCGGCCAGCGCCGTACGGGTCAGCGGCGGCGCGGCACCGCTGATCTCGCCGGCCTGCACCACCAGCCCCCGGCCGTCCCGGCCGTGGCAGACGGCGCAACCCTCGGTGACGAAGCGCAGCCAGTCGGGTCCCTCGGTGTAGGCCAGCCGCCGGTCTTCCAGCCCGACGCCGTCGTGGTAGATGCGCTGGCCGAGCGATTCCGCACCGTGCTCGCAGCCGGTCGAAATCACCACGCCCGCAAGCAGGGCAACGCAACGCAGCAAACTCATCGACTCGCCCTCCCGGAGCCTGAGTCTAGCGCAGCAGCGGGCGGGAACCTGACGTCGCCCGGCCGGAGCCGTCTCGTATCCGAGGCGCCGGCCGGGGCGCCGAATGTGGTAATCCCGCGCCAATGCGCTATGCTGCGGGGCAGCCCGACTGGGCGAGACGGCGTGATCAGAACCGCTCCCAGTGAAACGAAGAGCCACGCGCCGCATTGGGGGAGGAGACCACGATTCTTGGGGCCAGGCACGATGTCGGCACCGTGGTGCCGTTGGAGCGACGGGCTGGTTCGGCGCCCGTTGAGGATGCGTTCGCCCAGCCGATCCGCCGCGAGCGCCTGATCGCCGGCTGCCGGGTCACCCTGGCGCTGTTTTCGCTGGTGGCGCTCTGGCTGGATCCCTCCGAGCCGCTCGAGCTTGTGTCGCTGGTGTTCGGCCTGCTGCTGTCGTACTCGGCCTGGTCCCTGGTGTCGGCGGGGCTGGCCTGGAGCCTGCGCACCGCCCCGGTGGGTCTGCCGCTGATGATGCACGTCGTCGATTTCGGCGTGCTTTCGCTGGTCATCCTTTTGACCGAGGGCTGGGGTGCGAGCCCGTTCTTCCTCTTGCTGGTGTTCCTTCTGGCGGCCGCCACCGTTCGCTGGCGCCAGCCCGGCACAATCTGGACCGCACTGGCGCTGCTCGGGCTGCTGCTGCTCAACGGCCTGTACTCGGCCTCGGTCAGCGGCACGGGCTTCGACTTGCGGCCCTTCATGGTGCGCAGCATCCAGCTCGGCGTGGTGGCGGTGTTGCTCGGTTACCTGGGTGCCTATGAGCAGCGCCTGCGCTCGCGGGTCGCCGCGCTGTCCAGCCGCCCCGGACCGTTGCCCACCGAGCTGCGCGGGCGCGTGGCGGCACTGCTCTCGCACGCTGCCGCAGCGTTGAACGCGCCGCGCATGGTGCTGGCCTGGACCCAGCCTGGACAGCCCTGGCTGAATGTGGGCAGCTGGACGCGCGGCGATCTCGTGATGCACCGGGAGCGGGAGGAGCGCCGCGAAACCCTGGCGCCGCCGGAGTTCGTCCAGACCGCATTCCTGGTCGGACCGCGTCCGCCTCGTGCCACGCAGTGCCGCCTGCTGCTGTCGGGCGGCAGCCGCGGCCTGGTCGAGGACCCGCTGCCCGGCTGGCTGCGAGCGCGCACCGGCGCGGCCGTGGTGATGTCGATTCCCTTGCGCGGCGCCAGCGTGGTCGGGCGGCTGTATGCGGTCGGCCCCCAGGAGGCGACCTCCGACGATCTGGTGCTGGCCGACGTGCTGGCGCGACAGATCGCGGCACGCATGGACCAGCTGGTGCTCTGGGAGCGCTTCCACCTGGGCAACCTGGCCGAGGAACGGATCCGCCTCGCGCGCGACCTGCACGACGGCGTCATCCAGTCGCTCGCGGCCGGCGCACTCCGACTCGAGGCCGCACGCTACCAGCTCGGCGAACACCCCCACGAGGCGTCGAGAGCCATCAGCGAGGTGCAGGACCTGCTGCTGGCCGAACAGCAGGAGCTTCGCGAGATCGTCGCGTCGTTGCAACCCGAGTCCGCCGCCTGCAAGGCCGAGCCAAGGCCCCTGCCGGAGCGCCTCGAGCGCCTAGCGCAGCGGCTGAAGCGGCACTGGGGACTGGACGTCGACACCCGTAATCGACTGCGCGCCGAGCAGTTGCCGGGCGACCTGTCCCGCGAGCTCTTCTGGGTGGTCCGCGAAGGCCTGGTCAATGCCGTGCGCCACGGGCGCGCCACTCACGCGCGGATCAGTCTGGAGGCAGCCAACGGCTCGGTGCTGCTCAGGATGTCCGACAACGGCTGCGGTTTCCGTTTCCGCGGCCGCTACGATTTCAGCTCGCTCACCGGTTCGCGGCTCGGGCCGTTCAACCTCGGGCAAAGGGTCGCCTCGCTCGGCGGCCAGCTCGAGATCGAATCCGGCGACGGCGGCGCGACGCTCGATATCACCATTCCGCGACAGCGACCCGGAGCCGCATCTTGACCATCAGGGTGGTGCTCGCCGATGACCACCCGATCTTCCTCGACGGTCTCGAGCGGTTGCTGAATGCCACCGGCGAGTTCGAGGTCACGGCACGCTGCACCTCCGGCGTCGACGCATTGGACGCCGTCGAATCGCAGGCACCGGATATCGTCGTGGTCGACCTGCGGATGCCGAAGCTTTCCGGGCTCGACCTGCTGCGGGAGATCCGGCAGCGACGACTCGACGTCCGGGTGGTGATCCTGACCGCGGAACTGTCGGAGCGCGAACTGCTCGAGGTGGTGCGGCTCAAGGCCAACGGCGTGGTGTTAAAGGAGATGGCGCCGCGCTTGTTGCTGCAGTGCCTGCACAAGGTGCACCAGGGTGGCCAGTGGCTCGAGCACCGCTCGATGCATGGTGCGTTCGAGGCGGTGTTGCGGCGTGAGGCCGGCCGTCGCGAGGCCGAGCAGCAGCTCACGCCGCGGGAAATCGAGCTGGTGTGCATGGTTGCTGACGGCCTGCGCAACCGGGAAATCGCCGAGCGGCTGAATATCACCGAAGGCACCGTGAAGACCCATGTCCGCAACATCTACAAAAAGCTCGGCTGCGAAACGCGCGTGGCGATCCGACGCTATGCCGAAGAGCACGGGCTGATCTGAGGTCCCGCCCGCGGGCGTGTGATCCGGCCCGGATCGCGTCGCTATTCCGAAGGTGGTAGGGACATTCCCCGCTAGGGCATAGAAAGTTACCCCCTTCGCCCCATTTCCCGCGGCAAATCAATCCACTAGTTTTGACCCGTCTCATTGGGGGAGACCTGCATATCGCAGGGCGGCTGGCGCCGGGGCCCACCGGGCCCCGGCGCTCGTCGGGAGCGTGCAGCCTGATTCGGATGGCTGCCGGGGAGACAGCAACACAGTTTTGGGGGACTGATAAAGGGCAATATAGGGAAGACGAAACCAGGAAACTGACGGGCATTGCAGCGGCGTTGGCGGCTTCCATGCCGCTCGGCCGGCGACATGGTCGGATTCAAGGTCGATCCGCCCGCGGCGTACGACGACGGATTCGTCGACTATCCGTACTCGGTGGCCGAAGTGATCCAGATGGTCCAGGATGCCGTTGCGGACGGGACGGAGAACCTGACCAAGAATCTGTTTGCGGAGGCCAACGAGCAGGATTGTCCTTTGAGCGGGACTCGCGCAGTTCCTGTGCCATAAATCGAATCCGACAAGAACGACTGACTGATGCAATGGGGCGGTGGCGAAAGCCGCCGCCCGTTTTGTTGGGCTGGCTATTCGCCGCGCTCAGCCACCCAGTGCCCCAGTGAGCCGCACCATCGCCAGGGTGTCCAGTTTGCAATAAGCCAGCAACTCCTCACGGAGTTTCGCGCGACGTTCGTCCACAGTGGTCCCTGCCATGATCTCTACGAAGGCATCGCTCGCGGCATAGCCCTCTTGCACCTCGCCCAGTTCCGCGTAGCTCAGCTCCGGCGCCAGCGTCGGCAGCACGGCCTTGATCGACCACGAGCCGCGCATGGCCGGGTGGTAGTAGTTCGCCTTGACCAGCGGGTGGAGATCGAACAGCCGGCCGCTCACCGCCTCGAGCCGCGGCGCGAGTTCTGGGTAGAGCTCCACCAGCGTTTTCAGCACGCCGGACTCGTAGCTCGTGTAGACGAGGATCGGTCCAGATTCGCCGAGCGCCTCGAGCAGGGTCTCGGCGCACTCGCGCATCGGCGGGCCGCTGCCCTCGGCGAGGAACTCGCGGTGCTCGAGCACGCCGGGCGAGGACTCGATGTGGCAGGACCACTGGAAGGGCAGGGCCTGGTAAGGCCGCGTGCCTTCCCAGACCGGCACCGGGAACGACACCGTCTCGAAGTCGAAGTAGTAGCGCGGCCAGGGCAGGGTGCGCAGCGCCTCGGCCGCCGCGGGTTTCAATTCCGCTTCGCCCGCGACCGTCACCTGCCGCACCCACTCCTGCAGCTCGCTGGTGAGATAGCCGGGCGGCACGTCGCGGATGTCGTCGATGCCTTCCTGCAGCAGCCGCCAGACGGCTTTGCCGCCGCCGGGCAGGCGGCTGACCGGGTAGTCCGGCTGCGGTGGCGTGCAGTAGGCGAGGAACGCGCACTCGTAGGGATTGCGGCAATGCGGGCCAATGCCGATGGCCGGCATGTCGCCTTCGAGCACGGCGCGGTACTCGGCGAGCCAGCGCGGCACTTCCGCAAGCAGGGGCTCCACCTTGTCGCTCAGGTCGGCGAACGCCAGCAGCCCGTCGTAGTCGTCGCCGCCCGGGTAGACGAAGCGGCGGTCGATGTGCCCGAGTTCGACCCGGTCCGGCCGCAGCCCTGCGCCGGCGAGTACCCAGGCCTGCACGGCGCAATCGAGGTGATGCACGGGCTTCACGCTGGTCGCGGCCTTCACTTCCACCAGCCGCACCCGCCCGGCGGTGTCGCGTACCAGGATGTCGGCGCGGATCAGCACGCCCGCGTGGCGGAAGGTCGCCTCGTAGAGCGTCAGCGGCCCCGGACGGGCGGCCAGTTCGGCGGTCTGCTCGAGTGCGGCGGACAGTTCGGTGTCGTGGCCGATGAGCGTGCCGCCGGGGAACAGCCGGCGCGCAAGTTCGCCCACCTCGTGGCCGATGCGGAAGGCGCGCTCGGTCATGGCCGAGACCTGCGCATGCTCGGGCGCGTGGACCTCCAGCCAGAGGCGCTTGTGGCACTGCCAGCCGGCGAGGATCTTCGACTTGGAGAGGTAACGTTCGCTCATGACGGTCCGTCCGCCTTCCGTGGCCTGTCGCGACCATAGCAGAAGCCGGCGTGCCGCCGCCCGGATTTAGGCGGTCGCAACGCCGTGTGGTAGTGTCGCGTGCGCCGGACTCCCGAGACGCAAGGCCAGATGCCGCGATTCCAATGGACTTCGACCCTCGTCCTGTTGTCGTGGATCGCCACTGGCTGTGGCGATCCCGGCGGGCGCTTTCCAGGCGCGGCACCGGCCCAGGTCGGCGGTGAGTCCGGCACAGAGCTTGCCGAACATCAGGTGCTCCGGCGCGGCAACTCGGCCGAGCCACAGTCGCTCGATCCGCACAAGAGCGAGGGCGTGCCGGAGTCCAACCTGCAGCGAGACCTCTACGAGGGGCTGACCATCGAGGCGCCGGACGGCACCGTGATCCCCGGTGCGGCCCAGTCGTGGGAGATCAGCGACGACGGGCTGGTGTACACCTTTCGCATGCGCGAAGGCGCGCGCTGGTCGAACGGCGATCCGGTGACGGCGCTGGACTTCGAGTACGGGCTGCGGCGCTCGGTCGACCCTCAGACCCTGTCGAACTACGGCATCATGCTGCGGCCGATCCAGAATGCCGAGGAGATCATCGCCGGCCGGCTGCCGCCCGAGGCACTGGGCGTGCACGCTCTCGACGACGCCACGCTCGAGATCCGGCTCGGTTCGCCGACGCCGTACTTCCTCGGCGTGCTCAACCATTCCGCCGCCTACCCGGTACACCGGCCGACGCTCGAAGCGTACGGCGACCGCTGGGCCCGTCCCGGGCGTCTGGTTTCTAACGGCGCCTACCGGTTGCGCGACTGGGTGATGCAGTCGCACATCGTGCTGGAGCGCAATCCTTATTACTGGGACGATGGCAACACGGTCATCGACGAAGTCTGGTATTACCCGATCGAGAACCAGTCCACCGAGCTGCAACGCTACCGCGCGAATGCACTCGACATGAGCTACGAGCTGCCGTTTCGCCAGATTCCCTGGATCCGCAGCAACCTGCCGGACGAGCTGGTGATCAGCGAATACCTCGGCATCTACTATTTCGGTCTCAACGTCACCCGCGAGCCGTTCAAGGACAACCTCGAGCTGCGCCGCGCGCTGAATCTCGCGGTGGACCGCGAGACCCTTTCCAGCCAGGTGACCACGGCCGGCGAGATTCCCGCCTACGGCTGGGTGCCGGGGGCGGCGAATTACACGCAGTACGTCCCCGAGTGGGCGCACTGGAGCCAGGCACAGCGGCTAGCAGAGGCGCGGCGGCGGTACGCCGCCGCCGGCTACTCGCCAACGCGCCCGCTGCGGCTGCAGATCCTCTACAACACCCATGAGAATCACCGCAGCATCGCGGTGGCGATCGCCTCGATGTGGAAGGAGGCACTCGGCATCGACACCGAACTGGTCAACGAGGAGTGGAAGGTCTTTCTCGAGACCCGCCGCACCAAGCAGACCACCCAGGTGTTTCGCGCAGGCTGGATCGGCGACTACAACGATGCCTTCAATTTCGCCGAGGTCATGCACTCCGAGAGCGGGCTCAACGACTCCGGCTGGAGCAACGCGCGCTACGACGATCTGCTGGCGCTGGCCTCCAGCGAGCGCGACATGGCGCGCCGCGCCGGGTACCTTTACGAGGCGGAAGTACTGCTGATCAGCGAGGTGCCGCTGATCCCGATCTATTTCTACGTGACCAAGCGGCTGGTCAAGCCATGGGTCGGCGGTTACCAGCCGAATATCATGGACCACATCTACAGCAAGAACCTGCACATCCTGAGGCACTGAGCTGGATGACGCGCGAATCGAAACGGGGCTTGTCGGGGCTGTGGGAGCGGCCATTGCAGTGGCAGGGGCCAGTGCAGTGGGAGGAGTCATTGCAGTGGGAGGGGCCATTGCAGTGGGAGGAGTCATTGCAGTGGGAGGGGCCATTGCAGTGGGAGCGGCTTCAGCCGCGATGGGGGTCGCGGCTGAAGCCGCTCCTACGGGGGAGGGCAGTGTGCTTCGCTACTCGGTAGC
>CAZOSZ010000085.1:0-10340 GCA_964582505.1 uncultured Ectothiorhodospiraceae bacterium | reverse complement strand
CATCGGACCGGCAGGAGTGCGGTTTTGAGCTGATGACCAGCGCCACGGGGATTGCGTTTTTGAAGGAGTTGCGCCGCCGGCGGGTGTTCCGCGTGGCGGGGCTGTACGTGGTGGCCGTATGGCTGCTGATGCAGGCGGCCAACATCCTGTTCCCGGCCTGGGGCATTCCGGACGCAGCGATCCGCTACCTGCTGTGGGCAGGATTGCTGGGCTTTCCGGTGGCGCTCGTGTTTGGTTGGGTGTTCGACATCTCGGCGCAGGGGATCCGGCGCACGCAGCCGGTGAGCTCGGAGGCGGAACTGCGGGAGTCGCTGCCGCTCAAGCGCGCGGACTACCTGATTCTGTGCGCTTTCGTGGTGGTAGTGGGGGCGATCGTCTACGACACCGGCACCCGTGTGCTGGACACGGCGGTGTACCAGGAGTGGCGGCCTTCGGCGGCGGAGATCGAGCCCAACTCGGTGGCGGTGCTGCCGTTTGCCAACCTGAGTTCAGATCCGGAGCAGGCGTATTTCGCGGACGGCATTTCGGAGGAGATCCTGAACCGCCTGTCGGCGTTTCGTGAACTGAAGGTGATCGCGCGCACCTCGAGCTTCGCGTTCAAGGACAGCGACTACGACATCGCGCGGATCAGTGGGCTGCTGGCAGTGAATTACCTGTTGCAGGGGAGCGTTCGGCGGGATGGGCAGCGGTTGCGGATCGCGGCGCAGCTGGTGGATCGCGGCGGCGTGCAGGTGTGGAGCGAGAGTTTCGATCGGGAGCTGGGGGGAATCTTCGAGCTGCAGGACGAGATTGCGGAGTCGGTGGCCACCCGCATCGTGCCGCAGATCGTGCCGCCGGTGATCGAGCACCGCGAGCCCGATCTGGAGGCTTACCTGGAGTACATGGCCGGGCGGGAGATCATCGCCAGGCGGTCCGCCGATTGGGGGCGCCTCAGCTCAGTGAACCTGTCCCGGGCGATCGAGATCGACCCCGAATTCGCGGAGCCCTACGCCGCGCGCGCCATCGGGACAGTGCTCACCGCTTACTGGACCGACGACCGCGAGCTCGAATACGAGCGTGCGCAGCTGGATATCGATGCGGCGCTGGCCCTGAATTCGGAGCTCGGTCTGGCCCATGCAACCCGCGCATTGCTGATGCATCGACAGGACCGCGGCAGCCCCGCTGAACGCGAGGCGATCCTGCGCCGCGCGCTGGAACTCGATCCCAACCTGGTGGAGGCGTGGAACTGGCTGTCCACCGAACTGGGGGCGCAGGGGCGCGAAGCTGAGGGCCTGGAGGCGCTGAAACGCGGCGCCCGCATCGATCCGCTGTCTTCGATCATCAACATCAACCTGGCAATGAGGGATGCCCGCGAAGGCAGGCTCGCCGACGCTGAGCGACGACTGGTCCGGCTGCTCGAGATTCCGCAGCCCTCGAGCTACGTTTTCATCAGCTATTGCTTACTGCTGCAACAGGCCGGGCGCATTGCGGACGCCCTCGAGTGCGGCAAGCGTCGCATTCTGGAGCTCGCGCCGCACGAACTCCGCCCCTATGTCACCTGGCTCCTGTTCATGCCCTACGCAATGCTGGGCATGGTGGACGAAGCAGAATACTGGGTCGCGCGCCACGAGCGGGAATGGCCACAGGTGTACCAGCATCACCTCTGGGGCGCTTATCTGTTCGGACCCGCGACCGGCCATATCGGTATGCGCGAGGCCGTCGAGGACTTCGAGGCGGTGCTCCAATCTTTCGGCGTCGGCGAGGACCGGCTGCATCCTGCCGACGCAGAGGCCTACGGCATGATGCTGGCGCTCATGGGGGACTACGAGCGCGCCATCCCCATCCTGGAGCGCAACATTGATCCGGACGTAAACGTCCAGGGTAGGAGCTCGGGTTTCTTCTCGAGCGCACTCAACCAGCCTCAAGCGCTCGCCTGGGCCTGGCTGCAGACCGGCCAGCCCGAGAAGGCGGCGCGCCTGCTCGGCGGGCTCGACCGCGGGCTTCGCGAAATGCGGTCGAAGGGCCGCCTGCACCTGAGCGATGACCTGCTCGACTACGCGCGCAATACGCTGCTGCTCGGGGACCACGAGCGTGCGCTCAAGCTGCTTGAGGAGGCCGCCGAGGCGGGCTGGCGAGGCTACTACGGGATCCAGGTCGATCCGCGCTGGGATCCGCTGCGAGAAGAGCCGAGGTTCAAGGCGGTGCTGGCCAGAATCAAGGCGGACCTGGATGTGCAGCGGGCGCAGGTGGTGGCCCTCGAAGCGGCGGAGGATTTCAGGTCCCGCTATGACGATGCGATGGCCGAGCAGGCCCGCCGCGCGGCAAAGGTTCAGCAATGAGCTTCGTGCAGTTCATCTGCAGGCCGTAGGAGGGCCTTCAGGCCCGACAGTCGGTCGCGGCGGAACGCGGTCGCGGCTGAAGCCGCTCCTACGCTGCTATGCTCTGGCGGGGATTCGCCAGGCAGGCCAGAGTGCTCATGAGGCACGCATCCACCGTCCGCTTCCTGAAGGAGCTGCGTCGCCGGCGTGTGTTGCGGGTGGCGGGCTTGTACGTGGTGGCGATCTGGCTGGTGATGCAGATTGCCGACATCGTGTTCCCGGCCTGGGGCATTCCCGACGCGGCGATCCGTTACCTGCTGTGGGCGGGGCTGTTGGGTTTCCCGGTGGCGCTGGCGTTTGGCTGGATTTTCCAGCTGACGCCGGAGGGCATCCGGCGCACCCGGCCGGAGTGGTCGGAGGCCGAACTCGATGCGGCGCTGCCGTTGCAGCGCACCGACTACCTCATCCTGTCGGTCTTCCTGGTGGTGATCGGCTGGATCGGCTATGACGCGATCAGTCGGGTGGTACGCACCACCCCCGTGGACGAGTGGCGTCCGTCGCTGGCGGAGGTGGTGGAGAATTCGGTGGCGGTGCTGCCGTTCGCGAGCCTGAGCGGGGATCCGGAGCACGAGTACTTCGCCGACGGCATTTCCGAGGAGATCCTCAACCGGCTGTCGGCATTCGGCGAGCTGAAGGTGATGGCACGGACCTCGTCGTTCACCTTCAAGGACAGCGGCTACGACATCGCCCGGATCAGCGGGCTGCTGGGCGTCAAGTATCTCCTGCAGGGCAGTGTGCGCCGCGATGGCCAGCAGCTCAGGATCGCGGCGCAGCTGGTGGATCGATCTGGCGTTCAGGTCTGGAGCAACACTTTTGACAGGCAGCTCGGCGCGATCTTCGCGCTCCAGGACGAGATCGCCGAGGCGGTGGCGACCAGCATCGTGCCGCAGATCCTGCCGCCGCCACCGGCCGAGCGACTGCCGGACCTCGAGGCCTACCAGGCGTACCTCAACGGCCGGGAGATTGTTGCCAGGCGGGAGTCGCATGCAGGGCAGCGGGCGCTCACATACTTCGATCTCGCGATCGAACTGGATCCGCAGTTCGCGGAGGCGCATGCGGAACGGGCGATCGCCCTGGCCCTGGGCGATGGCGATGCCGGCGCCGAGCTGGACCGGGCCCAGCGCGACATCGACCGGGCATTGGCCCTGAAGCCGGACATGGCCCGCGCCCTTGCGGGGCAGGCACTGCTGATGAACTTGCGGGATCCCGGCAGCCATGCCGCGCGCGAAGCGGTGCTGAGGAGGTCGCTGGCGCTGGATCCGAACCAGGTGGACGCCTGGAACTGGCTGGGCAGCGCGCTCCAGGGTCAGGGGAGGGCGGACGAGGCGGACCAGGCCCTGGAGCGCGCGCTGCGCCTGGACCCGCTGGCGCCGTCCCCCAATGCGAACATGGCCTTGAGGGACATTCGCCGCGGGGATTTTGCCGAGGCCGAATCGCGCCTGCTGCGTGTGATCGAGGCGCCGCACGCTCCACGGATGATCTATGGCTCCGTAATATTTCTTTACATCGGCACCGGCCGCCTCGCCGACGCGCTCGAGATGTCCAGGCGTTACGTGCTCGACACGATCTCGACCACGGGCCGACCGCCGGAGTTGTACGGGTTGATCGCGAACAACGCCTGGCTGGGGCTGCAGGAGCGGGCCGAATACTGGCACGATCGGAGCATGGAATTGCATCCCGGCAACCTGGAAATGCGCCTTTACCAGCTGTATATCCTCAGCACCGAGTCGGGTGTGGTGGGCCACGCGGAGGCCTCGAGCCAGCTCGAGAGACTGGTGGATTCAGGTGCGCTCGACCTCACTCGCATCCCGCGGGACGCGGTGGCCCGATATGGCGAGCTGTTGGCGCTGAGCGGCGATCACGAAGCTGCGAAAAGTGTGCTCGAACCTATGGTCGCAGCGATTCCCTCCGGCATTGGCCCCAGCAGTCATGCACGCCAGGCCCTTGCCTGGAGCTATCTGCAGACCGGCGACAGGGACAAGGCGGCGACGTTGCTCGAGTCGCTGGAGCACCAGTATCGCGAGGCACATGCGGCGGGTGACCTTCACATGTTCAGCCCCTTGACCGGGTACATCAGTGGCGGCCTGGCCGGCTATGCAATGACCACGCTGCTGGCCGGCCACCAGGATTTGGCCCTCGAGCGCCTCGAACAGGCCGTGGATGCCGGATGGCGTGGCTATTACGGCATTCGGCGCGACCCCCGCTGGGACGCGGTGCGCGACCGGCCCCGGTTCCACGCGATCATGGCGAAGATCAAGGCAGACATCGATCTGCAGCGCGCCAGGATCGAGGCCATGGACGCCGAGGACGATTTCGTTGTGCGGTTCGACGCGGCGCTGAAAGCGGCCGAGCAGAGCAAGCGGTGAGCCGTGCGGCGGGCGGTCGCGGCTGAAGCCGCTCCTACGGGTGCGGGCCCCGTAGGAGCGGCTTCAGCCGCGATGCAAACCGAATTTCCGGCTATTCTCCATCAGGGTACTCGGCAACGCGGACCCTGATCCGATGGGAGACCCGACCGTCATTGGCTTCCTGAAGGAGTTGCGCCGCCGGCGGGTGTTCCGCGTGGCGGGACTGTACGTGGTTGCCATCTGGCTGGTGATGCAGGTGGCGGACATCGTGTTCCCGGCGTGGGGGATTCCGGACGCGGCGATCCGCTATCTGCTGTGGGCGGCATTGCTGGGTTTTCCAGTGGCGCTGGTGTTCGGCTGGATCTTCGAGGTCTCACCGGAAGGGATCCGGCGCACCCAGCCGGTTGCCTCGCAGGCGGAGATGGCGACCTCGCTGCCGTTGCGGCGCACGGATTACCTGATTCTGTCGGCGATCATCGCGGTGATCGGGCTGATTCTCTACGACGCCACCGGGCGGGTGATCGACACCGCCTCGTTCGAGGAGTGGCGGCCGTCGCTGGGTGAGATCAGCTCGAATTCAGTGGCGGTGCTGCCATTTGCGAGCCTCAGCAGTGACCCGGAACACGAGTTCTTTGCGGACGGCATCTCGGAGGAGATTCTCAACCGGCTGTCGGCGTTTGGCGAGCTCAAGGTGATCGCGCGCACCTCGTCGTTCGCGTTCAAGGACAGCGGTTACGATATTGCGCGGATGAGCAGGCTGCTGGGCGTGCAGTACCTGCTTCAGGGAAGCGTACGACGCGATGGACCACAGCTCAGGATCACGGCACAGCTCGTCGATCGGTCCGGCGTACAGGTATGGAGCAACACTTTCGACCGGCAACTCGGCGCGATTTTTGCCCTTCAGGACGATATCGCCGGATCGGTGGCGGCCAGCATCCTGCCGCAGATCGTCCCGGCGGCGGCGGCCGAGAGATTGCCGGATCTCGACGCCTATGAACACTACCTGGTTGGCCGCGAGATGCTCGCCAAACGGACTTCGTTCAACACCACCCCGTCGGTCGAGCACTTGAGTCGCGCCATCGAACTCGACCCGGAGTTTGCCGAACCCTATGTCGAGCGGGCGATCGCGCGCACCATCGGTCTGTTTTTTGCCAAGGATCTGAGTGAGGAACTCGACCGCGCGCAGCAAGACATCGACACCGCGCTCGAATTGAAGCCGGATCTCGCGCGGGCTTACGCAGCGCAGGCGCTGCTGCTTCGCGAGCGGGAACCCCAAGGATATGTGGCCAGAGAGGCCATCCTCCGCCGCGCGCTGGCGCTCGATCCGACCATGGTCGATGCACTCAACTGGCTGGCCGACGCGCTGAGTGTTCAGGGCAGGCACGCAGAGTCCGAGGAGGCGCTGCGAAGAGCGGCCCGGATCGACCCGCTGGCGCCGGCAGTCAACGCCAATCTCGCCAGGCACGAAGTCGAGCGTGGCCGGTTTGACGAGGCCGAGCGAAGGCTGCTGCGCCTGCTCGAAGTCCCTCAGCCATCCCAGCTGGCCAACCTGGGACTCGCTGGGCTTTACGTATCAATTGGCCGCCTTGTCGATGCCGTCGAAGTCACGAAGCGCCACGTGCTTTCGACGGTCACTCACACCGGCCGTCCCGCGGGCATGGAGTTCCTGGTCTTGGGTTACGGTCGGCTCGGTCTCTGGCAGAGTGCCGAGTACTGGCGGGATCGCGCGGTCCAGATCTGGCCGGAGGACATAAGGTTCCGCCTGATGCGAGCCTACATCCTGAGTCTTGATCCGTCGCAGCCAGGCCACGAGGAGGCCTGGAGCCACTTTCGGGCGACCTCGGATGCAGCGGGCGTGGACCCGGCCGCGCTTCTCCCCGCCTTTCAGCTCTTGCCAGGCATCCGGCAGGCGCTGGCCGGCGATCACGCTGGCGCCATCAGGACCCTCGAGCATGTGATCGACCCGCAGGTGGCGCTGCAGGGATACGGCTTTTTCGAGCTGGATGCCCGCCACGCGCTGGCCTGGGCCTGGCTCCAGACCGGCGCCCCGAAGAAGGCGATGGCATTGCTGCATTTGCTCGATGGCCACTACAGCGCACGTGAAACTGACGGGCGGCTGCACGAGACCTACGAGCGGGCGGACTTTGCGCGCAATACCCTGCTGCTCGGCGATGTCGACGCTGCGCTCGAGTTGCTCGGCCAAGCGGCAGACGCCGGCTGGCGCGACTACTACAGCACCGTCCGTGATCCGCGCTGGGCGAGTGTCAAGGACGATCCCCGCTTCGTCGAGATCCTCAATCGGGTCAAGGCCGACATCGACCTGCAGCGCGCGCGGATGGAGGGGATCGATGCCCAGGACGATTATGTGGCGCGACTTGACGCTGCCATGGCGTTGAAGAGGGCGGACGAAGTCACGCAAACCGCCGCCGATAGTCCTCAGAACCGGTAGTTCAGCGTCACGAAATAGCGCCGGCCGAGCACGTCGTACTGCTGCGGATCGGTGTTCGCGGCGGTCGAGCCCGCGATGATCGGCGGGTCGCGGTCGGTGAGATTCTCGATGCCGATGCCGAGGCGGAGACCGGCCAGCGCGCCGGGGCCGAAGTCACGACTCGCGAAAAGGTCGAGATAACAGCGGCTCGGCACCTGGAAGTCCGGCAGCAGTCCGCTGGTCATCTCGCCGATATAACGGGTCCTGGTGGTAATCGAGTAGCCCTTCCAGGCGTAGCTCAGGCCGAACAGCCACTTCCATTCCGGCAGCGAGAAGCCCGGAAAGGCGGCGGTCAGGCCCGCGAACTCGGCGGTCGGCGCGCCGGCGCCCGGGTTCCTCTCGAAGGAATCGAGCCAGGACACCAGCCAGTTGGCGCCCAGGGTCCCCGGGCCCAGCGGCCGGCTCCAGTCGAGCTGCAGGTCTACGCCCGAGGTCTTCACGCGGCCCACGTTGCGATTGATATTGAAGGCATCCACGATGTCGCCCGTGTCGGGATTCCTCGAAAAATACGTGCACCAGGGATTTGCGGGCGAGAAACCCGGATTGGCTTGCGGGTCGAAGCACAGCGAAATCACCTCCAGGGCAGGCACCCTGCGGATCGCGGATTGCACATCGATCTGGTACCAGTCGATTGCCGCCTGCAGCCGGCCGAGGCGCGGATGACCGCGAGCCGGACTCCACGCAATTCCGGCCGTCCAGGTCTCCGCCTCTTCGGGACGCAGTTCCGGGTTGCCGCCGATGAAGCCGAAGGCAATGCCCAACGGGTTCTGGTAGGCCGGCAGCAGCTCGGCGGGAACGCCCTGGGCGAGGCAGAGCGCCTCGACCGACGCTGCATTGGGCCCAGTGCGCGCCGCGCTGCCCGCCTCACAGGGATCGCCCCCGATGAAATCCAGACCAAAGACACTCGGCAGCTGTGCCTCGAACAGCTCGAAGATGCTCGGCGCACGCACGGCGTTCTGGAAGGAGCCGCGGATCCGCAAGGGCACAACCGGGCGATACAGCAGCTCGACTTTGTAGGCATCGGCGCCGCCCGCCGCATCGTACTCGGCATGCCGGTAGCCCAGCCCGGCCTCCAGCGCCACCGCGCCGGGGCGTTCAGCGAGCAACGGCAGCAGGGTCTCGATATAGACGTCAGTGTTGGACTCCTTGCCGAGCACGTCGTCCCGTGCGTTGAAGCCGACAATGTCCGTAAACCCGTCCGGCAGGATCTGTGCCGCGACAGGATCGGCCGTGTAGGAGAAGCGGTCGCGCTTGTGGAGGACGCCAAAGGCGGCGCGCAGCTCGCCGGCCGGCAGCTCGGCCAGGGCCCCCTCGACCGAGGCCTCGGTGATGAACTGCCTGACACGGACATCATCGGCAGCTTCTACTGCGATGAAGCTGGCGCATTCTGCAGAGATCGAGCCGAACCCGAAGATGTCGAAGCCGCCACAGGCCGCCAGTCCGCCATCAGCCGCGAAAGTCAACGCATTGATGCGCGAGCGCAAGGCATTGCCGGACTGCCGCCGCGTCTGGCGATTCTCGCCGTACTGCGCATAGGCATCGAAGCGCCAGGCATCGGACAGGTAACCGTCGAGCCCCAGCGTGCCCTGGTAGACGCTGTACTCACTGCGCCCGATGCGCGGGCCGAGTTCCGAGAGCCGCTTGACCCAGAAGAAGTCCGCATCGGGATCAGGCCTGGAATCCAGCAGCAGGGCGAGGTCGTCAGGGATGAAGGGATTGCTGCGGGGCATCATCACGCCCATGACCGGCGTGGGTGCGAGTTGCTGGTCCACCGAGTAGTCACCGTACAGCCCGTCGGCATAGAGCCGCACGGCGTCCGAAACCTCGAACGCCAGGCGGCCGAAGGCCGAGGTTCGTTCCAGCGGCAATTGCAGGGCATTGGGCGGCGCGAAGTTGTAGGCAACCTGGCGGTCATTTGCGAGCAGTGGGTCCTGGGTGCCACGGAAGTTTGCGACCGTCCCCGGGGGGCCCGGACCGCGTGTGAACAGCGTCCTGTCCTCGTTGAAACCGAACGCGGGCTGCAGGGGTACGGATCCGGGCGCGTATCCGTAGCTCGCGAACAGGTCCTGGAAGGCCGCCAGGCTGATCGCATTCGGGCCGACCACGGGGAGAAAGGCGGCCCCCTCCTCGATCGCGAACGAGCCGCCCGCTATGAAGGCATCCTGCGGCCCGAGCGTGCCATTGCCGGGGCCGACGTAGTTCAGCGCGTAACGCGAGAACTCCCGGTCGCCATGGGTCACGAGCTGGCGCTCGGAGCGGCCGAGGAAGCCGTACACGGAGCCGCGCCCGGAGGCGAAGCGCGTGCCGGCGGTGGCGTGCGCGTTCCATTGCTCGCCGTCGCCGCGATCGGTCCGGCCGTAGGTGCCGCCCAGCTCGACGCCGTCAAAGGACTCCCGCAGCCTGAAGTTCACCACGCCTGCCACGGCGTCGGAACCGTACACGGCCGAAGCGCCGCCGCTGACGATCTCGACCCGCTCGATCAGGGTTGGCGGAATCAAATTGACGTCCACCGTGCCGGTGCCGTTTGACGGCATCAGCCGCCGGCCGTCGAGCAGCACCAGCGTCGCGGTCGGACCGAGACCGCGCAGGTTCAGGAAGGCCTGACCGCTGTCGCCGGGATTGTTCGAGTTGCTGGAGACGTCCGGCACGAGTTGCGGCAGCCGGTTGAGCGCCGCCTCGACCGTGGGCGCGCTGATCGATTCGAAGAACTCCGGCATGATCGTGACGATCGGGCTGGCGGACTCGTAATCGCGGCGCGTAATCCGCGTGCCGGTCACGATGATGTGGTCGATGTACGGCGCCTCGGCCTCCGGCTCGGGTTCCTCGGCCACGGCCGGCGGCGCGTCCAGGCACAGCAGGACGAGCATCACGGACGATAGGCCCGGCAGGTCCATGCTGCGGCTCAAGCCAATACGTTCGCTGCCTTGCTCCCCCATGAGGGTGTTCAGTAGCCGGCGGCGGCACCCGTGTCAAGTCTCGTGGCCCGGTGATGTGAGCGCACCATTGAGCTTGGGCTGTGCAGCCACTACGCTTGGGCAGGCCGTTTGCGTGCAGGAGAACCCCAATGACCTTATGCCCCGTCGCCCTGGCCGTAGGCTGCAGGAGGTGCGCGCTGTTCTCGATGTGCCCGCTCAAGGGCGTCATCGGCGA
>CAZOSZ010000084.1:0-10400 GCA_964582505.1 uncultured Ectothiorhodospiraceae bacterium | reverse complement strand
GCCACACGCCGAGTGCCGCCCAGGCGATCGCCAGGGGCACTGCGACGCTGGCAAGCGCCGCCAGTCCCATGCCCAGCCGGCCAAGCAGGCCCTCGGTCTGCGCGCCGAGGACGTCGCCGCCACGGTATATGAACGTGTCGATGAAGGCTTTTGCCTTGTACTTGTCCTCGCGGCTGACGACGGTATAGAGCGTTTCGCGCGCCGGCCGCATCACGGCACGCTGCACCGCCCGGAAGGTAGCCTCGAAAGTGATCAGCGCGGCCAGCGAGGCCACCACTGCCAGACCGACAAAGCCGAGCGCCACGGTGATCGGCAGCAGCGCCAGCGTCAGGGGCACGCCGAGCCGCCGCATCAGGTGGCCGGTGACCAACGCCTGCAGCAGCAGCGTGGCGGCCTGGGTGATCAGATCGATGCGCGCGAACCAGGCGGTGCGCAGGTCGAGATCGTCGCCCAGCGCCGCGACCAGCTGCAGCCGCGTGAAGTAAATGAACGTCGCCATCACCGCCAGGATCACCGCGTAGGCGGCGATGCCGAGCAGGTAGCGCGAGCGCAGCACCGCGCGAAAGCCCTCCCAGGCACTGCCGCCGATGATGGCGTGCTCGCTCACCACCGGGGGCGCCTCGGGGTCGGCGGGATCCACGGAATCGGCCCGTTCCGGCTGCATTCGGGCGACCAGCCAGGCGGCGACGATTGCCAGCAGCAGGAAGCCGATCGAAATCGGCAACAGCGCCGCGGTGCCCAGCGGCTGCGCCAGCATCGAGGCGAGCCAGGGACCGAAGATCGCGCCACAGGTGCCGCCGACGGCGATCACCGGGAAGAACCGCTTGCCCTGCTCGAGCGAGAAGCGGTCGGCCATCAGCGCCCAGAACAGCATGGTGGTGAACAGGTTGAACACGCTGAACCAGACGTAGAACACCATGCCGCTGGTCACGCCCGCAGCCTCCGGCGCAAGCGTCAGCAGCAGGTAGAAGCCCAGCAGGCTCAGGGCGAAGAAGGCATAGGTGGCAGAGATGAAATGCAGCCGCCGGAAACGACTCACCAGCAGGCCGAACACCGGGTTGACCAGCAGGGTGATCACGGCGGTGCCGATGAACAGCCAGCGCACCGCCTCGATGCCGCGCTGCATGCCGAGTGCCTCGCGCGCCGGGCGCAGCACCATCAACGCGGTCAGCACGCAGAAGAAGTACAGGGCCGCCACCAGCACCGGCAGCAGTTCGTCTCGTCGAATGTTGAAAAGACGCTGAAGCACCCCAGGCAACGACAGATCCTCCGCGCGGACTGTGCGGCAGGATACCGCAGTTTGACAGGACCGGGCGGGACACCTTCAAGCCGCCGGACGGAACACTATAAGGATCCGATCAGGACCTGGCACAGCCAGTTCAGCACGCGATAGCCTCGTCCACGCATGCATTCCTTGACGATCCACGCCGCCGCGAGCAGGACAGTCGTCACCTCAGGTAGTTTGATCTTCGGTTGCGTATTCATTTCAAACCCCTCCGTCCGCATCAGCCGGTGCCGGACCCGCCCATGAATTGCCGGCCTGTGGTCTGCCGATCACTGATGCTTTCCGAGGATTTGTCATGGATCTCGACCGAGTAGCGACAGGTGCCGCCGCCTGAGGGCAGGTTCTCGCGGGGGATGGAACCCAAATCTTGATCGGCGGCGGGACCAGCGCGATGTCGCCGAGGTCCAGGTGTTCGCCCGGACCAGCCGGGAACGGTCCGACCCCGGCAGGCTTGTAGTCCAACGCCGATGGCTCGATGCGATACGTCCCGATGTCGGTCGGTGATGGCGCGAATCGTTTTCATGGCAATCATCCTCGGGATGACAGGCATCTTTGCTGTTGAATCCTGGGTGGAGCCGGGCAAGGGACCGGGCAGCCGATCGCGACGTCGGCCGCGCAACAGCGCCAGGCCGAGCGTCATGGCGCCGAGTACGGGCAGCGGGTGATCCACGGCCAGGACCAGCGGCCATAACAGCGCCCGGACCATGGCGCGGGCCACGGGCCGCTCGGCGATGTAGCTCGCGATCGGCGGTGACGCCCGGTAATAAGCCGCGACCAGCGCCCGACCCGGCGCGTGGGTCAGCATGAAGCGGTCGCGAAAACGCCGCAGAATCACGACCCGCGGGTGCAGCGCAGAGCCGTAGGCAGCGGTCGCGATGAAACAGCCGGAACCGCTGGGCGGGCCGAGTTCGATCTTGATGGGCTCACAGACCTCATAGGGCGCGATCGTGAGCGTCCTGCGCAGCACTTCCTGGCCGGTTTCGAACTCGGTCCCGGTGCTGTCTGCAGTCACTTCCACCGTCACGACGGCGGTGTTGCGATTTTCGAACTCGGGTGAGCGCAGCCACATGCGTGCCGGTTGCCCCGGGCCGAGGGTATCGAGCACACATACGAGCCCACCAGAGCACGGCGAGTGCACGAACAGCGGCGAATAGAACGCCAGGCCCGGGAGGACGGCCGGCTGCTGGACGACCGAGACCCGGACCTGATGTGCCGGGTCCGGCCCCTTGTTCCACACCCGCAACTCGACTGTCAGTTCTGAACTGCACCAACCTGAGCGGTAGATCGACAGCGAGTCGATCTCCAGGTCAACGCAGTGCTCGACGCCCGGGAGACGGATTGCCGTGAAGCTCAAGTCGCCGGCCCAGGACGGATCGCCCTGGGACGACTCCAGCCGGGCGCGGCTGAAGACGCACGGCGGCAGGGGGTCCGCGCTCACCTGCGCCGGCATGGAAAGCACGGCGCTTGCACCCGGCCGAATCTCGCCCATCGTCCAGCGCCCTTCGACTGGGTCGAAACTGCCCTGGCTGTAGAATGGCGCCGTGCCTGCCGGGACCTCGAGGCCGGGAGAGAAGACGACGCTGACCTCCCCGGAATCGATCACCTCCTCGCCGGTGTTTCGCACCGTCACGACGAACTCGACCACCGCGTCGGCGGTCAGCACCTCCGCGTCAACCGACTGTTCGATCTTTAGCGCGGCATGGGCCTGGCCCGCGCCTGCCATGAGCCCGGCCGCCACAAGAAGCCATGTACCTGTTGCTACTCGCACATCCCCTCCCTTGGCCAGCATCACTGGCCTTGCGCCTGTCGCGTGCTTTATAAGTGCGGAGATCCGTTGTCCACGGCAGGAACGTTACGCGGGGCGGGGCTTTGGAGTCCTGAGGAAAAGGTTGAAAACTCTAAGGACGATCCCGGCGGTCCGGATTGCTGCGCACGGGTCGGCGTGTGCAGTTCCCCGCGCGGCTGCCTGGGCGTTCAGCGCCTGGATGGCATTCTGGGTCACCGTGATCCTGTGGGCCTACGGTCCGCAGAACTTCCTCTGGATCTGCAACCTGGCGCAGTTCCTTATCCTGTACGCGTTGTGGCGTGGCGATCGCCTGATCCTCTCCAGCCAGGCCGGCACGGTGTGCCTGGTGGGCATGGTATGGACCGCGGACTTGGCACTGGCGCTGGCCACCGGCGGGGGCAGCGCCACTTTTACCGCTTACATGTTCAACCCGGAGCTGCCGCTGCTGGCACGCGGCACATCCCTGTATCACGTCGCGCTGCCGATCTTCGTGTTGTGGCTGCTGCGTCGCACGGGCTACGACCGTCGCGGTCCGTGGCTGCAATGCGCCATCGGTGCCGTGGCGGTGGTCTCGGGCTGGCTGCTCACCGAACCGCACCGCAACATCAACTGGGTACACGCGCCGTTCGAAATCGAGCAGGTGTGGCTGCCGGCGTGGCTCTACGTGGTGCTGCTGCTGGTTTTGTACCCGATGCTGCTGTACGCGCCGGGTCACGCCCTGGTGCTGCTGGCCTTGCGCCGGTTCCGGCGATCCTGAGGCATTGAATCACGCACCATCAGCGGGTGGCGGCTGCCAGCCCCTCGAGGCGTACGATCAGCGCCTCCAGGCCGTCGGCCCGGATCTCCAGGCCGAAATTGGTGCGGAAGGAGCGCACGTACGACATGCCCTCGACAAGCACATCGACGACTCTCCAGCCACTGTCGTCGAGCCGCATGTAATAGTCGACCTTGTAGGTGTCACCGCTGGTCAGCTTCATGGTCGTGTGGACGTGCGTCGACGAACCCGCCAGCGGGTCCTGCGCGCGCATGATCCGGACGGTGTCGTGCCTGAACTCCAACAACGCGTCCCCGTAGGAGGCAAGCAGGTAGCCGTAGAAGGCCTCGATGAAGCGTTGCCGCTGCTCCGCAGTGGCCGTCCTCCAGTGCTCATGCAGGATCACACGACAGCTGCTCGCCAGATCGAAACGCGGCAGCAACAGTTCATCGACCAGGGCGCGCAGCTGCCGCCGGTCGGTCTGAAGCTCGTCGCGGCGTGCTGCCACGGCTTCGGCGAGAGCCTCTGCCATTGCGGCGAGCACCTGATCGGGAGCGGGCGGCTCGTCGGCCCGCACCTCCATCCAGCACGCCACCAATCCTGTCAGCAGGCAACACGCGACACGGCTCGCATGCGGGTGTTCCGGGCGCAGCAATTCAATGGCACTCAATTTCCCGTCCTCGTCGCGCACACATGGGCGGCCAGCCGTAGGCGTCCCAGTAGCCATCCAGGCCGATGGCCGTGACAAGTTCGCCGAAGCGCGGGTGCCGGCGCAGGATCTCCGTCTCACGTGCAAACAGGAATTCCACGTTGAATTCCGCAGGCTCATGCAGCAGCTCGAAAGCGGCCTCGATGGCGGCATCGCCTTCGCCCAGGTAGAGCCACGCGCCATAGAGATACCGCAGGGAAATACCGCGCTCCCGCGCGGCCGCAGCGACGGCTACCCTTGCCCCAGGTCGGGCGGCAGGATCCCGCAGGGCCGCGAAGAAGGGGTCGATCCAGTCGGAAGCCTGTGCGAACAGCTTTTGCAAGTCGAACAGGAGCTCGCGCGCCTTGTCGTGATCGCCCAGCCGAAGCAGCAATACCAGGTAGGCATCGGGATTGGCCGTCGGCCCCATCCCGAGCTCGCTGGCGAGGGCGAACTGGCGTCTCGCATGCTCGTCCTCGTCGGCCCACATGTAGGCGACCGCCAGCCTGTCGTTGACCACGGGTGAGAGCACGTCGAGCTTCTTGGCCGCGAGCGCGTGGCGCAGCGACTCCCCGGCGTAGCCGACACTCGCCAGATGCTCGGAGTACCATTGGTGCACGTCCGGATCGTGGGGAGCATGTTCCAGCGAACGGCGGAATCCATGTTCGGCTTCGACCCAGTTCCAGTTCGCAAAATGGAGGAACGCGAGCACGTCCTGGGCCGTGTCCGTCAGGGCCGGAAGCGTGTTCGCACCGTGCTCCAGCGTCGCCAGCGCCAGCTCGGACATTTCCCCAAGGTCCTCGTAGGAATAGAAAGGCAGCAACGCGTAGGCGCGCGCGAGTTCGCGATAAGCCCCGCCATAGGTCGGATCCAGCTCAATGGCCTGCTCGAAGAGTTCGATGCTGCGGCGGATCGGCGCCTCCTCGCGCCGCTTCAGGTGATAACGTCCCTGCAGCAGCAGCTCGTACGCAGGCAGCACGTCGGTGGGTGGTGCAGTGCTGATCTGCGCCGGCTCGACACCGGCCAGTTGCGGCCCGAGCTTGGCGACGATCTCGTTGGCGATCCTGTCCTGCACGTCGAAGATGTCACGCAGCCTGGTGTCAAAGCTTTCGGACCACACATGAAAGCCGCGAGCCGCGTCAATGAGCTGTACCCCGATACGGATGCGGTCGGCATCCTTGCGCACATTGCCTTCCAGGATGTAGTCGACGCCGAGCCGATCGGCGATGCTGCGCACGTCGGCACGGTGGTTCTTGAATGCAAACGCGGAGGTGCTTGCAACCACCTGCAGTTCCGGCACGAGCGACAGTCGCAGGATGAGCTCCTCGGTCAGCCCGTCGCTGAAGTACTCGTTGTCCCGGTCATCGCTGTGATTGACGAACGGCAGCACGGCAATGGTCGCCTGGGCCGTAGCCGGCAGGCCGGACTCGCGCTCTGCAATCCGGACGAAGTACAGGTACGCGGCGACAGCGAACAGTGCGATCGCGGTCAGGCCGAAGCCGAGCCATCGGGTGTGGCTTGAGCCCGCCGCGACACCGGGCGTTGCCGGTTCGGCAGCTGACGGCGCGGGTGCCTCGGCATGCGGTTCCACGGGGACGATCAGCCGGTAGCCGATCTTTGGCACGGTCTGGATGAGATTCGGCTCGCGAGGATTGTCGCCGAGGCTTGTGCGCAGCAACGAGACGCACCGTGACAGCACTTCGTCGGAAACGATCCGGCCGTGCCACACCCGGGTGATCAGCTGATCGCGGGTCACGACCTCACCCGGCTGCTCAGCTAGGCAGACCAACACCGCCATGACCTTCGGCTCGAGGTGCGCCGTCCCGCCAGGCCCGTTCAAAGTCCCGAGCGTCGGTCGGACCTCCCACGGCCCCAGCCTGAATCCCGAATCGAGGCCTCCAAGCATCGGCGCCTCCCAGCGAGAGTCCGGCCGAACTGCGGTTCCTGTAACGTCGCCGCCCCCGGGAAGGGTGCCGGCCCAGCCAAGAGAATAGCTCAGGGCAAGACATCAACAAAACCTCAGCCATCAATCAGGAATCCCAAGGTCCGGGGCGCATAGGCTGAAAGCGAACACAAGCCTCCAGCTCACCTGATCAGGGAGATGCCCATGAACAGCCACTGTCGTCCCACCTGGCTCGCGGCGCTGGTCTCGTGCATGTTGCCGGTCGGCGCCTCGGCCTCGCAGCTGGTCTACCTTGCCGAGCACGAGATCGCTCACGTCGTCGAGCTCTATCTGGTCGACCTGGACCAGCCGGACACCCTCATCAAGCTGAACAAGCCCCTGTCGAGACGGGCCCACGGAGTGCTGTACTTCGCGCTCAGCCCGGACGGCACGCGCGTCGCTTTCACGGCCGACCAGGACGCGCGCGGCGACAACGATCTCTACCTGGTCGATCTCGCGGCGCCGCGAACCTGGAGCCGCCTGGGTTCGCTCGGGACCGACTGGCGCGAGGCGTTCGTACGCTTCAGCCCCGACGGCAGCAAACTGGCCTTCACCGCCACGGACGACAGCTTCGGCAACACCCAGCTCCACCTGGTCGAGCTCGCCAATCCGTCGTCTTCGGTGCGCCTGAATCCGGAGCGGGTGGCCGGCGGCTACGTCAGCCTGACCGGCTTCGAGTTTACGGCAGACAGTGGCCATGTCGTTTACGGCGCTGCTCTGGAGCGCAGCGAGGTGGACCTGTACCTGGTGGACCTCGCCACCCCCGGCGTATCGACACGGCTGAACGCTCCGGGCGGAAGCGTCGGAGATACCTATGAAGCCCGCTTCCGGATGACGCCTGACGGCACCCGGGTCGTTTATTCCGCGGTCGGGGGCTCGCCTGGCGTGCGGGAGCTGCACATTGTGTCGCTCGCGGCGCCGGGCGTGGCGACGACGCTCAACTCACCCCTGCAAAGCCAGGGCGACGTTTTCGATTTCACGATCAGCCCGGACGGAAAACACGCGTCCTACACGGCGGACCAGGAAGTGGATCAGCGGCTCGAGGTGTACCTGGTGGCCCTCGATGCGCCCGGTATTGCCACGAAGATCAACGGGCCCGTGCACTACGGCGCGACGCTCGCCCGGTTCACTCCGGACAGCAAATACATCACCTTCTACGCGGACGAGGAACGCGGCCCGCTTGAGCAGGATCTCTACAGGGTTGCGGTCGACGATCCGACGCAGCGAATTCGACTGAACGCTGCGCTGGGGCCGGGCGAGAGCGTCGTCGACCTGTATGCGATCAGCCGCGACGGAGCGCGCGTCGCTTACACGCCGCAGCCATCCGACGGCGCCTTCAAGACGGAACTGATGCTGGTCGAGCTGGCCGCGCCGGGAACGGCCGTGCGCCTCAACGAGCCTCACCCCGGTCTTGCGCTGGAATTCGGTTCGTTCGGGAGACCGGAGTTCAGCCCGAATGACGAAGAGGTCGTATTCCTGGCCTTTGACCAGGACACCTCGGCGCAGGCCATGTATTTTTCCAGGCCTGCCGAACCTGGCACTTCGATCCTCATCGGGAAACCGCTGCCTCCCGACGCCAGCTTCTCGCCGGTGCCCGGCTTCTACCAGTTCCTGCCGGCGGATGCGCCTCGCGTGGTGCCCGTGCCGTCACCGCAGCCTTCGCCCGCGCCCGCGAGTTCCCCGCGCGGTGGTGGCGGCTCGTTCGGGATCATCTGGCTGCTGATCCTGCTCGCCGCGGTGGGGCAGCGTTATGGCCCGGTGTCGGCTTTGGCCTTTTTCAGAGCCAGCGCCGCCTTGAGTCCCTTTTCCCGGATCGTCTTCACCGCGACGCGCAGCGGGGTCGAGACATGGAAGCGCTTGCCGTACCTGCGCAGCAGCCTGTCGTCGACCTGCACCCCGAGCCCGGGTGCCTGCGGCACGTCGATGGTGCCATCCGGGTTGACCGCGATCGGCGGCATGATGCCTTCCCGCGCGGCCGGCACGAAACCGGGCGGCTCGTAGGGGTACTCCAGCAGCCCGCGGTGTTCCCAAGCCGCAAAAGCGTGCAGGTTCACGAACATGTTGAAGCCGTTCGACCAGGTGTGCGGCGAGTACTCGAGGTCGCGCTTGCGGCATTCCTCCATCACCTGTTTCACGACCGTCAGCCCTGAGAACATCGCGTCGGGCTGATACTTGTCAAGGCTGCCGTGCTCGAACAGGGGCGCCAGTTCGTGCCAGCCGCCGTGCAACTCTCCGCCGGCGATCAGCGTTTCGACCCGTGTCCGCAGAATCGCCATGCCGCTCCAGTCATGCATGTCGAGCGGCTCCTCGAGCCAGGCGACACCCAACTCGTCGCAACCCCTGGCGAAGGCCGTGGCACGCTCCAGGTTCCAGTCCGGGTTTGGCCGGAACAGTGACACCGGCCAGCCCTGGTTGGCGTCCACGGCGACGACAAAGTCCGGCCCGACGTGCTCGCGCACGCCGCGCACGATCGCCAGGTCCTCCTCGATGGTCGGATATTTGACGCGGATCTTCACTCCGCCGATGCCCATTGCGCGGATCTCGTCGAGGTACTCGCGCCGCTCGGCCAAAGGCAGCAGCGAGCCACTCGAGGCGTAGACGCGCACCCTTGCAACCTGGCTATCGTGTTGCTGCAGCAACTTGTAGACCGGTCTGTGCGCAAGCTTGCCAGCGAGGTCCCACCAGGCCGCCTCCAGCCACCAGTTACGCCAGCCGAGGTACGAGGCTTCGCGCAAGCGTTTGCGCAGACCGTCCATGTCATCTGCCGCCATGCCGAGCAGGAATCCGCCGAGCAGCTCGCCGAGGCCGCGACGCTCAGTGGTGAAGGCCGGCCCAGCCGTCTCGCCGACCAGGCCGTCGGTGGTGAAGAAGCGTGCCAGGGTCTGGGCGACGTGGGTCTGCGCGTAGCCAGGAATCCAGGAGGGCCAGAAAGGGGCGGGAAGTGGCACGTTGACGTGCCACAACTCGATGCGTTCGATGCGCGGGGCCATTGCAGACTGCCTTGGAGTCGAGGCGCCAGCCTCAGTGTAGTCGTTCCCGGCCGGGCGCGTGGCCGGCGGCGGCAGTCAGTCAGTAGCCGAGGTAGGCCAGGTGCGCGCGGTAGTTCTCGAGTTCGGCCTCCTGGCCGGGCAGGGCGCGCTCCAGGGACTCGATCTCGGACTTGAGCCGGCCGCGTCGCTCGGCGAATTCCTTGGCATCGACCAGCGCCTTCGCCCGTTCATCGGGTGTCGCGGTGTCGCCCAGCAGCAATACGCCAGTCGCCGCCAGGGCTTCGTCGAGGCGCACGATCTCGGCACGCCGCTGCGCAATGCCGCGAATCGTGCTGTTGAGCTGGCTCTCCAGCGTCCACAAGTTGCGTCCGGCCTGGTAGGCGTCGTAGAAGGCAGGCGCCAGGTCCGCCGGGCAGGCGCCGCCGTAGCTGACCCCGCGCGCGCCGACGCGGAAGCCATTGGCGGGCTGGCAGTACTCCCGGAGGCCTTCCTCGCGGCCGCTACGATAAGCGTCGAGATCGGGCGTCACGCCGTGCCTGGCGCAGGCCTTGCGCCGGCTCGTGAGCCGCTCAGTGCCCAGCCCCGCCGCGCCGTCCTCGTAGCCGACGGTGCGCCAGTCCACCGTGCGGCACTCTTGCTTGCTCATGCTGGCGCAGCCGGCGATGGCGAATGCCGCCAGGATCACGATCGCGCCATGGCGCATTCCAGTGGCAGGCATCGCGGCATCCCCTGTCAATATCCGGCCTGAAATATAGGTCAATTCCCGGGGACAGGGCGTGAGCGCGCTCACGATTCGGTCTTCGTGGCTCAGCGGTCCTGTGGTATACGGGCCTCTCGCAAAGGAGCACCCGGTGCCGTCAGTTCACGCGCCGCACATGAACAAGCGACACGCAGCGATCGGACTGCTGGTGCTGGGCGCGCTTGCTGCGGCGAGCTGGCACGCCGTGTCGGCCCC
>CAZOSZ010000083.1:0-10476 GCA_964582505.1 uncultured Ectothiorhodospiraceae bacterium | reverse complement strand
TCCATCATCGGCGCCACCGCCACCCGGGGTCGGACCGTCATAAGCTCATGTTTCAAAACAGTTTCCACTGAAAAAACAACCCCTGGCGCGGCTTAGAAGTGCAATTTTGGCCAGAAATCTACGTTCTAAGGAATGCCTGTGACCGACCAGCGGGCGTGGAGTCCGACGGAATCCGGCCGCTCGGCGCCGCCTGCCGCGGCAGATTGCGCCCCACGCCCCCCGCCGGCACACTCGGCGACCTCCCTGCTCACCGGATGCCATCCCATGCCTCGACATCCTGCACTGCCGACATCGCTGGCGGGCCTCGTCGCGCTGACCGTGATCGCCATCATGCCGGCCCGGGCGATCGGCGAAGCCGACGCCGACCTGGCCCGCCCTCGATTTGAGATCACCACAGCCGCGGCTTTCGATCCCGCCTCGATCCCGCCCTACGCCGGCAGCCACGCGGCGATCTATGCCTATATCGACGAGCACTTGCAGCAGCACATCGAGGCCCTGCAGCGCTGGGTGCGACAGCGCTCGATCAGCGCGCAGAGCGACGGCATCGCGGAGATGGCCGAGATGCTGCGTGCCGATCTCGAGGCGCTCGGCTTCCAGGAAGCCGCGATCGCGCCGACCGACGGCCATCCGGGCGTCTGGGGATACTTCGACGCCGGCGCGGAGCGTACCTTGCTGTTGTACATGATGTACGACGTCCAGCCTGTCGAAGAAGATGACTGGCAGACGCCGCCGTTCGCCGGCAGCCTGGTCGAGACGCCGCTCGGCACAGTGCTGATGGCGCGCGGCGCGACCAACCAGAAGGGACCACAGCGCGCGCTGCTGAATGCCATCGAGGCGATCATGGCGGTCGACGGCACGCTGCCGGTCAACCTGATGCTGCTGGCGGAAGGCGAAGAAGAACTCGGCTCGCCGAACTACCCGGCGCTGATCGACCGTTACGAGGCGCGGCTGCGGACCGCCGACGGCGTGTTCTTCCCGTTCAATTCGCAGAACACCCGCGGCGAGCTGTCGATGAGCCTCGGTGTCAAGGGCATCCTGTACATGGAGATAGAGTCTCGCGGCGGCGCCCATGGCGGCCCGGACCGTGCCGAGATCCACGGCTCGATGAAGGCACTGGTCGATTCGCCGAGCTGGCGGCTGGTGCAGGCGCTGGCCTCGTTGACCACCCCCGACGGCAACACGATTGCCGTGTCCGGCTACTACGACGCGCTGCGCCAGCCGGGCGAGGAGGACATGCGCCTGATTAACGGCGCAGTGCGGCACTGGGATGAGACACGCCTGCAACAGGCGCTCGGCGTGTCGCGCTGGATCGACGGCATGTCGGGCGCGCAAGCAATGCTCGAGTACCTGTATATGCCGACGCTCAACATCGACGGGATGTGGAGCGGCTACACCGGCGAGGGTGTCAAGACGATCCTGCCGCATCACGCCGCCGCCAAGGTCGACTCGCGGCTGCCACCCGGACTCGATCCGGACCAGGCGCTGGCGCTGATCCGCGCGCACCTCGATGCCGGCGGCTTCGGCGACATCACGATCCGCAAGCTGGCCGGCTATCCTGCGGCGCAGACGTCAGTGGAGGCGCCACTGGTGCAGTCCGCGATCAGTGTGTTCAACAAGTACGGCACGACGCGCGAAGTCTGGCCGCGACTCGCCGGCAGCGCGCCGTTCTACCAGTTCACCGAGCGCCTCGGCCTGCCGCTGGTGTTCGCCGGGCTCGGCCACGGCTCCGGCGCGCACGCGCCGGACGAGTACATGGTCATCCACCCCGACGCCGAGACCGGGATCGCAGGCCTCGCCGAAATCGAGAAAGCTTACGTCGACCTGCTTTTCCATTTCCGGGTCGGACCGTGACAAGCAGTTGTTGTAAAAGATTTTTTGCCTGAAATAAGCCCCGTACAGATGCTTAGAACGCAGATTGCGGCCCGAAGTCGTGGCTGTAAGGCGCAGCTTCCTCCTGCAGCACCCCCACGCCACAAGCCTCCGCCAATGCGCGGCCAGTCGCCCGCGGACCGAGCGCCTGCTTGATGCGCAGCAGGTAGTCACGCCTGCCGACCGCCAGGCTCTCGGTCCACACCGGCTCACGCCGCACGTCCTGCTCGGCCAGCGTTCGCTCAGCCCGCAGCGCCAGGCGCCGGCGCAGTTCCTGTGCGCTGCCACACTCCAGCAACCGGCACAGGGTCGCGATGTCGACGATCCGGTAACGCTGCGGCAGCCGCTGGATTTCGCCAAAGCCGCTCTCACGCCACTCGCCGGGATGCGCCACGACCCCGGCACGCACCATGTTCAAGTCGATATACGTCATGCATCTCAGCAGGTGGCCATCACTGTCGACGGCAGTCGCGTGGTAGCGGTCCTGCCAGAACGCGCCTTCGCGACCCTTGCGCTCATTGCACGCCTGCGCGGTGCGTCCGGCGATGAGCTGCATGGCGCGCGAGATTTCTCCCGCGCCGCGATCGCGCACCAGCAGGTGGATATGGTTGCAGGTGACGATGTAGTTGAGCACGCACAAGCCGTGACGCCGCCGCGCCTCGAGCAGCCACGTCAGCCACACCCGACGGTCGTGCCGCACGCGCAACAGGAACCTGCGCAGATGACAGCGGTGCGTGATATGCCAGACCTGCCCCGGCACGAAAACCCGATGCGCGCGCGGCATCGCTGCGATGCCTCCTTAGAATGCAGATTTCAGCCTGAAATCTGTATTCTAAGGACCAAAAATACCCGTTCTCAGGCCATGAATCCCCCGATTTCAATCAGTTATCACGGTCCGACCCGGGAACGCGGGACTCTTCGATCAGCATGTCGACGACGGACACCAGGGCCTCGCGGGGCGAAGCGCCAGCGGCGAGGCTGCGCTCGTAGGCGGCCACCTGGCGGTGTGCGCTGGTGCCGCGCTCGAGGATGGTCCAGGCGTGCTCCACCTCGGCGACACAGCCCAGCGCGTTGGCGTCGTCGCGCAGCAGCTCGATCAGCTCGCCGAGAATCTCGGCATGCGGCATGATCGCGCCGCGACCCAGGTCCACCAGCCCCTCGTCGAAGCTGTAGCGCATCGCCCGCCAGCGGTTCTCCATCAACAGCATCCGCGCGTAGGTCCGCCAGCGCTGGTTGGCGCGCCGCAATCGATACAGCATGCGCAGCAGGCAGACATTGATCGCTGCAATGCAGATCGCGTCCTCGAACTGCGTGCACACGTCCATGATGCGCGTCTCCAGCGTCGGGTAGCGCGCGCTCGGCCGGACGTCCCACCAGATCTTCGATCCGTCCTCGATCAGCCCGGCGCTGACCATCAGATCGATGTGCCGCTGGTACTCCGCCCAACTCGTGAAGGTCTCCGGCATGCCGGTGCGCGGCAAGGCGTCGAATACCGTCAGGCGGAACGATTTCAGGCCAGTGTTCTCCCCCTCCCAGAACGGTGAGGAACAGGACAGAGCCAGCAGGTGCGGCAGGAAATAGGCGAACTGCCCCATCAGGTCGATGCGCGTCTCCTCGTCCTCAATGCCGACATGCACGTGCATGCCGCAGATCAGCAGCCGCCGCGCGGTGGCCTGCAGCTCGCGGCCGAGGCTCGCGTAACGCTCCTTGTCGGTGTGCCGTTGATCGAGCCAGTGGGCGAACGGATGGGTCGAGGCCGCGATCGGCGCGCAGCCATGACGCGCGGCGACCTTCTGCACGCAGCCGCGCAGCCTTGCCAGCTCGTCGCGCACCTCCGCGATGCTGCTGCAGACCTTGGTGCCGATCTCGATCTGCGCGCGCAGGAACTCCGGGCTGACCTGCCCGACCGCCTCCATCTCCGCCTCGCAGTCCTCGATCATGGAGTCCGGCATATCGGTCACCAGGTCGCGCGTCTCGCAGTCAACCAGCAGGTACTCCTCCTCGACGCCGATGGTCCAGCTCGGTTCCGTGTAGCTCATGGCCTGTCCTCCCGCAGCCTCCTGTACAGGCGCTGGTCCACGAGGATCTCCCGCAGCGCGCCGGCGAGGATGCCAGCCCAGCGCTCGACACCCTCGGGATGGTCCACGAGGTCCTGGCGAACCTCGATCGAGACATGCGGAAAGCCGGCCGCCTCCGCATGATGGTCGATGGTGTGGTCGGCCGGCGCCTTGCCGGAGTACGGCTGATTGTCGCCGACCGAGATTCCCTGGCGGCGCAACGCCTTGATCAGCGGCACCGGAATACGGGGGTCAGCGTCCCAGAGGATGCCGATCTGCCACGGGCGGCGCACGTCCTGGATGATCGGCGTGAAGCTGTGCACGGCAATCAGCGCCGGCGCGATGCCGCGCCGGGCGAAGCTTCCGAGGCGGCGCGAGATGGCGTCGTGATAGGGATGGAAGAACTGCCGTGCGCGCTCCGCCTTGGCCGACTCGCCGAGTCCGTGGTTGCCCAGGATGAACTCGCCGTCGCTGACCGCCAGGATCGAAGTCGGGTCGCCGGGGTCGCGGTTACAGTCGATCACCAGCCGCGAGTAGCCGGCTAGCACCGCCGGCGCGTCGAGCAGCGTCGCCAGCCGTTGGGCGACCTCGCCGGCGCCGATGTCGCTGGCAATGTGGCGATTCAGCGCCAGTTCGTCGAGGCCGAGGTTATCGAGGGCGGCGGGAATCCGGCGGCTGGCATGGTCGCACACCACCAGGGCATGCGCCCGTCCCTGCGGGTTCAGCACGCGGAACGGCGGCGGCTCGCCCGGCCCGATCAGCGTGGCCGGGTGTTCAGCCGAATCCCGGCCAGCCGAGGAAGTGCTCATGCCCGGAGTGTACCGTAGGAGGGGCTTTAGCCCCGACCGGTCGCAGCTGAAGTCGTGATTGAAGTCGCGGTTGGAGCCGCTCCCACAAGAGCCGGTCGCGGCTGAAGCCGCTCCTACGGCAGCGGCGGCTAGGCCAGGCGGAGGACCGGCTGCCCGCCGCGGGCAGCGAGGCGCGGCAGGCGCTCCACCGGCGCCGGTGCGGCGATATGGAAGCCCTGCACGAACTCGACGCCGATCTTCTCCAGCACCTCGAGCGTCACGCGCGACTCGACATGCTCGGCGATCATGCGAATTCCCATCGCCCTGCCGACGCGGTGAATGGCATCGACCATGCACTGGTGCACGTTGTCGGTGGCGATGTTGCGCACGAAGTTGCCATCGATCTTGATGAAGTCCACCGGCAGGTTCTGCAGGTAGCTGAATGACGACAGCCCGCTGCCGAAGTCGTCCAGCGAAAACTTGCAGCCGCGAGCCTTCAGTTCGTTCATGAAATGCACCGCGCGACCGACGTTGGAGATCGCCGCGGTCTCGGTGATCTCGAAGCAGATGGTGCCCGCCGCAGGCTTGTAACGGTCGATCGCGGCGACCACGAACTCGACGAACTTGTCGTCGTTGAGCGAGGTGCCGGAGAGGTTGATGGCCAATGTGTACTCGCCCGCGCAGCCCGCTTCGTCGAGCTGGTACATCACCTGCTCGAGCGCGCGGGTGACCACCCAGCGGTCCACCATCGGCATGATGTTGTAGCGCTCCGCCGCCGGGATGAAGGCCGTCGGCGGCACCATGCGGCCGTTCTCGTCGCGCATCCGGACCAGCAGTTCGTAGTGGCCGCGGCGGTCCGGATTGTCACCGATCGGCACGATCGACTGGAAGTAGAGTTCGAGGCGATCCTCATCGATGGCCCGGGTGATGCGCGACACCCACTGCATCTCGGCGTGCCGCTCCGGCGCCGCGCCCTGCTGGTAGACGTGCACGCGGTTGCGGCCGAGGTCCTTGGCTGCATAGCAGGCCACGTCGGCGGCCGACAACAGGCTCTCGATGCTCTCGGAATTCTCGCCGATCTCCACCAGCCCGATAGAGGCGCCGATCTCAAATGCCGAGTCCTTCCAGACGAAGCGATAGTCGCGAATCGCTGCGCGCATGTCGTCGGCGATTCCTATGGCACGCTCGAGCTGGCAATTCTCCAGCAACACGCCAAACTCGTCGCCGCCGAGGCGCGACACTGTGTCGGCGGCGCGCACCAGACCACGGATCAGCGAAGTCACCTGCTTCAGCAGCTGGTCGCCGGCGGTGTGGCCGCAGGTATCGTTCACCACCTTGAACTGGTCGAGGTCCAGATACAGCAGCACGTGCGGTGCGCCGCGCCGCGCCGAAATCAGTGCGTTCTCCAGCCGCGCCTCGAACTCGCGGCGATTGATCAGGCCGGTGAGCGAGTCGTGGGCGGCATGGTGCGCCAGCTGGCGGCGCAGTTGCCGCTCCTTGCTGACATCGTGCACCACCAGCACCGCGCCGGCCAGTTGCCCGGCCGTGTCGCGAATCGGCGCGGCGGAATCCTGGATGGGAATCTCGCGGCCGTTGCGCGCCACCAGCACCGAGTGCTGCCCGACCTCAGTCAGCTCGCCGAGGCGCAAGCAGATCTCCGCCGGGTTTTCCAGCGTGTGGCCCTCGATCTCGTGGCGCAGCATGACGATCTCGCCAACCGGCTTACCGCGCGCTTCCTCCAGCGTCCAGCCAGTGAGCGCCTCGGCAACCGGATTCAGGTAGTCCACCAGCCCCTCGTTGTCGGTGGTGATCACGCCGTCGGCGATCGAGTTCAGGGTCACCTGCGCGCGCTCCTTCTCCGCGCGCACCGCCATCTCGGCGAGCTTGCGCTCGGTGATGTCCGACACTGTGCCCTCGTGGCCAATGAGGTTGCCCTGCTCGTCGTGGATCGTACGTGCATTCTCGAGCACCACGATCTCGCGGCCATCCTTGCGCCGCAGCTGCAACTCGGCGTTGCGCAGATTGCCCTCGCGATGCAGCGCCTCGATCAGCACCGCGCGCTCTTTCGGGTCGACATACAGCTCGGAGGTGCATTTAAGGGCCATCAGTTCGGTTTCCGAACTGTAACCGAGCATCTGCACCAGGCTCGGGTTGCAGGCGATGAAGCGGCCGTCCGCCGACACCTGGTACACGCCGTCCAGCACCTTCTCGAACAGCCCGCGGTAACGGCGCTCGCTCAGCTGCAGCGCCCGCTCGGCGCGTTTGCGGGCGATCGCGATGCCGGCGAGCTGGATCATGCGGTCGAACAGGTCGAGATGCGGTGCGAGCATCACCGCGCTGGCCGCCAGGTAAATGGCGAAGGCGCCGAGCACGCGCCCGTCGGCATCGCGGATCGGCGCCGACCAGCAGCCGATCAGGCCATAGGCGGCGGCCAGGTCGCGGTGCCCGGCCCAGACCGGAGCCGTGCCGATGTCAGCCATGCACACCGTCTCGTCGAGCGAGCGCGGCGAGCGTGACTGCACGTCCAGTTCGCTGAACTGGATGCGGCGCACGGCCTCGCGGAAGGAATCCGGAAGTCCGGGACCGACGAGCAGCTCCAGCTCGGCGGCGCCCTCGTCGAGCACGTACAGCGCGGGCTGGACGCCGGGCACGATGCGGGTCACCGTGTCGGCCACGGCCAGCAGGACCTCGGGCAGTGGCGCATTCGCCACGATGCGCTCGAGGATGGTGCGTTCGCCGGCGGAGCGCAATTCGGCGCGCTTGCGATCGCGGATGTCCATGATCGAGGCGCGCACCATGGCGCGTCCGCCGAGTTCGATGCGCGCCAGCCGGATCTCGCACGGGATCGACTCGCCGAGCGAATCCTGGTGCAGCCATTCAAAGTACTGGATGTCGCCGCTGGTGGCCGCCTCGATGAGCTCGCGTGCGGCAATATCGGAGCGCCGGCCATCAGGCTGGATTTCGGGGCTCAATTCGGCGGGCGTGCTTGCCAGCAGCACCTCGCGGGTGGTGCGAAACAACCGCAGCGCCTTGTCGTTGCCGTCGGCAAACCGGGCCGTCGCCGGGTCGAGCACGACAATCGCCTCGGGCGCGCTGTCGACCAGCGAGCGATAACGTGCCTCGCTCTCCTGCAACCTGATCTGCGACTCCAGCCGCTCGGTCATGTCGCGAATCCCCAGCACGTAGACCGTCTGGCCGCGTACTTCGGTCGCGCTCGCCACCAGGTCGACGGGGAAATCACGACCGTCGGAGCGGCGGCCGGTACCGGCGGTCGGCGCGAGGTCCAGCTGGGTGTTCTCGCGGACCTGCGACAGGTCGTGCAGGAAAACGCTTTCGCGGCAGCTGCCGGGGATCCGCAGGATCGTCCCGAGGCTTTGGCCGACGAGCTCCGCGGCGGAACGGCCGAACATCCGCTCGGCCGTCATGTTCATGGTGCGGATGCGCCCGAGCGCGTCCACCGAGACGATGCCGTCCTTGATATTGTCGATGAGCGTGCGCAGGCCGTCCTCGTCCTCCGCCGTCCAGGCCGGTGCCGACGGGCGGCGCTCCACTTCGGCAAGCCGGCTCTCGAGCACCTTGAGTTCTTTCTCGTAGCGGCGGTACTGGCGGTGCACCGATTGGACGAGCGATTCCAGCCTTGCCTTCTCCGGTGATGGCTGGCCAAGAACGCTCTGGATCTGCTCGCGCAGGATCGGGTGCATGCGTCCGTCGTCCCCCTTGACTCGCGAGTGGACATATTCCACCGCTGACTGCCGGGGACTATAGGCCGGGCCGTTCGCAAATCGGCGTGATTCGCGTCACGCTTTCGGCGCACACTTTCCGGGTCGGACCGTTATAAGACCTTGAGAGGAAGGGATTAAGCCGGCAAAAGTGCGTCGGATGCGGCCTTAGAAACGCGATTTTCGCGCGAATTCTGCGTTCTAAGGAACGGCCGGGGTCCGGCTGGCGTCTGACCCGTCCTTAAAACGCAGATTTGAAGCAGAAATCGCCGTTCTAAGACGCCTGCAGGCGCCACTTGCCGGGCTTTTTCTTTCCAGGTCAGGCGCTTGTTGCGGTCCGACCCGCGCGCTTGCGCTCGTGCTCCTTGAGGCGGCGCTTGCGGACGCGGATCGCGGCAGGGGTGATCTCGACCAGCTCGTCGTCGTCGATGAACTCGAGGGCCTGCTCGAGCGTGAGGCGGATGGCGGGGCTGAGCACGACGTTCTCGTCCTTGGCGGCCGCGCGGATATTGGTCAGCTGCTTCGCCTTCAGCGGATTCACAGTGAGATCGTTGTCGCGACTGTGGATGCCGACCACCTGGCCTTCGTAGATCTCGTCACCGGGCGCAGTGAACAGCCGGCCGCGCTCTTGCAGGTTGAACAGCGCATAGGCCAGCGCCTTGCCGGTGGAGTTGGAGATCAGCACGCCACTGGAGCGCTGGGCAAGCGGGCCGGATTTGACCGGCGCGTAGCGGTCGAAGAGGTGGTGCAGCAAGCCGGTGCCCGAGGTCATGCTGCGGAATTCCGACTGGAAGCCGATCAGACCGCGGCTCGGCACACGATACTCGAGCCGCACGCGACCTGCGCCATCCGGCCGCATGTCGGTGAGTTCGCCACCGCGCTCGCCGAGCTGCTCCATCGCCGCGCCCTGGTGACGCGTCTCGACGTCGATCGTGACATGTTCCCAGGGCTCCTCGATCACGCCGTCCTCGCGCTCGCGGGTGATCACGTGCGGCCTGGAGACCGCCAGCTCGTAGCCCTCGCGCCGCATGGTCTCGAGCAGCACCGACAGGTGCAGCTCGCCGCGGCCGGAGACCAGGAAACGCTCCGGGTCTTCGGTGTCCTCGACGCGCAGTGCGACGTTGTGCACCGCCTCGCGGTACAACCGCTCGCGCAGCTGCCGGCTGGTGAGGTACTTGCCGTCGCGGCCGGCGAACGGCGAGTCGTTGGTCTCGAAGCTCATCTGGATGGTCGGCTCGTCGACGGTGAGCGGCGGCAGCGCCTCGGGCCTGGCCGGGTCGCACAGCGTGTCCGAGATGCGCGGGTGTTCGAGACCGGCGAATGCCACGATGTCGCCGGCTTCCGCCTGCTGCACCTCGACGCGCTTCAGGCCGAGAAACGAGTAGACGTGCATGACGCGCTCATTGCGCAGCGAACCGTCGGCTTCGACCACCACCACCGGGCTGTTGCGCGTGATCCGGCCGCGCTTGATCCGGCCTATGCCGATGGCGCCGACGTAGCTCGAGTAATCGAGCGCGCTGACCTGCAGCTGCAACGGCCCATCGGGGTCGACGTCCGGCGGCGGGCAGCGCGCCACGATGGTCTCGAACAGCGGCTGCATGTCCGCGGCCAGTTCGTCCGGCTTGAGGCCTGCGCGCCCGAGCAGCGCGGAAGCGTAGACAATCGGAAAATCGAGCTGCTCGTTGCTCGCGCCCAGGCTGTCCATCAGGTCGAAGGTCCCCTCGACCGCCCAGTGCGGTCGCGCACCGTCGCGGTCGACCTTGTTGATCACCACGATCGGCTTCAGGCCGTGGTCGAAGGCCTTGCGCGTCACGAAACGGGTCTGCGGCATCGGCCCGTCCACCGCGTCGATCAGCAACAATACCGAATCGACCATCGACAGTACGCGCTCGACCTCGCCTCCGAAGTCCGCGTGACCCGGCGTGTCGACGATGTTGATGCGGTAGTCGTTCCAGCGGATCGCGGTGTTCTTGGCAAGAATGGTGATCCCGCGCTCGCGCTCCTGCGGGTTCGAGTCCATCGCCCGCTCCTGCAGCTCCTCGC
>CAZOSZ010000082.1:0-10695 GCA_964582505.1 uncultured Ectothiorhodospiraceae bacterium | reverse complement strand
CCGTGCCCAATGCGCGGGTCAGCCGAGCAGCACGTAGACCGCGCCGGTGCCGCCGTCCACCGGTCGTGCCGAACAATAGGCGAGCACGTCTGCGCGACATTGCAGCCAGCGGCCAAGCTTGCGCTTGAGGACCGGTCCCTGGTGCCCGGAGCGAAGCCCCTTGCCGTGGATGACACGCACACAACGCAATTGCCGTGCACCCGCCTCGGCGAGGAACTCGTAGAGGGCCGCGCGCGCCTGGTTGGCCGTCAGCCCGTGAAGGTCGATCTCGTCCCGCACGCTGATTTCGCCGCGGCGCAGCTTGCGGAACAGCGGCAGGCTCACCGAGGTGCGGCGAAAGTTGAGGTCCACCCCGGTGTCACTCTCGGCCTCCGGATTCGCCTCGAGGCTCTCGGCAAGGACCGCCGCCTCATCCGCACGGCGAAAACGCGCCTTCGGTTCGGGCGACGGCCGTTCCTGTTGCGCATGACGCGGCGGCAGCGGCCGGGCGTCCTTGACCGCGGTGCGGAACAGTTCCAGGTCCTCGTCGGAAGGCTTCATTGCTGGTTCCCCCGGGGGCTCACCGGTATAGTAACTGCCATCTGACAGGGCCGGTTGTCCACCCCTTGAAAATCCTGCTCTCCAATGACGACGGCTATCGTGCCGAGGGTCTGCGGTGCCTAGCTGAGCACCTGCGCGATCTCGCCGAGCTCGTCATTGTGGCGCCCGAGCGCAATTGCAGCGGCGCGAGCAACTCGCTGACACTGGAACAGCCGTTGCGACTCACCGAGGTTGGGCCCAACTCGTTTTTTGTCAACGGCACGCCGACCGACTGCGTTCACCTGGCGATCACCGGTCTGCTTGAGGAGGAGCCGGACATGGTCATCTCCGGCATTAACGACGGCGCCAATCTCGGCGATGACGTGCTTTACTCGGGGACGGTCGCGGCGGCCATGGAGGGACGCTTTCTGGGCCTGCCGACCATTGCGATTTCCATGGTGACTGGCGAGGCACGCCGCTTCGAGACAGCGGGCCGAGTTGCGCGCGAGCTGGTCAGCAAGGTCCAGGATCGGTCGTTGCCCGCCAACACCATACTCAACGTCAATGTGCCGGACCTGCCGTGGGAGGCGCTCGGCGGCTTCCAGGCCACGCGCCTCGGCCACCGGCACAAGGCCGAACCGGTGGTGCGGGCCACCGACCCGCGCGGACGGGCGATCTTCTGGGTGGGCTTCGCCGGGGCCGGACAGGACGCCGGTCCGGGCACGGATTTTCATGCAATCGGGTCCGGCAAGGTGTCGGTCACGCCGCTGAAGGTGGACTTGACGCGGCACGAGGACATCGGCCGGATCGAAAGCTGGCTGGGGATTCCGGTACTTGACTGAGCCACGCGATCACATCGGCATCGGCATGACCTCGGCGCGCACGCGCGACCGGCTGGTTCAGCGCCTCAAGGAACACGGTATCTCGGACCCGCGGGTGCTCGAGCGCATACGCAGCGTGCCGCGCCACCTGTTCGTCGACGAGGCGCTGGCGAGTCGCGCCTACGAGGACACGGCGCTGCCGATCGGCCTTGGCCAGACGATTTCGCAACCCTGGGTCGTGGCGCGCATGACCGAGGCGGTGGTTGCCGATCCGCTGCCGGAGAAGGTGCTGGAGATCGGCACCGGCTGCGGCTACCAGACCGCGGTGCTTGCCGGCATCGTGCCGCAGGTCTACAGCGTCGAGCGGATCGGCGCGCTGTTGCGCCGTGCGCGGCCCTTGCTTCGCTCGCTGGGCTACTACAACGTTCAGCTGCGGCACGGCGATGGCTGGGAGGGCTGGAGCAAGTACGCGCCCTACGGCGGGATCCTGGTGACCGCCGCGCCGGATATCGTGCCGGACGTGTTGTTGCAGCAACTCGATGAAGGCGGGCGGCTGATCATCCCGGTGGGGCCGCGCGGACGCCAGGAGCTGCAGGAGATCACCCGTCATGGCGAACGCTTCGAGCGGCGCAGCCTCGGACTGGTCAGCTTCGTGCCGCTGCTCGGGGGCACCGCCTGATGCGGCTGTTCGAGCCGCTTTACGACCGCGCGCTCAGGTGGGCGGCACACCCCAGAGCGCGCTGGTACCTTGGCGGACTGAGCTTCGCGGAATCGAGCTTCTTTCCGGTTCCGCCGGATGTGCTGCTTGCGCCGATGGCACTCGCCCGGCCGGTGGACGCCTGGCGCCTCGCCCTGCTCACGACGCTTGCCTCGGTCGCGGGCGGCTTGCTGGGCTACGCCATCGGCTATTTCATGCTCGACCTGGTGGAACCGTGGCTGAGGTCGGCCGGCTACTGGGAAGGCTACCTGCAGGTGCGCGGCTGGTTCCAGACATGGGGTTTCTGGGCAGTGCTGGCGGCCGGGTTCTCGCCGATTCCCTACAAGGTGTTCACCATCGCCGCAGGCGCGCTGGCGATGTTCCTGCCCGCATTCGTGCTGGCCTCTCTGGTCGGTCGCGGCGGGCGTTTTTTCCTGGTCGCCGGGCTGATCCGCTGGGGCGGGGCGCCGATGGAGGCGCGACTGCGCCGCCACGTGGAGTTCCTCGGTTGGGTGCTGGTCGGCCTGTTGCTGGTCGCGTGGTTCCTGGCCCAGGCCTGAGCCGCGTTGCGGTGATGGCCGGGTTGTTGCTCGGTGTGGCCGGCTGCGCCGAGCTGACCCGCTGGGACCCGGACGCTCCGCGAGCCGTGGTAGCGGCGCCTGGCTTCCATACCGTGCGGCGTGGCGACACGCTTTACCAGATCGCCTTTTCTCACCGGCTCGACTGGCGCGACCTCGCGGCATGGAACGGGCTGCGCGACCCGAACCGCATTTTTGTCGGTCAGAACTTGCGCCTTGCGCCGCCACCGGGGCAGCCGCGGACCGCGAGCGGTCCGGCGCCGGCCCGGCCGCCCGCGGATCAACCGTCCCGGCCGCCGGAGAGCACAACGAGCCCACCGGGCAGAGCGACTACGATGGCGACTCCGCCCTCCCGCCCGTTGGCCGGTGCGCCGCCGCAATGGTCGTGGCCGGCGGACGGGCCGGTGGTGTGGCGATTCGGCGAGAGCCGCAGAAACCCCACCGGCATCGGCATCGGCGGCCACGACGGCCGGGAAATCAAGGCTGCGGCGGACGGCCAGGTGGTCTACAGCGGCAGTGGACTAATGGGTTATGGCAAGCTTATTATTCTCAAGCACAACGATTCGTACCTGAGCGCCTATGGCTTCAACCAGACGCTCAGAGTGACGGAGGGGGAGCGTGTCAGTACAGGCCAAGTCATCGCCTTGATGGGGCGCGGGCCCGCTGACCGTCCCTTGCTGCATTTCGAGATACGGCTCGACGGCAAGCCGGTGGATCCGGCGCGGTTCCTCCCGGCGCGATGAGGCGACCCACCGTCGCCGCATCTTCGAGTGTGAGAGAGGGGCTGGATGGGACCCACGCGCGACGCAGGAAACAGTCGCCCTGACGAGGCCATGGAGCCCGGGGCCGTGCTCGGGGATCCAGAGGACCTTGAGCTCGAGTTCGAAACCGACATCGGCAGCGGCAATATGGAGGATGGCTCGGCCGGGGCGCCGGATGCCGACCGCCCGCGGGTGGGTTCCGTCGAGTCGAACCTCAGGCCGGTCACCCGCGACGGGCCGGATGCCACCCGCATGTATCTTGCCGAGATCGGCTTTTCTCCGTTGTTGACCGCGGAGGAGGAGGTCAAGTTTTCGCGACGCGTGCGACGCGGCGACGAGTCGGCCCGCAAGCGCATGATTGAGAGCAACCTGCGGCTGGTGGTAAAAATTGCGCGGCGCTACATGAACCGCGGACTGCCGTTGCTCGATTTGATCGAGGAGGGCAACCTGGGGTTGATTCATGCCGTCAAGAAGTTCGATCCGGAGAAGGGCTTCCGGTTCTCGACCTATGCGACCTGGTGGATTCGCCAGACGATCGAGCGGGCCTTGATGAACCAGACACGCACCATCCGGCTGCCGATCCACGTGGTCAAGGAAATCAATGTCTACCTGCGCGCAGCGCGCAGACTGACGCAGGAGCTCGATCGCGACCCCACGTCGGAAGAAATCGCTGAGCTGCTCGACTGCGAGCCCGATGACGTTGGCAGGATGCTCGGCCTCAATGACCGCCTGGTGACCACCGCCAACTTCGTGGGGCGTGAAGGCGAGCGTAATCTGCTCGACACGATCCCGGACAGCGAGGACGCCGACCCGTCCAACCAGTGCCAGGCCGACGACATCCACACGGTCCTGGAGCGCTGGCTGGATCGGCTCACCGACAAGCAACGCGCCGTGGTCGAGCGCCGCTTCGGCCTGCGCGGCTATGAGCGCGCCACCCTCGAGGAGGTGGGCGACCAGATTGGCGTCACGCGCGAGCGGGTGCGGCAGATCCAGATGGACGCATTGGCGCGGCTGCGCAGCATCATGGAGAGCCACGGGCTCTCGCAGGACACGCTGTTCGACTGAGCGGCCCTCCCCGGCGCATCGATATGGCCCCGGCGTGACCGCGGCGGCGACTCGCCATGGGTCCCTCTCGGTTGAACCACAATGCCCTCGAGGGACCCATGGCAAGCCGCCCCCGCCCCGTGGTCGCGCGAAGGGTCACCAGAGCTGGACGCGCTCCTCAGGTGGGAGCCACATGTCATCCTCTGGTCCGACTTGAAAGGCTTCATGGAAGGCGTCAATGTTGCGCAACGGGCCCAGCACGCGATACCGCCCGGGGGAGTGCGGTCCGGTCACCAGTTGCCGTCGCAGGGCATCGTCGCGGAACTTGGCCGCCCAGACGCGCGCCCATCCCACGAAGAAGCGTTGATCGCCCGTCAGCCCGCCGATCTGAGGAGCTTCGCCCTCGCCCAGCGATAACCGGTACGCGCGGTAGGCAACTGTCAGGCCCGCAAGGTCGCCAATGTTTTCGCCGAGGCTCAGCCGACCGTCGATGTTCATGCCCTCGATCGGCTCGAAGGCACTGTATTGCGCGACCAGGCGGTCGGCACGCTCCCGGTAGAGCGCGTCGTCCTCCTCGGTCCACCAGTCCCTCAGCAGGCCCTGGCCGTCGGTCCGCCGTCCCTGGTCGTCGAAGCCATGGCTGATCTCGTGGCCGATGACGCCGCCGATCGCGCCGTAGTTGACCGCGTCGTCCGCCGATGGGTCGAAGAACGGCGGCTGCAGGATGGCGGCCGGGAACACGATCTCGTTTCGGGTCGGGCTGTAATAGGCATTGACGGTCTGCGGCGTCATGAACCACTCGTCGCGGTCCACCGGCCCCCCAAGCCGTTCAATCATTCGCTGGTACCGGAAGCGACTTGCGCGCACGTGATTGCCGAACAGGTCGTCGGCGCGCACCTCGAGCGCGGAGTAGTCGCGCCACTTTTCCGGATAGCCGATCTTGAGGCCGAAACTCGCGAGCTTTGCCTGGGCCTCCACCTTGGTCTGGTCGGACATCCATTCGAGCTCGTCGATGGAAATCCGGAACGCCTCCTTCAGGTTTGCGACCAGCGCTCCCATCCGCGCCTTGGAGTCCGGACCGAAATGACGCGCGACGTACTCGCGGCCGACTGCGTCGCCGAGCGCTGTCTCCACGGCGGTGATCGCGCGCTGCGACCGAGGTCTGTTCTCGGGCACACCGCTGACGGTGCGGCTGTGGAAATCGAAATGCGCTGCGACGAAGTCGCCCGGCAACAGCGGCGCGGCCTGGTCGAGCAACTTGAAACGCAGGTACTCGCGCCAGGTTTCGACCGGCGTTGCGGCGATCAGCTGGGCCATTGCGGGGAAGTAGCTCTTCTCCCGCAGGACCACCTGTTCAACACCGGAGATGCCGCCTCCGGCCAGGAAGCGGGGCCAGTCGAATCCGGGTGCCAAGTTGGCCAGCTCGGAGGCCGCAACGGGATTGAAGGTACGCTGCCGGTCGCGACGGTCGGCGCGGCTCCAGTGGTGCCCGGCAATCGCAGTCTCGAGGGCCACGATCCGCTCAGCGGCGGCAGTGGCCGCCTGCGGTCCGGCGCCCGCCAGCTCGAGCATGCGGCCTACGTAGCCCAGGTAGGCCATGCGAATCGCCGCCATGTGCTCGTTCTCGGCGAGGTAATAGTCGCGGTCCGGCATCGCCAGCCCCGACTGGGAGACATACAGCGTATGCTGCCCGGTATCTGCGTAGTCCAGGTCCACCCAGTACCCCAGCGGCACGGAATTGCCCATGCCCAGGGATTGCAGCTCGCCGAACACGCCGGCCAACTCACCGTGGTCGGCAATCGAGTCGATGCGCGCCAGCCACTCGGCCAGTGGCTCGACCCCGGCGGCCTCGACCGCGGCCTTGTCCATGTAACTGAGGTAGAAGTCGGCGATCTTCGCCAGCTCCGGATCGGCCTGGGTCCCCCGGGCCGCGATGGCCTCCTGAATGATTTCGTGAACGTGTCCTTCGGCGACGTTGCGCAGTTCCTCGAAGGTGCCCCAGCGGTGCCGGTCGACCGGGATCTCGGTCCGGGTCAGCCAGCCGCCGTTCACGAAAGTGTAGAAATCGTCCTGGGGCCGAACGTCGGTCTCGAGCCCGGCGGGATCGAAGCCGGCGGCCGGCGATGGCTGGACGAGGCTGCCTGCCATCACAGGCTCGGGCTCCGCGACCCGCGGGTGGCCGAGACAGGCGGTGAGCGCGCCGGCTGCAAGCATGACCGGTACGGTGGCTAAAAGCCTTTCTTTCAAGGCGGTGTCCTCCGGCAATCGAGCCGACAGATGATCCCCTCAGGGCAGGATCAGGGCCGCCACCACCGGACGATCCTCATTGACCAGCACGTTGTAGGTTCGGCAGGCGGCAGCCGTGTCCATCACTTCCAGACCGATTGCTCGGCTGGCGAGTTCCGCGAACAGGCTGGCGTCAGGGAAACAGATTCGCGCCCCGGTGCCGACGATCAGCACCTCGGGTCCGAGGGCCAGCGCCGGAGCCAGCGCCTCGAGATCCAGTTCGCGAGGATCGCGGACCGGCCAGTCGAGGACCAGCTCGTTGGCGCTGAGCAGCGCGCTTCGGGTGATCCTGACTTCGCCGACGCGGATTTCTCCGGCGCTGACGTGGGTCACCAGGTGGGCAGACGGATGGCGGTCGAGGGTGAAGCGCATGGCCGTACAATAATGCCATCTGCTGGAGCCCAAGGCAGGAAGGTCTCCTGAGTGTTTACGCTGTTCATCCCGGGCGTGGAGTCGGTCCCGGCGGGTTGCCTGCCGCGCATGCCGGCGCTGGAACGCCTGCTGGCGCGTGGCCGGGCCAGACCCTTGCGCGAGTCGCCCTGGGCGCTGCTTGCGCGGCTGGCCGGAGGCGACCTGGCGCGCTGGCCGGTCGGCCCGGTGAGCGCGCTGGCCGAGTTCGCGACATGCCCGACCGGTTGCCTGCGTGCCGAGCCACTGGGCACGGCGGCCGACTTGCAGGGCGCCTTGCGTCTGCCGGCCGGCGAGCTTGGCATCGGCCTGACCGAGGCAATGGCGCTCGCCGCGGCATTCGATTCGGCCCTCGGTGATGCGCAGTTTCGACTCCAGGTGGCCATTCCGGAGCGCTGGTACCTGGCCTGGGACGCAGGCTGCATGGCCGCCGCGGACTGGCAGGGCTTCGAAGGGCCGAACCGGTCGCTGGCCGGGGCGGTCAGGCCGGCGCCGCCCGAGCCCGCGCTGCGCCGACTGGTGTCCGAAATCGAGATGCTGTTTCACGCGCATCCCGTCAACGTGGCGCGCCGCGAGCGTGGCGCGGCGATCATCGGCGGACTGCATCCCTGGGGTGGCGGACCTGCGCCTGCGGCGCCTCGCCGATTGGCATCGCCGCCCGCGGGACTGCACACCGGAGAACCCTACCTGGCCGGACTGGCGCGACTCGGCGCGATTCCCGGTCCGGCCGGGCGACCGGCGTTCTGGAACGGTAAGCCGGCACGCGGCGGCGTCGCCTGGCCGGTGGCGATCGAGACCGCCGACGGGACGCAGTTCGCGGCGGTCGAGACCGACTGGGCGGCGCCGCTGCTCAGGATGCTGATCCGGGGGCATCTCGAGGCGGTCACGGTGGTGACCGGGCGCGCGGTCCACGAGACACGGCGTTTCGACCTGCTGCGTGCCTGGCGCAGGTCGCGGCCGGCAGGCGAGCTTTGTTGACGCGCCGCCCGATACGCCGGCGTGACGCCGGGCCCGGCGCGCCCGCGGCATTCCCCGGGATTCCACCTGTGCTGGCAAGGCTGTACGCTGCGCGCGGTGTCCGCGATCCCGCGGAGCTGGAGCTGGGGCTTGCCGGTCTCGCGCCGGTCAGCCGTCTCGATGGCGTGGAGGCTGCGGCGGAGCTGGTCGCGACTCACCTGGACGCCGGCCACAGGATCCTGATCGTCGGTGACTTCGATGCCGACGGCGCCACCAGCACCGCGCTGCTGATGCTCGCCATGCAAAGCCATGCCGGCCTCGTGTCGTACCTCCTGCCCGACCGGTTCGTGCACGGCTACGGGCTGACGCCTGGCCTGGTGCGTGATGCCATGGTGCGACGGCCCCAATTGCTCATCACCGTGGACAGCGGTATCAATTGCCACGCCGGCGTCACGCTGGCGCGCGAACTCGGCGTGGACGTGCTGGTCACCGACCATCACTTGCCCGGAGCGCAGTTGCCCCCGGCCACCGCGATTCTCAATCCGGCATTGCCGGGCCAGGGTTTTCCGAGCCGGTGCCTTGCGGGGGTCGGCGTGGCCTTCTACCTGTCCGTGGCGCTGGCCCGCCGTCTGGGCGGGGATCCGCGTGCGCCGGCCCGCCGGCTCGACCTGGTGGCCCTCGGCACGGTTGCAGACCTGGTGCCACTGGATCGAAACAATCGCATCCTGGTGGAGCAGGGTCTGCAACGGATCCGCGCCGGGGCGTGCCGGCCGGGGATCACGGCGCTGCTCAGGGCCGGGGACCGCGATCCCGGGTCGACTGTGGCCGCTGACCTGGCCTTTGCAGTCGGGCCGCGTCTCAATGCCGCCGGGCGGCTGGATGACATGTCGGTCGGTGTTGAATGTCTGCTGAGCGAGTCGCCGGATCACGCCGCCGAGCTGGCCACGCTGCTGTCAAACCTCAATCAGGAGCGCAAGGAAATCGAGGCTCGAATGCAGCGCGAGGCAATCGATGCGGTGGCAGGGCTGGACCCGGGCCCGGGCGAGCTGCCGCCGGTGCTGTGCGTGCATCGTCGTGGCTGGCACAGTGGCGTGGTCGGGCTGGTTGCCGCGCGGCTCAGGGAGCGCTATCACCGCCCGGCAGTGGCCTTCGCGCAGGGCGACAATGGCCTGCTGAAAGGATCGGCTCGTTCCGTGGCGGGACTGCACATCCGCGATGCGCTGGCCGACGTGGATGCGCGCCACCCGGGAATGATCGAGCGCTTTGGCGGGCACGCCATGGCAGCCGGACTGAGCCTCGCACCGTCGTCGCTGGAGGCTTTCCGCGAGGCGCTTGCCGCGGAAGTTGCGGCACGGCTCGAGCCTGGCGCGCTGGATGGCGTGTTGCTCACCGACGGCGAGCTGGAGGAGTCGGAATTCAACCTGGCGACTGCGCAACTGCTGCGCGATGCGGGCCCCTGGGGCCAGGGCTTTCCCGAGCCGCTGTTCGACGGCTGTTTCGACCTGCTCGACGCGCGATTGGTCGGGCGGGACCACCTCAAGCTTCGGCTGCGAACGGCCAGCGGGACGCGGGTGGTCGACGGGATCGCGTTCCGCCAGGCCGAGCGGCTCGGTGGGGCACGTCCGGCCAGATTGCGCCTGGCGTATCGACTCGCCGTCAATGAGTACGCGGGCGTGCGTTCCGCTCAGTTGCTGGTCGAGTATCTCGAGCCCGCCTGATCCGGAGACTGTCGTTCGAAGCCGTGGCTGTTGCGCTGCGTGATAGACTTTCGCCTTTGACTTTAAGGCCGTCACGGCTCCGGACTCGACATGGAAATCTCGCAGCTTCGCCAGCATCTCAACGAGCTTGCCTCCAGGGCCGAGTCCCTGAGGAGGTACCTTTGACTACCCGGGCAAGCGCGAGCGGCTCGAGGAAGTGCGTCGCGAGCTGGAGAACCCGGACGTCTGGAGCAAGCCGGAGCAGGCGCAGGCGCTTGGCAAGGAACGCGCGCAGCTCGAAGGCGTGGTTGAGGGCCTCGACCGGATCCACCGCGGCCTGAGCGACGGCCGCGATCTCCTGGAACTCGCCGTCGAGGAGGACGACGAGGCGACCATTGCCGTGATCGAGGCCGATGCCGAGGCGCTCGAAAAGCAGGTCGCCGGGCTGGAGTTCAGGCGGATGTTTTCCGGCCCGATGGATCCCAACAATGCCTTTCTCGAGATCAACGCCGGACAGGGCGGCACCGAGGCGCAGGACTGGGCCGAGATGCTGTTGCGCATGTACCTGCGCTGGATCGAGGCGCACGGCTTCGGCGCGGAAATCATCGAGGTGTCGGGGGGCGAAGTCGCCGGGATCAAGAGCGCGACCGTGCAGGTCTGCGGTCCCTACGCTTACGGCTGGTTGCGGACCGAAACAGGAATTCACCGGCTGGTTCGCAAGTCGCCGTTCGATTCGGGAAACCGCCGCCACACGAGCTTTGCCGGCGTGTTCGTCTCGCCCGAGGTGGACGACGAGGTCGACATCGAAATCAATCCGGCGGACCTTCGCATCGATGTCTATCGCGCCAGCGGCGCCGGCGGCCAGCACGTCAACCGCACTGAGTCCGCAGTGCGCATCACGCACAATCCGACCGGCATTGTCGTGCA
>CAZOSZ010000081.1:0-10715 GCA_964582505.1 uncultured Ectothiorhodospiraceae bacterium | reverse complement strand
GGCGGAGCGCCGCCGCCGTTACCTGGTGCCGGCGGCGTCGAGCGCCTTCTCGAGCTCGGGCAGCAGCTGGAAAAGGTCACCCACCAGGCCGAAGTCCGCGGCCTCGAAGATCGGCGCGTCGCCGTCCTTGTTGATCGCCACGATGCAACCAGCGTCCTTGATGCCGGTCATGTGCTGGATCGCACCTGAGATGCCGACCGCGATGTACAGCGCCGGTGCGATGATCTTGCCGGTCTGGCCGATCTGCATGTCGTTGGGCACGTAGCCGGCGTCCACGGCGGCGCGACTCGCGCCGACTGCCGCGCCAAGCTTGTCGGCCAGCCGGAAGATGTACTCGAAGTTTTCCTTGCTGCCGACGCCGCGTCCGCCGGCCACCACGCGGCTGGCGCTCTGCAGGTCGGGCCGGTCGCCACCGCCGGAATCGGCCAGACCCAGGTGGCGCGTGTGGCTGGGCGGCCGGCACTCGACACTGGCCGGCACGACCGGCGCCCCGGCGCCTTCGCCGACGGCCTGAAAGGAGGCGAGGCGGACGGTGGCGAATACCGGGATGCCATCCGGCACCCTGACGGTGGTGATGACGTTGCCCGCGTAGATCGGGCGCTTGAAGGTGCGCGCGTCGACGACTTCCATCAGATCGGAGACCTGCGGCACGCCGAGCAGCGCCGCGGCACGGGGCAGCACGTCCTTGCCGAAAGTGGTGGACGGTGCGAGCACATAGTCGTAGCCGCCCTCGTGCTCGCGGGCCAGGCCGGCGACCTGCGGCGCCAGCACCGCGGCCAGCGGCGTGCTGTTGGAGGTGTGGCTCACCGACAGCACCCGCTCGACACCGTCGAGCTTCGCCGCGGCAGCACACGGACCGTCCGAGCCCGGCGCGTGGAACACCACCACGTGCACCTTGCCGAGCTGCCGCGCGCAGGCGACCGAGCGGGCGATGCCCGTGTTCAGTGATTCGCCGTCGTGATCGGCGACCAGCAGCACCCTGCTCATCAAAGCACCCCCCTGTCCCTGAGCGCGCGGACCAGCACCTCGACCGACTCCACCCGCGTGCCGCCCTGGCGCTTCGGCGGCGGCTCATGCAGGCACGTCTCGATCACAGGCGGCAGTTCGATGCCCAGTTCGGCGAACGGCCGGATCTCCAGCGGCTTGCGCTTGGCCTTCATGATGTCCGGCATCTTCACGAAGCGGGGCTCGTTGAGGCGCAGGTCCACGGTGATCACCGCGGGCAGCTCGATCTCGACCTGCTCGAGGCCCGCGTCCACTTCACGCGTGGCCCGCGCGACGCCGTCGACGAACTCCAGCTTCGAGACGAAGGTGGCCTGCGGGCGGTCCCAGAGCGCCGCCAGCATCTGGCCGACCTGGTTGGCGTCGTCGTCGATCGCCTGCTTGCCGAGCATCACCAGTCCCGGGTCCTCCTCGCCGACCAGCTTGTTGAGCGCGCGCGCCGCGGCCAGCGGCTGGATTTCGTCGTCGGTCTGCAGCAGCACGGCGCGATCTGCGCCCATCGCCAGCGCCGTGCGCAGTTGCTGCTGCGCGGCCGAGGGCCCGATCGACACCACCACGACCTCGGCGGCGTCGCCACGCTCCTTGATCCGCAGCGCCTCCTCGACGGCGATCTCATCGAAGGGGTTGATGCTCATCTTCACGCCGTCCTTGACCACCCCGCTGCCGTCGCGATTGACCTGCACGCGCACGTTGTAGTCGATGACGCGCTTGATGCCGACCAGGATTCTCATTTCGTCTCCTAAAGCGTCTGGTAATTCGGCCCGCTGCCGCCCTCCGGCGTCACCCAGTCGATGATCTGGTACGGGTCCTTGATGTCGCAGGCCTTGCAGTGCACGCAGTTCGAGGCGTTGATCTGCAGACGTCGGCCACCCTGGCCGTCGTCCACCATCTCGTAGACCCCCACCGGGCAGAAACGCGTGCAGGGATTGCCGTATTCCTCCGCGCAGCGCGTCGCACAGATCGAGGTGTCGGCCACCCGCAGGTGCACCGGCTGCGCCTCGTCATGCACGGTGTTGGCGAAATAGACACTCGCCAGCCGGTCGCGTGGCGGCAGGGTCCGCTCGGCGTGCCAGTGCGCCGCCATGGCGGCCATTTCGCCGTGCGCCCTGGCCTCCGCGAGCGGCTCGAGGCTGTCCCAGTCGGCATGGGTCCGCATGGTCCACGGACTGCGCCCGCCGAGCACGGTTTCCAGCGCCGCATTGGCGATGCCCATCCACAGGCCGCGGTGGAAGCCCGGCCGGATATTACGCACGCGGCTCAGCTCCCGCCCGCCGTCGGAATCGCGAAAGGCGCCGTCGAAGCCCTTGCTCGAGCCGTGCTCGGCGAGATGCTCGGCAGCCAGCACACCTGAGCGGATCGCCTGATGCACGCCCTTGATCTTGGGCACGTTCAGCGTGCCGGCCGCATCGCCGATCAGCAGCGCGCCCGGCATCTCCATGCGCGGCAGCGCCTGCAGCCCGCCCTCGATGATCGTCCGTGCACCGCCCGAGACGATCTCGCCGCCTTCCAGCAGACTGCGGAACTGGGGGTGGTGCTTGAATTGCTGGAAGGCCTCGAACGGGGAGAAGCGCGGATCGGAATAGTCCAGGCCGACCACGAAGCCGATGTACAGCCGGTCCCGGTCGAGGTGGTAGATGAAACTCCCGCCATAAGTGCGCGCATCCAGCGGCCAGCCGACGGTGTGCTGGATCAGCCCCGGGCGGGTCCGCCCCGCGGGCAGCTGCCAGAGCTCCTTGAAGCCCAGTCCGTAGGTCTGCGGCGCCGAGTCGCGGTCGAGGTGGAACTTGGCTATCAGCTGTTTCGACAGGCTGCCGCGGCAGCCCTCGGCCAGCACCGTGCATTGCGCGTGGATGTCAACGCCCGGCGCGAAGTTCGGTCCCGGCCGGCCGTCGGCCGTGCCGTCGGCCTCCACGCCCATGTCTCCACAGCGCACGCCGATCACTCGTGCCGCGGCGCCGTCACCCTCCAGCAGGGGATGTCGGCCGGGGAAGCCCGGGAACACCTCGACGCCCAGCGACTCGGCGTGGGCCGCGAGCTGCTTGCACAGCTCGGCGAGCGAGACGATGTAGTTGCCGGCGTTGTGCATCTGCGGCGGCGTGGGAAGTCGGATCGAACGATTCCGGGTGAGCAGGCGGAACTCGTCGCGGCCGGCCGGCACGCAGATCGCCGGCGGGGTCTCGCGCCACGAAGGCAGCAGCTCGTCGAGCGGCCCGGGTTCCATGACGCAGCCCGACAGGATATGGGCGCCGATCTCCGAGCCTTTCTCCAGCAGGCAGATGCTGGCGTCCGGCAGCCGCTGCTTCAGGCGGATCGCACAGGCGAGCCCCGCCGGCCCGCCGCCGACGATGGCGAAATCGTATTCCATGAGCTCGCGCTCGATACCGTGCTGGGTGGCGTTCATCGGCGCCTCGCTGTTTCTGCGACTGGACCGGGAATGTTAACCGAGCCGCGCACTCACTTGGGCTGCATGCGGATCGCGCCGTCCAGCCGGATGGTTTCGGCGTTCAGCATGACGTTTGTGCAGATACAGGCGACCAGGTCGGCGAACTCCTCCGGGCGGCCGAGCCGGGAGGGGAAGGGCACTTGCGCGGCCAGCGATTGCTGCACGTTTTCCGGCATGCCCTCCATCATCGGCGTGAGAAAAATGCCGGGCGCGATGGTGTTCACACGGATCCCGAGGCGGGCGAACTCGCGCGCCAGCGGCAGGGCCATGCCGGCGACGCCCGCCTTCGATGCGGAATAGGCCACCTGTCCGATCTGCCCCTCGTAGGCCGCAACCGAGGCGGTGTTGACGATCACGCCGCGCTCGCCCTCGGCATTCGGCTCGTTGTGCTGCATTTTCGCGGCCGCGGCCTTGGCGAGCAGGAAGCTGCCGATCAGGTTGACCGTGATGACCCGGGCAAAATGTTCGCCCGCCATCGGACCGTCGCGGCCGAGCACCCGGCCGGCGCCGAGGATGCCGGCGCAGCTGACCGCGAGGTTGACTCCACCGAAGGCCCCGGCAGCCGCGTTCACTGCGGCGTCGACTTCGGCTTCGCTGCTGACGTCGGTCTCGAGAAACAGGGCCTGGTCGCCGAGCCGCATTGCAGCCTCGCGGCCCTGCGCCTCGTTGACGTCGAGAATCGCCACCTTGCCGCCTTCGGCGACGATCCGCCGGGCGACCGCGTGGCCCAGACCGGAGGCACCGCCGGAGACGACGGCCTTGAGCTTGGACAGTTCCATGAAACGAGTTCTCCCTTAGGGATTCCCTGTAGGAGCGGCTTCAGCCGCGACCGGATCGCGGCTGAAGCCGCTCCTACATGAATCGCGGCTGAAGCCGCTCCTACAACAAGTCATGACGAGCGGTATTCGGGCAGGCGGCCGAGCCGGCTGTTCGGCTCGCGGCCGAGCATGCTGCAAATGTAATGACCCGCTGCGATCAGCGCGGGCAGGTCGACGCCGGTCTCGATACCGAGCCCGTGCAGCAGATAGACCAGGTCCTCGGTGGCGACGTTGCCGGTGGCACCGCGCGCATAAGGACAGCCACCCAGCCCGGCCACGGAGGCGTCCACCACGCCCACGCCCGCCTCGAGACAGGCGAATATGTTGGCCAGCGCCTGGCCGCGGGTGTCGTGGAAGTGCACCGCGAGACGCTCCATGCCGCACTCGCCAGCCACCGCCCACAGCAGCCGGCGCGCGGCGAGCGGGGTGCCGATGCCGATGGTGTCGCCAAGCGATACCTCGTGGCAACCGAGTTCGATCAGGGCCTGCGTCACCTCGACCACCCTGCTCTCGTGAATGGCACCTTCGTAGGGACAGCCGAGCACGCAGGAGACGTAACCGCGGATGCGCAGCCCCGCGTCCAGCGCCGGACCTGCCAGCTCGCTGATGCGTTGCAGGCTCTCCGCGATCGAGGCGTTGACATTCTTGCGGCTGAAAGTCTCGGAGGCGGCGGCGAACACCGCGATTTCCTCGACCCCGGCGGCGATCGCGCGATCCAGGCCCTTCAGGTTCGGCACCAGCACCGGGTAGGACACGCCCGGCCGACGATCGAGGCCGCGCCAAACTTCCTCGGCATCGGCCAGCTGGGGGATCCAGCGGGGGCTGACGAAGCTGGTTGCCTCCACCACCGGCAGGCCGGTGGCGGCGAGCCGCTGGATGAACTCGATCTTGACCGCCGCCGGCACGAGCGCCGGCTCGTTCTGCAGGCCGTCGCGCGGCCCGACTTCGACGATCCTGACACGAGCGGGCAAGGCCACTTCAGCGCTCCCCGGCATCCGGCCGGATGTCCACCAGCACCGTGTCGGCCTCGACGCTGTCGCCTGCGGCGCACAGCAGCCGCTCGACCACCCCCGCGGCCGGCGCCGAAATCGTCAGTTCCATCTTCATGCCTTCCATGATCAGCAACGGCTGACCGGCGGCGACGCGATCTCCCTGATTGACCTTCAGCGCGACGATGGTGCCGGGCATGGGCGCCACCGGGTGCGTGTCCAGCTCGCCGTGGCCCGACAGGTCGGCGTACAGGGGCTCGATCACCAGGTCCCAGCCGTGATCGCCGAAGCCGACATAAACGCGGTCGGCGTCGGCGGTGACCAGTGCCTCGCCGCTGACGCCGCGGCAAGCCAGCCAGATCCGGCCGTCCTGGCGTTCCTCCAGCGAGACATCGAGATGGTGGCTGCCGGAGTGCACGCGGTGGCCAGCGCCGCGGACTTCCAGCCGCAGCAGGTGCCGGCGGCCGGCCGCATCGAGCAGCGCGACGCTCACCCCGCCGGCCCCGGCCAGGCGCCAGCCATCCGCGGCGCCCCACGGCGACCAGGGATCGGCCGGTTCAAGCGTGCCGCGCAGATCGCGGGCAACCCGCCAGGCTGCCACGGCCAGCACCGGCAGGGGCGGATCCGGAACGTTCCAGAGCACTTCCTCGAGGTCCCGGTCGAGGAACCCCGTGTCCACCTCGCCGGCAGCAAAGCGGGGGTGCGCGGTGATGGCGCGCAGCAACGGCAGGTTGGTCGCGACCCCGGAAATCGCGGTGTGCGCCAGCGCCTCGCGCAGCCGGCCCAGGCACTCGTCGCGATCCACGCCGTGGATCACGAGCTTGGCAAGCATCGTGTCGTAGTGGCGGCTGATCTCGTCGCCTTCGTCGACCCCCGAATCCAGCCGGATCGCCGGGTGGCGGTCCGGGGCGCGCAGCCGCCGGATCCGCCCGGTCGAGGGCAGGAAGCCGCTGGCCGGGTTCTCGGCATAGATGCGTGTCTCGATGGCGTGACCGCGGCGCGAAATCTCGGCCTGCGCAAGGGGCAGCGGTTCACCCGAGGCGATGCGCAACTGCCACTCCACCAGGTCGAGACCGGTGATCATCTCGGTCACCGGGTGCTCGACCTGCAGGCGCGTGTTCATCTCCATGAACCAGAAATCCCGCTCCGCGCTGGCGATGAACTCCACGGTGCCGGCGTTCAGGTAGTCCACGGCCCGCGCCGCGTCCACCGCCGCCTGCACGACGCGCTCGCGGCTGGCTTCGTCGAGCAGCGGCGACGGACTTTCCTCGATCACCTTCTGGTAGCGTCGCTGGGTCGAGCACTCGCGCTCCCAGAGATGCACCAGGTTGCCGTGCCGGTCGCCGAACACCTGCACCTCGATATGGCGCGGCCGCTCGATGTAGCGCTCCAGAATCACCCGGTCGTCGCCGAAGGCCTTCAGCGCCTCGCGGCGAGCGGCGGCGAGTGCCTCGGCGAACTCTTTCCGGGCCCGCACCACGCGCATGCCCCGGCCGCCGCCGCCGGCCGAGGCCTTGATGAGCAGCGGAAAGCCGATCCGCGCGGCCTGTTCCACCAGCAGCGCTTCGCCTTGATCGGCGCCGTGATAGCCCGGCACGACCGCCACGCCGGCGGCTTCCATGATCGACTTGGCCTCGCTCTTCGAGCCCATCCGCCGGATGGTCTCGGCGCGCGGGCCGACGAACACCAGCCCCGCCTCCTCGCAGGCGCGGGCAAACTCGGCATTCTCGGACAGGAAGCCGTAGCCGGGATGGATCGAGTCGACCCCGGCGGCCAGCGCCGCTTCGATGATGCGCGCCCCGTCCAGGTAACTCTCGGCGGGCGTCGGCCCGCCGATGGCGATGGCCGTGTCCGCCTCGCGGACGTGGCGAGCCCGAGCGTCGGCCGAGGAATACACTGCGACGCTATCGATTCTGAGCCGCCGGCAGCTGCGCAGGATCCGGCAGGCAATCTCCCCGCGGTTGGCAATCAGCAACCTGCGCAGCTTGAGCGCGTCGCTCACTCCGCGTCCTCTGCGTCTCCGCGCGCCCAGGCCGGCGGCCGCTTCTCGAGAAAGGCTGCCAGCCCCTCCTGGCCCTCCTCTGAGACCCGCAGCTGGGCGATGACCTGCGCGGTGCGTCGCTGCAGGGCACGGTCGGCCGAGATGCTGCTGCGCTCCACCATGAACACCAGCTCTTTGCTTTCCCGCAAGGCCATCGGACCGCCCTTGAGCAGCATCCCGACCTGGTCGGCCACCGCCGCATCCAGCTTCTGCGGCTGGGCGATCTCATGGATCAGCCCGACGCGGCGCGCCAGCCTGGCGTCCATGGCCTCGCCACTGAGGAACAGGCGGCGCGCGTGGCGCTCGCCAATCGCCGCGACCACGTAGGGGCTGATCACCGCCGGAACGATGCCAAGCCGCACCTCGGAGAACGCGAAGCGCGCGTCGTTGCTGGCCACGGCGATATCACAGCAGGCCACCAGGCCGACGCCGCCGCCAAAGGCATGGCCGTTGACCCGGGCCACGGTCGGAATCGGCAGGCTGTTCAGCAGCGACATCAGATCGGCGAGCTGCAGCGCATCCTCGATGTTTTCCTCCTCGCTGCAGGCGGCCATCGAGCGCATCCAGTTGACGTCTGCGCCGGCCGAGAACGAACGGCCCGCGCCGGTCAGCACCAGCACGCGCACGTCGTCGCGTGACTTGAGCTCCACCAGCAGCTCTGTCAGCCGCGTCACCAGCGCCGCGTCGAAGGCGTTGTGGACCCCGGGCCGGTTCAGCGTCAGCGTCGCCACGCCGCGCGGGTCGACCTCCAGGATTGCGTGGTCTGTCATGGCGATGTCGTCACATCCGGAAAATGCCGTACGGCCCCTCGGCGGCCGGCGGTGCATTGCGGACTGCGGAAAGCGCCAGGCCGAGCACCCGGCGCGTGTCAGCCGGGTCGATGACCCCGTCGTCCCAGAGACGCGCGGTGGCATAGTAGGGATGTCCCTGGGTGTCATACTGCCGGCGGATGGCCGCGCGAAACTCCTCCTCGTCCGCCTCCGACCAGTCCTCGCCCCGCGCCGCCAGCGCATCGCGCCGCACACTCGCCAGCACGCTCGCGGCCTGCTCGCCGCCCATCACCGAGATGCGCGCATTGGGCCAGCTCCACAGGAACCTGCCGCCGTAGGCGCGGCCGCACATCGCGTAATTGCCGGCGCCGAAAGAGCCGCCGATCATCACGGTCAGTTTCGGCACCGTGGCCGTGGCAACGGCATTGACCAGCTTGGCCCCGTCCTTGGCGATGCCGGCGTGCTCGTACTTGCGGCCGACCATGAAGCCGGTGATGTTCTGCAGGAACAGCAGGGGCACGCCGCGCCGGTTGCAGAGCTGGATGAAATGGGTGCCCTTGAGCGCCGACTCCGAGAACAGGATGCCGTTGTTGGCGAGAATGCCGACCGGGTAACCGTGGATCCGCGCGAAGCCGCAGACCAGCGTCTTGCCATACAGCGGCTTGAACTCGGTCAGCGCCGAGCCATCCACCAGCCGGGCGATGATTTCGCGAACCTCGTAGGGGTATCGCGTGTCCTGCGGGACGATGCCGTAGATTTCCTCGGCCGGGTAGAGCGGCTCGGCCGGCGCTGCGACTTCGCCGTGCGCGGGCTTCACCCGGTTCAGGGCCGCCACCAGCTCCCGCGCCAGGGCCAGCGCATGGGCGTCGTCGTTCGCCAGGTGGTCGGTCACTCCGGAAATCCGGCTGTGGACCTCGCCGCCGCCGAGGGTCTCGGCATCCACTTCCTCGCCGGTGGCTGCCTTCACCAGCGGCGGTCCGCCGAGGAAGATGGTGCCCTGGTTGCGCACGATGATCGCCTCGTCGCACATCGCCGGGACGTAGGCGCCGCCGGCGGTGCACGAGCCCATCACCACGGCAAGCTGCGGAATGCCGGCGGCGGAGAGACGCGCCTGGTTGTAGAAGATCCGGCCGAAATGGTCCCGGTCGGGGAATACCTCGTCCTGAAGCGGCAGGAACGCACCGCCGGAGTCCACCAGGTAAATACAGGGCAGGTGGTTGTCGAGTGCGATCTGCTGCGCGCGCAGGTGCTTCTTGACGGTCAGCGGGAAGTAAGTGCCGCCCTTGACGGTGGCGTCGTTGGCGACGATCACCACCTCCTTGCCTGTCACCCGCCCGATGCCGGTGATGATGCCTGCGGCCGGCGCCCGGCCTTCGTACAGCCCGTGCGCGGCCAGCGGTGAGAACTCGAGAAACGGGCTGCCCGGGTCGAGCAGCGCGTCGAGGCGCTCGCGCGGCAGCAGCTTGCCGCGGCCGGCATGCTTTTCGCGGGCGAACTCGCCACCGCCGCAGGCGGCGAGTCCCACTTGCGCGCGGAGGTCCTCGACCAGTGCCTCCATGTGCCGCCGGTTGGCAAGGAACGCCTCGCCGGTCGCCCGGATGGTGGTGGACAGCACCGGCATGGCCGTCAGAGCGCCTCGATCGCCATGGCCGTCGCCTCGCCGCCGCCGATGCACAGCGAGGCCACACCGCGCTTCACGCCGCGCGCCTTGAGCGCGTAAGCCAGGGTGACCAGCAGACGCGCGCCGGTCGCGCCGATCGGGTGACCCAGCGCGCAGGCCCCGCCGTTCACATTGACCCGCTCACGATCCAGTCCCAGGTCGTGGATCGCAGCCATCGCCACCACCGCGAAGGCCTCGTTGATCTCGTAGAGATCGACCTGGTCGGGCTTCCAGCCGACGCGTTCCAGCAGCTGCCGGGTGGCCGAAACCGGCGCCGTCGTGAACCATTCGGGCGCCTGGGCGAAGCCGCCGTGGGCGACGATCCGCGCCAGCGGTTCGAGACCGCGTCGCGTTGCCTCGGCCTCGGACATCAACAACAGTGCCGCCGCGCCGTCGGAGATCGACGAGGACGAGGCGGCGGTCACGGTGCCGTCCTTGCGGAAAGCCGGCCGCATGGAGGGAATCTTGTCGAGCTCGCAGCGGCCCGGCTCCTCGTCCTCGCTGACCTGCTGCTCGCCACGCCGGGTCTTCACCGTGAGCGGAACGATCTCGGCGGCGAACGCGCCGCCTGTCGCCGCAAGCGCCAGGCGCACGCTCTGCATCGAGAACTCGTCCTGGGCCTCGCGGCTGAAGCCGTACTTATCGGCGGTCGCCTCCGCGAAATGCCCCATCATGTTGCCGTCGTAGGGATTCTGCAGGCCGTCGTAGAACATGTGATCGAGCACTTCCTGGTGCCCCATGCGATAGCCGGCGCGTGCCTTCGGCAGCAGGTAGGGCGCGTTGCTCATCGACTCCATGCCGCCGGCCACGACGATCTTCGCCGAGCCGGCGCGGATCAGGTCGTGAGCGAACATCAGCGCCTTCATGCCCGAGCCGCAGACCTTGTTGAGGGTGGTGCAGCCGACGGAATCCGGGATGCCCGCCGCCAGCGCAGCCTGGCGCGCCGGCGCCTGACCCAGGCCGGCGGGCAGCACGCAGCCGAAGATCAGCTC
>CAZOSZ010000080.1:4566-10758 GCA_964582505.1 uncultured Ectothiorhodospiraceae bacterium | reverse complement strand
TATCGATGCCGCCGATCTGCGGGCGATCGAGATTGCCTGAGTTTGCATGGTGAAGGGCATGCGTGTAGCGCCAGAAGTCGTAGGGCGTCAGGGTCAGCACGCCGATGACACGTCCAACCCAGTCATTGACATGACGGGACCGAAAAAATGATCCATGGCCGCAGTCGTGCTGGATCATGAACAGCCGCACCAGAAAGGCTGCGGCGGGCACGGCGAACAGCAGACCGGCCCAATTGCCAGCGCTCACGGCCATCCACGTCAGTCCCCAGAAAAGTGCGAAGGGTGTTGCCGTGACCAGGAGTTCAAGCATGCTGCGCGCGAGGCGTGGTGCACGGTACTTTCGAAGCAGGCGCGGCCTTTCCCGCAGCTCCGCAGTGTTCGGCGCTAGCGCCCCCATTTTGCGTACCCCGTGCGGCTCCATTGGCCCTCAGTCGGCAAGCTAACTCGGGGGATGCGTGCTGTATGTGCGATATCACACCGACGGGGCGGGTCGTTCAACGAGCTGGTGAAGGAGTTCGGCTGCACGAGCTGGTCGATCCGGCAATGGGTCAAGCAGGCGGACCGGGACGTGGGTTCCGGAGATGGCGGCCTGAGCAGCGCGGAACGCGCGGAGCTGACGCGGCTGCGGCGTGAGAACCGGCGGCTACGAGAGGAGCGCGAAATCCTCTCAAAAGCCGCGGCCTGGTTTGCCAACGAGAAGGGCGGGACCACGAAGCGCTCTTCGGATTCGTGAAGGCGAACCAGGCCTGTTACAGGGTCGCGGCGATGTGCCGGGTGCTGGGAGTATCGAAGAGCGGGTATTACGCATGGCACCACGGCGCTTCGTGACGACCACGGTTCGCGATGGGGCGCCAGCTGCAATGGTCGATCTGGTGGAGCGGCAGTTCAAGGCCGACGGGCCCGACCAGCTGTAGGTGGCCGAAATCACGTACATCCCGACCGGGTCAGGCTTCTTGTACCTGGCGATCGTGCTGGACGTGTGGTCGCGCAAGGTCGCTCGGTGGGCGATGCGTTGGACAGTGCGATGGCCGAGAGTTTCTTCGCGACACTCGAGCGCGAGCTCCTCGATCGCCGGCGCTGCACAACACAGACCGAGGCGGAGCTGGCCGTGTTCGAGTGGATCGAAGGCTGGTATAACCCGCATCGGTGTCATTCATCCTTGGGCCGCATCTCGCCGGTCAACTTCGAGGGGAGGCATCTGGGCCAACAAGCGGCATAGACGGAAGGACGAAATCCGTCCACGAAAGCCGGTCAAGCCCAGAAGGCATTCCCACCAACTTCCTCGCCGATCGCCTCAAGCGACTGCAGGACTGCGACCTCGTCGTCCGGAAAGCCCACCCGCGGCGGCCGGTTCGGTATGCCTGCACGCTGAGCGCCAAAGGCCGGGAACTCGTCCATTGCCGCTGGGAATCGTCGAGTGCGGGAAGAAGCACCTGCCGGGAACCAAGACGCTTCGGCAGCCGGACCCGTGCCAAAGGTCGGACCTGAGGAGGTCCTGATCCGGCCCATTCCTGCGTGCTCGGCTGGGCTGATCGGCGGTTGCCTCAGGGAAGCGCGACGAAGTTGCTGAGAAACTCCCGGGCCTGCGGCGTGTCCAGGCGATACGCCCGATGCCACCCAAAGCACTGCAGGCTGGAGGCATTAGGGCCTGCGAGCGGACCGGGGCCCAGCCACCAGGTGACACTCGTCAGAATCTGCTGCCCATCCACGGTGAGGAAGTTCGGGCCGCCGGAGTCTCCAAAGCATGCCGACGGGCCCGCGACAGGTGCACTGAACTGGGCCGCCTCTTTGCGCAAGGTCGTGAATGGAACCTCGGCCGCTCGCCGCTGGCCGTCGAATACGGGGAAGCCGTCCACGAACCCGAAGGCACCGTAGCCGACCAGCGTGAAAGGCATGCCGGGAACCAGCAGTCTTTCACGCCTGAGCGAATCGAGTTGAGCTGCGCTCGGGAGCACTGCAGGGGACCGGTCGGTGACGGGTTCCGCCAGCAGCAGTACGCCGAGTTCGAACGAGTCGCCGCCAACGCCACTCACGTCGTTGGGATTGCCGGACTCGGAAAAGTTTGGATGCGTGATGGCCGTGGCGGGGATGAGTTCGGAGCTCTCGCTGAACTGCTGATCGAAGCTCACCCAGGCCGGCAGCCCGAACAGGTGGATCAAGTACGTGCAGTGTCCGGCGGTGACGGCCACATCGGGGCTGATCAGTGTTGCCGTGCAGAACGGCTGCAGTGGGTTGCCCGGAAGAAACGGCAGGAACGTCACCAGGGCGCCGACGCTCGGATGCTCAAAGTCGGGCTCGCCACCAATCATGGCGTGCACCGGGGCGTTGTAGCCCGTCAGGAGCAGGCCGACGAACAGCGCCGGCAGGCCGGCGCAATAGCTCCTCGCCTTGTTCGTTGAATCTCCCATCGAATTCTCCCTGTGCCGCCTTCGGGGCGGCGTTCCCCGACGTGGTGTCTTCAAGCTAGGAGAGTGCGTCGGCGCTGGCAAGGTGGCAAGGGCGGCCACGGCGGCATTGGCCCGCAATGGCCGCTCTTGTCCCGTGAAAGTGTCGGACCCGCCCGGCAGGTTCTAGAATGGCTGTGAGGCCAGGAGTCGGTTCATGGGCGTAATCGGCAACTCGGAGTCCCCAGGCCCGATCCCAGTCGCGGCGCTCGACGAGCGTCTCGAGTCCTGGAAGGAGATTGCCTCCTACCTGAAGCGCAGTGTGCGCACCGTGCGCCGCTGGGAGCGGGACGAGGGCCTGCCGGTGCATCGCCATGTCCATCGGAAAATGGGCACGGTGTACGCGTACCGGCGCGAGATCGACGCCTGGCGGGCGCGGCGCGGACCCCGTCTCCAGGGCCCGCCTGCGGCGATGAAGCCTGCCACGTGGCGCCTGCGCAGGCCGGCGGCGCTAGTGGCGCTGGTACTGATCGGCCTGGTCGTTGCCCTGGTATTCCGCTGGTGGCCGGCGCCGTCGCACGTGGAGCCAGCTGCCGCCGACCGATCGATGCTCGCCGTGCTGCCGTTTCGGAACTTGAGCGCCGACCCTGACCAGGAATACTTCAGCGACGGCTTGACGGACGAGATGATCACCGAGCTTGGACGGATTCATCCGGAACGTCTCGGCGTGATCGCCCGCAGCTCGGTGATGCAATACAAGGAGACGACGAGCAGTGCACAGCAGATCGGCCGCGAGTTGGGCGTGGAGTACCTGCTGGAGGGCAGCGTGCGGCACGACGGCGGCCGGGTTCGCATCAGCGCGCAGCTCGTCCGCGCCAGTGACCAGAGCCACCTCTGGGCCGAAAGCTACGACCGGTCCTTGAGCGATATCCTCGATCTGCAGCGCGACGTCGCCCTCAGCGTCGCCGCCGCGATTCGCCTGCAGCTGGCACCCGAGCAACGGGCAGCGCTGGCACGCGCGCGCACGGTGGATCCGATAGCCTACGAAGCTTACCTGCGGGGCCACGCCAATTGGGCGGTGCGCACTCCGGAGGGGCTGCAGCGCGCCCGGGTGAACCTCGAGCGTTCCGTGGAGGCCGATCCCCAGTTCGCGCTGGCGCATGCCGCCTTGGCAGGGGTGTTCTCGATGATGTCCTATTACGGGTTGCTGCCCGTGCCCGAAGCACTGGACCGGGCACGCGGCGCCGCCCTGCGGGCGCTTGCACTCGACGCGGACCTGGCGGAGGCCCACACGGTGCTGGCGGCCGTGAAGGAACGACTGGAGTGGCAGTGGGCCGAGGCGGACGAGGCGTACCGGCGCGCGATCGAGCTGAACCCCAACTACGCCACCGCCCACCATTGGTATGGCCTGTTCCTGGAGCGGATGGGGAGGGTGGAAGAGGCGAAACCGGTCATGCAGCGGGCTCTCGCGCTCGATCCGCTGTCCCCGATCATCAACAAAAATGCGGCCGATCCGTACTTCTATGGCGGCGAGTACGAGCGCGCCATCGAACAGTACCGGAGAATGCTCGAGCTCTGGCCGGACTTTTCCGAGGCACGACTGTACCTGGGGCTTGCCTACCAGCAGCGGGGAGAGTTCGTGGAGGCGATCGTGCAGTTGGATCGAGCGTGGGCGGTATCGGGGCAGCCGGCGGCGCTGGCCGCCCTGGGACACGTGTACGCGCAGGCGGGAAGGCCAGACGAGGCCAGGCAGATTCTGGCAGAGCTGGAGCGGCTGGACGGGTTCGTGGACCCCTTCCACGCAGCCCTTGTCCACGCCGGCCTCGGGGAAACAGATGAGGCATTCGGATGGTTCGAAGCGGCCTTTGAGGCGCGGTCCGTGTGGCTGCTCCATCTGATGATCGATCCCAGGCTTCGGCCCTTGCGCGATGATCCGCGTTACGAGGACCTGGTACAGAGGATGGACTTCCCCGCCTGAGCGGCTTCAGGCCTCCGAGGACGAGCACCTGGCGCAGTGGCTCGACTCAACCGAGATCGAGGGCACCTAGTAAGACCGACGACTTCACCTGGTCCGCGCCACCGTCCGGACTGCAAGCCCGTCATCGTCGGGCACAGCCTGGAGGATTTCTGGCACTGTCACTCGCGACCGGCAATCCTGACCTTGTTGGCAAACTCGTCGTCGTCGACGGCGTGCCGGCCTCTGGGGCCACGCGAAATCCGAATATACCCCCCCCGCGCCGAGCTCAGCGTTGGTTCATATCTCCACCGACTGACAATATCTCCTCGTGGACGTCTGTCGTCTTCACTGCTACGCCTGAGCGTTACTACGGCAGCAACGCGGCGATTCTTGCCGTCAACCTGCCGAACGGCTGCACCGACGAGATCGAGGCCGACCGCATCGGCATCGAGCTCGCGGCCAAGGCCGGCTACCACCCGCAGGCCGCGGTCACGCTGTGGCAGAAGATGGGCGAGGTCGGCGGCAAGTCGCCGCCGCAGTTCCTGAGCACCCACCCCTTGCCGGGCAACTGCCAGCAGACGCTCTCCGAGTTCGGGCCCCAGATGATGCCCTGCTATGAGGCGCCGGGAGAGCGGCCGGTGTACGCGATGTGACCGGGGAGGTACTGACCAGCGGAGCCAGAGTCGAGGAAAACTGGCATAACGCCCTTCGGGGCGAGCCGCAGGCGTGATGGCCACGCCCTGGAAGTGATTGGAATCTGATAGCGCCGTAGATTCACATGCCACACGGTAGAGGCGCCAGGGCCTATGTAACCCCAGCGCCTCTGGCGAAGGCTCTGTGGATTACTCCGTGATCGGCAGGTCGTACCAGTCCAGGCCATCGATGGACACCTGCAGCATTGGTTCACCGCTGCCCTCGTACACTATGCTTCCAGGAACCAGCGAGCGCGGCACCCGCCAATTAGAATCAGGGGGGCACTCGCCGACTGAGGCGAATTCCGTCGAACCGGCCAGGGGGCCATTGAGGATGAAGCCAGTGACCTGTCCGACGCGATTCTTTCGAGCATCGAAATTGACGGCGGCCCCGACGGCATCGCTTTCAACGCTGTGCGTGGACGTCACAGACACTCCACCAGGGTTGACGCCAGAACACTTCCAAGTGGCCGTGCCTCCCGACTGGAGCCGGAACTCGACCACGTCGGCGTATTCCTGAAGCATGGAATTGTTCCAGTCGTAAAGGCTTTGGACGTCGCCTTTACCGACGAATCCGATGCCGTTCTCGTCGTAGGTGACAGCTGCATTCGCTGCAGACGCGACCGCCAAACAGGCGGCAAGCGAGAGGATCCTGGTCTTCATGATTTGGTCTCCATGTGGTTAGCGAACCCGAAAGCAAAAACATTGGCGAGCTGGTCAATGTCGCCACATTTACTGCGTTCTCTGGTTCGGTAGCCCGGCCGTCTGCCTTCTTTGGAGACCCGCTGGCATTGCGGCCCCGCCTCGCGGCGGGTGTGCCCTTTCGTCAGATCACATCTTGTCGGGGTCGACCATAGGACCTGGATACGGGCAAGTGACGGCGACTTGACTTAAAGCCTCCAGGGCGTTTCAGATCTTCGACGAAGGTCACAAATAAACTTGGATTTCAATGTGTCCTGCTCAACATCGGGCACGAGGCAACAGCTGCGGATCGCGAACCGCTCTGGCCCTCGAAGTTCAGTGAGTGGCTGCGCCTGCTCCTGAACCACGTGCCGGACAAGCACAAGCACCTGGCCCGCTCCTGCGGCTACTATTCCAACCGCACCAGAGGCGCCCGCCGGCTGGTGGCACAAAGCGACAAGACATCGGCGTCAATCAC
>CAZOSZ010000080.1:0-4466 GCA_964582505.1 uncultured Ectothiorhodospiraceae bacterium | reverse complement strand
ACCATCGCCGGACGCTCGACACAAGGCCAACTGGGCACGCCTGATCCGTAAAGTCTACGCGGCCGATCCGCTCGCGTGCTCGAACTGCAGTGCCACAGAGAACAGTGATCGATTGCAGGCCCGACGAAAGGGCTGCGGAATTTACAGAACGGAAGTTGCTTTCCCGGCTGCGCGAAATGCGACACCCACAATAGTGTCAGCCGACCACTGCGGAATGGCATAATCGACGCGCTGTCCATCCAATTCCGGAACACTCCTTACATGCCAGCCAGCGACCTCTACACCGACCGCGCCGCCGGCGTTTGCCCGATCCATGCCGTAGAGGCGGACGGCCTCGAGGCCCTGCTCGGCATGCTGACCGATGCCCATCGTGGCTGGGTACGCAGCACTGGCTGGCAGCCGAAGCCCGGCTCGGTCCTTGCGCTGCCCGGCAGCGACGGCAGCCTCGCGGCGGTGCTGGCGGGAGTGGGCGGCCCGGAGCGCTTCTGGTCGCTGGCCGCGATTCCCGGCCAGGTTCCAGTCGGCGGCTACGTGTTCGCGGGCGATGCGGACGCAGATGAGCGCACGCTGCGTGCGCTCGCCTGGGGCATTGGCCAGTACGCCTTCAGCCGCCAGTCGACGGCCAAGCCACCGCAACCGCGCAAGCTCGCCTGGCCGGAGGAGGTTGAGCCCGCGGCGATCCAATCGGCAGTGGATGCGGATGCGCGAACCCGCGACCTGGTCAACACGCCGGCCAGCGATATGGGTCCCGCGGAGTTGTCGCAGGCGGCCGCCGCGCTCGCCGCGGCTTCCGGCGCCGAGTTCCGCGAGATCGTCGGCGATGCCCTGCTGGCTGAGAACTTCCCGGCGATCCACGCGGTGGGACGCGCCAGCGTGCGCGAGCCGCGGCTGCTCGAGCTGCGCTGGGGCGAGCCGGGCCGGCCGCGCGTGACGCTGGTCGGCAAGGGCGTGTGCTTCGACACCGGCGGGCTGAACCTGAAGCAACCGCCGGGCATGCGCAACATGAAGAAGGACATGGGCGGCGCCGCGCACGTGCTCGGGCTGGCGAAGATGATCATGGACGCGGGCCTGCCGGTGAGCCTGCGGGTGCTGATCCCGGCGGTCGAGAACAGCGTGGCGGGCAACGCCTATCGGCCGGGCGACGTCGTGCCGACGCGCTCGGGGCTCACGGTGGAGATCGGCAACACAGATGCGGAGGGCCGCGTAGTGCTGGCGGATGCGCTGGCGCTGGCTGATGAGGAAGCGCCGGAGCTGCTGCTGGATTTCGCGACCTTGACCGGTGCTGCGCGGATCGCGCTCGGGCCGGACCTGCCGGCGCTGTTCGCCACCGACGAGGCGCTGGCGTGGGAGTGGACCGAGGCGGGCCGGACGCAGGGCGATCCGCTCTGGCCGATGCCGTTGTGGGCGCCGTATGCAGCCAATCTCACGGGGGGCGTTGCGGACCTGAACAATGTCACCACGGACGGCTTCGCCGGGGCGATCTACGGCGGGCTGTTCCTGCAGAGCTTCGTCACGAAGGCGAAGGCCTGGGCGCATGTCGACACCTTCGCCTGGAACCCGCGCAGCCGCCCCGGCCGGCCCGAGGGGGCCATGGCGCAGGGCATGCGCGCAGCCTTCGCCGTGCTGGAGGCGCGCTACCGCGGCTGACCCGGGGCCAGCCGCCGGGCCGCCACCAGCAGCGCCGCATAGAGCAACACGCCGAACAGCAGCAGCACCGCCGCTATTGCGCCGAACAGGTCGGGCGCCTTCATCATCGTCGACATCAGCGAGTCCTGGTAATAGAAGAACCACGGGTGCTCCGGCGGGAACACCAGGTCGTGCAGCGCATGGAACACGCGCCGCGGGCCGATCACCAGCACCAGCATGATGCCGGCCAGGATGGACGCGAGGCTCACGCCGAGCAGCCGGCCGAGCGCGGGCACGCCCCATCCCAGCAGCCGGATCAAGAGCAGCTGCACGCCCACCCAGGCGACCGCCAGCCAGCCGACGGGCGCGATCCGGTCGATGAGCTTTGCGACGTCCTCGAGGTGCGCGACCTCCGGTTCGCGCAGCAGGCGGTCGATCGGGCGCCCCGCCGGGTCGTGGTACTCGAGCTCGGCCAGCCCGCGACCGGAATCGTGGATTGCATGCACGATCGCACTGAACAGCCGCAGCCGTTCCGCGCGGGTGGTGGTTTCAAAGCCGGCCTTGTAACGGTTCTGCGGGCCGAAACGCTCGATGTGCGCGCCGATGTCCAGCGCCTCGTAGAACACCGGATAGAAAAAATCCACGGCCGCGAGGCAGCGCCACGCCAGCCACAGCGAGGCGAGGACCGCTGCCGGCAGCAGCAGCCACAGGTGTCCCCGGCCGCGACGTTCAGTGGCCACCTGCAGTCACGCTCCGGGGCGGCCGGTAGGGCAGGATCTCCAGCACTTCGCCGGCCTCGTGGCGGCGCTTCAGGTCGCGCCAGAACTCGGGCATCAGCAACTCCCCGTGGTGTTCCAGGAAAGTCTCGAGCTGCTCCGGCTCGAGCCCGAGAAAGTTGTTGAACTGCTCGGGAAACACGTCGTGCTCGTCGACGAAAAACCAGGCCTCGGACTGCATCTCCTCCTCGAGGTTGCGCGCGCGCGGCAGCTTGCGGAAGTGGCAATCCGTCACCAGGCAAAGCTCGTCGTAGTCGTAGAAGATCACCCGGCCATTGCGCGTCACGCCGAAGTTCTTCAGCAGCAGGTCGCCCGGAAAAATGTTGGTCGCGGCCAGGTCGCGGACCGACTGGCCGTAATCGAGCACCGCATGCCGCGCGGCCAGCGGCGAGGCCTCGGCCAGATACAGATTGAGCGGTCTCAGCCGGCGCTCGACATAGCAATGCGCGATCACCACGTCGTCGCCATCCACGCTGACCGTCTGGGCCGCGGACTCGAGCAGCTGCTCAAGCAGGGTAGCGTCGAAGCGCCGGCGTGGAAAGCGCAGCATCTTGAACTCCTGCGCGTCCACCAGCCGGCCGGCACGGTCGTGACGGAACACCAGGTAATATCTGTCGAGCACGTCCTTGCGCACCACGGTCTTGGGATAGGCAAACTGGTCGCGGATCACCTTGAACACCACGTCGAAGGACGGCAGCGTGAATACCGCCATCACCATGCCGCGGTCGCCGGGCGCCTCGACGATCAGATCGCGGGAGTGCTGCAGGTGGCGGAAGAAGGTGCGGTAGGTCTCGGTCTTGCCCTGGCGCGCGCGGCCGAGCACGGTGAACAGCTCGGCCAGCGGCTTGCGCGGCAGGATGGTGCGCAGGAACACCACGGCGTCGTGCACCGTCTCGAGGTCGGCGTGGAAGTAGCTGCGGGTAAAACCGAACAGGATGCTGGCGTCACGCACCGCAGTCAGCACCGCGTCCACCGCGACGCCCTCGGCGCTGTTGCGCAGCGCGATCACCACCGGCTGCGGCTGCGCCGCGCCGAGTGCCCGGCCGACCAGGTAGGCGCGCGTGTTCTGGTAGAAGATCGGCCGCATGAACTCGATCCGGATCAGCCGCTCGATGCCGCCGAGCGGCTCCCAGGCGCGCGTCAGTTCGGCGGCGACGAACTCGGCGCTGGCCTTGAAGTCCTGCCAGGGGGGCTCGAAGCTGTAGTCCTCGAGCACGTCCTCGACGAGTCGCTCCAGCGCGCCCCGGTACTCGTAGCTGTTGAGCGCCTGTGGCGGCCGGACCTTGGAAAGCGGATCCAGGTCGAGCGCGACGAACTCGACCTCCGGATCGACGCCGACCGTGCCGAACAGTCGGCGCGTGATCGAGCTGAAAAACGTCTTCTCGAACTCCAGGTCGATGTAATCGCGAATCTCGTCCTCGAAGCAGGCCTTGATGCGCACCCACAGTGCGCGCTCGGTGGCGCGCTGGCCGAGAGTCTGGCCGATCCGTTTCGTGGTCTCGATGACGTAGCGGTCGTAGAGGTCGATGCGCCCGGTCGCGTCGCGGCGGCCGGCGACCCAGTCGCGTTTCTCGAAATGCAGCCTGGCTCGCTGGGTGACTTCGCGGAACTCGGCGTTGTACGCGCCGAAGGCGTCGAAAATGGCCCTGGCGCAGTCGCGCGCCAGGGCCGAATCCGGAGCCCGGTCAGGCACCGCACCCTGCCGTAGGAGCGGCAGTAGGAGCGGCTTTAGCCGCGACACAGATCGGGGCTGAAGCCCCTCCTACGGCCGCGACACAGATCGGGGCTGAAGCCCCTCCTACAGGGGCGACCCGCCTCACAGGTTCTTGATCAGCGCGTCGCCGAATTCGCTGCATTTCACCTCGTTGGCGCCTTCCATCAGGCGCGCGAAGTCGTAGGTCACGGTCTTGTCACCGATGGTGCGGTCCATCGCAGTGATGATGCGATCCGCGGCCTCGATCCAGCCGAGATGGCGGAGCATCATCTCGCCGGAGAGGATCAGGCTGCCGGGGTTGACCTTGTCGAGGTTGGCGTACTTGGGCGCCGTGCCGTGGGTCGCCTCGA
>CAZOSZ010000079.1:0-10828 GCA_964582505.1 uncultured Ectothiorhodospiraceae bacterium | reverse complement strand
CCTGACCCGCGAGCCCGCGTACGTAGGAGCGGCTTCAGCCGCGACCAGCTTCAGCTGCGACCAGCTTCAGCCGCGACCGTCGGGGCTGAAGCCCCTCCTACGACTGCGGGCAGGCGAAATTCAGGCTCGCGGCGGGCCTTCCCGATCCTTGTCGTGCTCGACCATTGCGTAGGCCGAGTGGTTGTGGATCGACTCGAAGTTTTCCGACTCTACCGTGTAGGCGCGGATCCGCTCGTCGGCATTGAGCCGCACCGCGATGTCCCGCACCAGGTCCTCGACGAACTTGGGGTTGTCGTAGGCCCGCTCGGTCACCCACTTCTCGTCGGGCCGCTTGAGGATGCCGAACAGCTCGCAGGAGGCCTCCTGCTCGGCCAGCTCGATCAGTTCCTCCAGCCAGACGAAGCCGTCGACGCGCACGCAGAGGGTGACGTGCGAGCGCTGGTTGTGCGCGCCGTAGTCCGAGATCTTCTTCGAGCAGGGACAGAGGCTGGTCACCGGCACCACCACCTTCACCCAGATGATGCTCGCGCCATCGCGCCGCTCGCCGATCATGCTGGCCTGGTAGTCCATCAGGCTCTGCACGCCGGACACCGGTGCATGCTTGGTGACGAAGTACGGGAAGGTCATCTCGATGTGGCCGGATTCCGCGTCGAGGCGCTCGGTCAGCTCTGTCATCATGTCGCGGAAGGACTTCACCGAAATCTCTCGCTCGTGATTGTTGAGAATCTCCACGAAGCGCGACATGTGGGTGCCCTTGAAGTTGTGCGGCAGGTCCACGTACATGTTGAAGTTGGCGACCGTGTGCTGTTCGCCGCCGGCGCGCTCCTTGATACGCACCGGGTGGTAGATGTCCTTGATGCCCACCTTGTTGATGGGTATCTGGCGCAGGTCGGCGCTCCCCTGGACGTCTGCTATCGGGTCGCTGCTGATGGCTCCGGTCTCGCTCAAGTCTTTCATGTTCCGGGTCCCTGGTCGGGAGGCTGGGTCATTCCGCCCGGGGTTGCCCATAACCGCGTGCGATCCAAGCGGAGGATTATAGGCCACTGCCGCTTCGCAGGGGTGTTCCACGCACAGTTTCGGGAGGCTCCGGGCGCCCCGGAGTCAGGCCTCGCCGACGCTGCGAAGTTCGGTCTGGCGCCGCCAGGCCCGGACGGCCTCGAGGATCGAGCCGGCGTCCAGCCCAGCCGCCGCAAGGCACTGCTCGCGCGAGCCGTGCTCGATGAAATGGTCCGGGATGCCGAGGCTCAGCAGGGGGATCAGCACCCGGTGGGCCGCCAGGCATTCGCCGACCGCGCTGCCGGCACCGCCCATCAGGGCGTGGTCCTCGAGGGTCACGAGCGCTTCGTGGCTTTCCGCCATCGCCAGCACCGTTTCCTCGTCCAGTGGTTTGACGAAACGCATGTTGACCACGCTGGCGTCGAGCTCGCGGGCGACCTGCTCGGCAATCGGCACCATCGCGCCGAAGGCCAGCAGCGCGAGGTCGCGGCCGCGGCGGCGCAGCTGTGCCTTGCCCAGCGGCAGCGCGCGCATCGGCGTCTCGATCGCCGCGCCCGGCCCGCAGCCGCGCGGATAGCGTACGGCGCTCGGCCCGTCCAGCGTGATGCCGGTGTACAGCATCTGCCGGCATTCGTTCTCGTCGGCCGGCGCCATCACCACCATGTTGGGGATGCAGCGCAGGAACGACAGGTCGTAGGCGCCGTGATGGGTCGGACCGTCATTGCCGACCAGCCCGCCGCGGTCCAGCGCGAACACCACCGGCAGATTCTGCAGCGCGACGTCGTGGATCAGCTGGTCGTACGCGCGCTGCAGGAAGCTGGAATAGATCGCCACCACCGGGCGCACGCCTTCGCAGGCCATCCCGGCGCCGAGCGTCACCGCGTGCTGCTCGCAAATGCCGACGTCGAAATAGCGCGTCGGGAAGCGCTGCGAGTACTCCACCATGCCGGAGCCCTCGCGCATCGCCGGGGTGATGCCGACGACGCGCGGGTCGGCCTCGGCCATGTCGCACAGCCACTCGCCGAACACCTGCGAGTAACTCTTGCCTTTCGACTTGCCCTTGTGAATCACGCCGCGCTGCGGATCGAAGGGGCCGGGACCGTGCCAGGCGATCGGGTCGGCTTCGGCGGGCAGGTATCCCTTGCCTTTGCGGGTCACGACATGCAGGAACTGCGGCCCGTGCAGGTCACGTACGTTGCTCAAGGTCTTGAGCAGCACGCCGACATCGTGGCCGTCCACCGGGCCGATGTAGTTCAGCCCGAGCTCCTCGAACAAGGTGCCCGGCAGCACCATGCCCTTGACGTGCTCTTCCGAGCGGCGCGCCAGCTCCCAGACCGTCGGCATGCGGCGGATCAGCTTCTTGCTGCCTTCGCGGATGGTCGCGTAGAGCTTGCCGGAGAGCACCCGGGCCAGGTAGTGCGACATCGCGCCGACGTTCTCGGAAATCGACATGTCGTTGTCGTTCAGGATCACCAGCAAGTCGACGTCCAGGCTGCCGGCGTGGCACAGCGCCTCGTAGGCCAGCCCCGCAGTGAGCGCACCGTCGCCGATCACCGCCACCACACGGCGTCGCTCGCCCTGCTGGCGCGCCGCGATCGCCATGCCGAGCGCGGCGCTGACCGAAGTGCTGGAATGACCCACCCCGAAGGTGTCGTATTCACTCTCGAAGCGGCTGGGAAACGGCGCCAGCCCGCCGAGCTTGCGGATGGTCTCGAGGCGGTCGCGCCGGCCGGTCAGGATCTTGTGCGGGTAGGCCTGGTGGCCGACGTCCCAGACCAGCCGGTCGCGGGGAGTGTCGAACACGTAGTGCAGCACGGTGGCCAGCTCGACGGTGCCGAGGTTGGCCGCGAAATGCCCGCCGGTGCGCGACATGGTGTCGATCAGGTAGGCCCGCAGCTCGCGGGTCAGCGGCTCGAGCAATTCTTCCGCAAGGGCCCGGAGATCAGCCGGGTCCTGGATGCGCGCCAGCAGCGGATACTGGTCCTCAAGACCCATGGTGGTGGCTTCGGCGCCGGGCGAGGTGACGGCGGGATGGTTGATTATCGGCCAGAGTCGGGGCGCTGTCCAAAGCGGCGGGCCGGCATCGGCGTTCCCTGTAGGAGCGGCTTCAGCCGCGAGTGGCGGGATCGCGGCTCAAGCCGCTCCTACGTTCGTTCAATGGCGCCGCTCGGTGAGCCAGCCCGACAGCAGGCGCAGCGATTCGGCCGCCGGCCCCAGCGGCGCCAGCGCCGCCACCGCTTCGTCGTGCAATTGGCGCAGGCGCCGCTTGGCGGCATCGAGCCCGGTGACGCTGGGGTAGGTGGGCTTGGCGCGGGCTGCGTCTGCATGGGCCCGCTTGCCGAGCACGTCGGTCTCGCCTTCGACATCGAGGATGTCATCCTGGATCTGGAACGCCAGGCCGATGGCCGCGCCAAATGCGTCCAGCGCGAGGTCGATCTCCCGGCTGAGCCCGTCGGCGCTGGCGGCGGCCATTTTCACGCTGGCGTGAATCAGCGCACCGGTCTTCAGCCGGTGCATGTGCTCGAGCTCGGCGAGCGTCAGCGCCCGGCCGGCGGCGGCGAGGTCGATGGCCTGGCCCCCTGCCATGCCCGCGGTGCCGGAGGCATGCGACAGCAGGCGGATGATTTCCAGGCGCTGCCGCGGCTCGGCCACCATGGCCGGATCGGAGGCGAGGATCTCGAAGGCAAGTACCTGCAGCGCATCGCCCACCAGGATGGCGGTGCCCTCGTCGAAGGCCCGGTGGCAGGTCGGCCGGCCGCGCCGCAGGTCATCGTCGTCCATTGCCGGCAGGTCGTCGTGAACCAGCGAATAGGCGTGAATCAACTCCACTGCCGCCGCCGGTCCGTCGAGGCGGGATTCGGGGATCGAGAGCGCGGTGCCCGTGTAGTAGACGAGCAGGGGACGCACGCGCTTGCCCGCGCCGAGCACGGCGTAGCGCATCGCCTCGTGCAGACGGACGGGCTCGACGTCTGGTCCGGGCAGCCAGCTTGCCAGGCAGCGTTCGACCCGGGCCTGGCAGGCCGCGAGATGCTCAGCAGGCGTCACTGCTCGGGCTCGAAGGGCTCCAGCGGTGCGTCGGCGGTATTGCGGGTCAGGATTTCCACGCGTTGTTCCGCGGCCCGCAAGGCCGCCTGGCAGCGTCGCGCCAAGGCGACGCCGCGCTCGAATGCCGCAAGCGCCTGCTCCAGCGGCTGGTCGCCAGCTTCCAGTGTTCCAACCAGCTCCTCCAGCGAAAGCAGCGCCTGCTCGAAATCCAGCGCCTCCAGTTCGGCCGGGGGCGCTGGCGGTCGGGATTTTCCTTTGGGCATCAGGTTTCGCGGTCGTCGAGTGGAGGGCTGCGGTACGATACCGGTTGGCGCCGGGCGGAATCAATGCGCGCCCTGAAGCGGCGGCAGCCGAAGTTGACATGCACCAGCCCTGGGACTAGGCTTCCCGGCAAGATTTAGACTTGATCTAAATTGAGTCGGGATCGGAAAGGCCCGCGCGTTCGCGCGGCCTTCAACGCAGTTCCAGAGCAACCAGTGGCCGGCAGGAGCCGGGCGGCCTTTCATCAATATTCGGAGCGGGACATGCGCACAAGTGATGGCAAGAATCAGGGCAAGTGCCCGGTCATGCACGGGGCTCTCACCAGCCTTCGTGGCCCGGGCACCGCGAACGAGGACTGGTGGCCGAACCAGCTCAACCTCAGGATCCTCCACCAGCACACGCCGGAGTCGAATCCCCTGGGCAAGGACTTCAACTATGCCGAGGAATTCAAGAAGCTCGACTTCAAGGCGTTGAAGAAGGACCTCCATGCCCTGATGACCGACTCCCAGGAATGGTGGCCGGCGGACTTCGGCCACTACGGGGGACTGTTCATCCGCATGACCTGGCACGCGGCCGGCACCTACCGGGCCGGCGACGGCCGTGGCGGCGGCGGCAGCGGCAACCAGCGCTTTGCGCCCATCAACAGCTGGCCGGACAACGGCAACCTGGACAAGGCGCGCCGCCTGCTTTGGCCCATCAAGCAGAAGTACGGCAACCGGATCTCCTGGGCCGACCTGTTCATCCTGACCGGCAACGTCGCGCTGGAGTCCATGGGCTTCAAGACCTTCGGCTTCGGCGGCGGCCGCGAGGACATCTACGCCCCGGAAGAGGACACCTACTGGGGCCTCGAGAAAGAGTGGCTGGAGAGCAAGCGCTACAGCGGCGAGCGGGAGCTCGAAGCGCCCCTCGCCAATGTCCAGATGGGCCTCATCTACGTGAACCCGGAAGGCCCGGACGGGGAGCCCGACCCGATGAAAGCCGTGCGCGACATTCGCGAGACCTTCAAGCGCATGGCCATGGACGACTACGAGACCGTGGCGCTGATCGCCGGTGGGCACACGTTCGGCAAGGCCCACGGTGCGGCGCCCGACAGCCATCTCGGTGCGGATCCCGAGGGATGCTCCTCACTGGAGCACCAGGGCTTCGGGTGGAAGAACAGCTTCGGCAGCGGCATGGGCGACGACTGCATCACCAGCGGCCTGGAGGGAGCCTGGACCTCCAACCCCACGAAGTGGGACATGGGCTACTTCGACCTGCTGTTCCGCTACGACTGGGAGTTGACTAGGAGCCCGGCCGGCAAACACCAGTGGATGCCGAAGAACATCAGGGAAGAAGACAAGGTGCCCATGGCACACAACCCGGCGAAGAAAGTCCTGCCGATGATGCTCACCACGGACCTCTCGCTGAAGGTGGACCCGACCTACCGGAAGATCGCCAAGCATTTCCACGAGAACCCGGACGAGTTCGCCGACGCCTTTGCCCGGGCCTGGTTCAAGCTGCTCCATCGCGACATGGGGCCCAAGTCCCGCTACCTCGGCCCCGAAGTGCCCGAGGAAGACCTGATCTGGCAGGACCCGGTGCCCAAGGTCGATCACAAGCTGATCGGTGAGAAGGACATCCGGAAACTCAAGCGGAAAATTCTCGAGTCCGGCCTGTCCATTGCCGCCCTCGTCAAGACTGCCTGGGGCGCCGCTGCCACCTACCGCGATTCGGACAGGCGCGGCGGTGCCAATGGTGCACGCATCCGCCTCGCCCCGCAGAAGGACTGGGAGGCGAACGATCCTGGCCAGCTCAGGAAGGTGCTCAAGAAGCTCGAAGGGATACAAAAGGAATTCAATGACGCCCAGTCGGGCAGGAAGCGGGTGTCCCTCGCGGATCTGATCGTGCTGGGCGGCAACGCCGCCATCGAGGAGGCGGCGCGCAGCGCCGGGCCCAGGGTCGAGATCCCGTTCCAGCCCGGCCGGACGGATGCGACGGAGGAGCAGACGGACGTAGAGTCCTTTGAGTTTCTCGAACCAAGCGCCGACGGCTTCCGCAACTTCCTCAAGGAGCGCTACACCGTGCCGGCGGAGGAACTGCTGCTGAACCGGGCGCAGTTGCTGAAGCTGACCGCGCCGGAAATGACCGTGCTCATCGGCGGGATGCGCGCACTGGGCGCCAACACGGGCGGCTCGAAGCACGGCGTATTTACCCGCAAGCCGGGGACTCTGAGCAACGACTTCTTCGTCAACCTGCTGGACATGGGCACGGAGTGGAAGCCCGTCTCGGAGGACGCCGAGGTCTTCGAGGGACGCGACCGCAAGACCGGCAAGCTCAAGTGGACCGCCACCCGCGTCGACCTGGTGTTCGGCGCGAACTCCCAGCTCCGCGCCATCGCGGAGGTCTATGCGCAGGGCGACGCGCAGCACAGGTTCGTGAAGGACTTCGTGGCGGCGTGGACCAAGGTGATGAACGCGGATCGCTTCGACCTGAAGTAAGTCCCGGCACGGTACCCGGGCACGGCCGCTCATCGGCCGTGCCCGGGGCGCGGGCCAAGCTGGTAGAATCGCCTGCGCCCGGGCGCTCCCGCCCGGATCGCAGGGCATTCATGAGTCACGATTACAACGCCTCCTCGATCGAGGTCCTGAGCGGCCTCGATCCGGTCCGGCGCCGTCCGGGCATGTACACCGACACCACGCGGCCGAACCACCTCGCGCAGGAGGTGGTGGACAACAGCGTGGACGAGGCCATCGCCGGCCACTGCAAGCGCATCGGCGTGACGCTGTTTCGCGACGGCTCGCTCCAGGTGGAGGATGACGGCCGCGGCATGCCGGTGGACGTGCATCCGCAGGAAGGCATTCCCGGCGTCGAGCTGATCCTCACCCGCCTGCACGCCGGCGGCAAGTTTTCCCACAAGAACTACCGGTACTCCGGCGGGCTGCACGGCGTCGGTGTTTCCGTGGTCAACGCGCTGTCGCGCAACCTCGAGGTTTGGATCCGTCGCGGCGGACGCGAGTACAACATGAGCTTCCGCGGCGGCGACAAGAGCCGCGAGCTCGAGGCCGTGGGCACTGTCGGCAGGCAAAACACCGGCACCACGCTGCGCTTCTGGCCGGACGAGAAGTACTTCGATTCGGCGAAGTTTTCGGTGCCGCGCCTGAGGCACCTGCTGCGCGCCAAGGCCGTGCTGTGCCCGGGGCTCAAGGTGACGCTGCACCAGGAAGCGGGCAACGAGACTGACACCTGGCAGTACGAGGGGGGACTCGGCGACTACCTGCGCGAGACGCTCCAGGACGTCGCCACCATCCCCACCGAGCCGTTCACCGGCAGCGTCCAGGGCGGCACCGAGGCCGCCGACTGGGCGCTCGCCTGGCTGCCCGACGGCGGCGAGCCGGTGACGGAGAGCTACGTCAACCTCATTCCCACGGTGCTGGGCGGCACTCATGTAAACGGCTTTCGCGCCGGCTTGACCGAGGCGTTGCGCGAGTTCTGCGAGTTCCGCAACCTGCTGCCGCGCGGGGTGCGCCTCGCGCCTGACGACGTCTGGGCTCAGGTGTCGTACGTGCTGTCGGTGAAGCTCGAGGACCCGCAGTTCTCGGGGCAGACGAAGGAGCGCCTCGGTTCGCGCGAATGCGCCGCATTCGTTTCGGGCACGGTCAAGGACGCGCTCGCCATCTGGCTGAACCAGCATCCCGAGGCGGGGGAGGGCATCGCCCAGCTCGCCATCGCCAACGCCAGTGCCCGTCTCAAGGCCAGCCGCAAGGTGGTGCGCAAGCGAGTCGTCAGCGGGCCCGCGCTGCCCGGCAAGCTGGCCGACTGCAGCGCCCAGGACCCGGAGCGGGCGGAACTGTTTCTCGTCGAGGGCGACTCGGCCGGCGGCTCGGCCAAGCAGGCCCGCGATCGCGAGTTCCAGGCGGTGATGCCGCTCAGGGGCAAGATCCTCAATACCTGGGAAGTCGACCCGGCGGAGGTGCTGGCCTCGCAGGAAGTGCACGACATCAGCATCGCGCTCGGCGTGGATCCCGGCTCGGGCGACCTGCGCGGACTGCGCTATCACCGCGTCTGCATCCTGGCGGACGCCGACTCCGACGGCCTGCACATCGCCACCCTGCTGTGTGCGCTGTTCCTCAAGCACTTCCCTGCGCTGGTGGCGGCCGGCCACGTGTTCGTCGCCATGCCGCCGCTGTTTCGCATCGACCTCGGCAAGCAGGTGTTCTACGCGCTCGACGAAGCCGAGCGGCGCGGCGTGCTGCACCGGATCGAGGCCGAGGACCTGAAGGGCAAGGTCACGGTCACGCGCTTCAAGGGCCTGGGCGAAATGAGCGCGCTGCAGCTCAGGGAGACCACCATGGCGCCGGAAACGCGCCGGCTGGTGCAGCTCACACTGGCTGAGGGCGACCGGACCCGCGAGCTGATGGACATGCTGCTCGCCAGGAAACGCGCCGGCGATCGCCGCGAGTGGTTGCAGACCAAGGGCAACCTCGCCGAGGTGACGCCGTGAGCATCGCGGTGGCCAGGCGATGAAGGAAATGGAGCTCGACTTCGAGGGCATCGAGCGGATGCCGATGAAGGTGTTCACCGAGAAGGCGTACCTCGACTACTCGATGTACGTGATTCTCGATCGCGCGCTGCCGCACATCGCCGACGGCCTGAAACCGGTGCAGCGGCGAATCGTCTACGCCATGAGCGAACTCGGCCTGTCTGCAGGGCAGAAGCCAAAGAAATCCGCGCGCACCATCGGCGACGTGATCGGCAAATTCCATCCGCATGGCGACTCGGCCTGCTACGAGGCGATGGTGTTGATGGCGCAGTCTTTCAGCTATCGCTATCCGCTGATCGACGGGCAGGGTAACTGGGGTTCGCCGGACGATCCCAAGTCCTTTGCAGCGATGCGCTACACCGAGGCCCGCCTGACGGCTTACGCGGCGCTGCTGCTCTCCGAGCTGGGTCACGGCACCGCCGACTGGCAGCCGAATTTCGATGGCACGCTGTCGGAGCCGGTGCGGCTGCCCGCGCGCTTGCCCAACCTGCTGCTCAACGGTGCCTCCGGCATTGCCGTCGGCATGTCTACCGATATTCCGCCGCACAATCTCGGCGAAGTTGCCCGCGCCTGCATCCGGCTGCTGGAGTCGCCCAGGGCCACGCTCGACGAACTGCTGGAGGAAGTGCAGGGGCCGGATTTTCCGACCGTCGCCGAACTGGTGTCCTCGCCGGCCGAGATCCGCCTGATCTACGAGACCGGCAACGGCACGCTGAGGCTCAGGGCCTGCTGGGAGCGCGAGGAAGGCGAGATCGTGGTCAACGCCTTGCCCTGGCAGGTCTCCGGCGCCAAGGTGCTGGAGCAGATCGCCGGCCAGATGCGGGCGAAGAAACTGCCGATGGTCGAGGACCTGCGCGACGAGTCCGACCACGAGAACCCGACTCGCCTGGTGATCGTGCCGCGCTCCGGCCGGGTGGACAGCGAGGCGCTGATGGCGCACCTGTTCGCCACCACCGACCTGGAGCGCAGCGTGCGCGTCAACATGAACATCATCGGCCTGGACGGCCGCCCCCGGGTCATGGACCTGCGCGGCCTGCTGGCGGAGTGGCTCGAGTTTCGCGTACAAACCGTCACGCGTCGTTTGCAGCATCGCCTCGACAAGGTCGAGGCACGGTTGCACGTGCTCGAGGGCCTGCTGGTCGCCTACCTCAACATCGACGAGGTGATTCGCATCATCCGCGGCGAGGACCACCCCAGGCCGGCACTGATGTCTGCCTTCGGGCTCTCGGAGGCGCAGGCCGAGGCCATTCTCGAGCTCAGGCTGCGGCACCTCGCGAAGCTCGAGGAAATGAAGATCCGCGGCGAACAGGACGAGCTGGCCGGCGAGCGGGACCGGCTGCGCAAGACGCTCGGCAGCAAGGCCCGGCTCAACCGGCTGTTGCGCGAGGAAATCGCCGCCGATGCCGAGAAGCATGCTGATGCGCGCCGCACACGCATCGTGCAACGCGCCGCGGCCCAGGCCCTCGACGAGACCGCGCTGCTGCCCGCCGAGCCGGTGACCATCGTTCTGTCAAAGCGCGGCTGGGTGCGTGCTGCCAAGGGCCACGACATCGACCCGGCCAGCCTGAGCTATCGCTCCGGCGACGGATTCCTGGCCGCCGCACAGGGCCGCAGCAACCAGGCGGCGATGTTTCTGGACAGCACCGGGCGGGTGTACAGCCTGCCGGCGCACGGCCTGCCGTCGGCGCGCGGCCAGGGGGAACCCTTGTCCGGGCGGCTCAATCCGCCCGATGGCGCAAGCTTCGCCGGCACGCTGATCGGCGCCGGCGACGATCGCTGGCTGCTGACCGCTTCCGACGGCTACGGCTTCGTCGCCCGGCTCGAGGAATTGCTGTCGCGCAATCGCAGCGGCAAGCACGTGCTGAAGGTCGCCGCCGGGGCCGCGGTGTTGCGTCCCTGCCCGGTACCTGCCGGCGGCGCGGGGCTGGTGGCCGCGGTCAGCAGCCTCGGCCGGCTGTTGTGCTTCCCGGTCGCCGAGCTGCCGGAGCTGGCGCGCGGCCGCGGCAA
>CAZOSZ010000078.1:0-10892 GCA_964582505.1 uncultured Ectothiorhodospiraceae bacterium | reverse complement strand
GGCCAGCCGAGCCGCTCGCCGGTGACCGCGAAGCGCGCGCCCGGCTCCGCGCCGAACGCGATGTAGCCGTCGGCGGAGATCCAGCCGCCGTCGGCCAGGGTCAGCATCAGGCGCCGGATCTCCAGATCGCCATCCGACCAGCCCCCCCGCGCGTCGAACTCGACCGGGCCTTCCACTTGTTCGGGAAGCTCCAGTCTGCCGGTCACCCGGCTGTCCTCGAGCCGCCCCTCGATACGCAGCCTGGCCGCGGCACCGTCCAGGGCCGGCGGCCAGGGGGCGCCGGCGCCCGCCAGCGGCTCGAGCTGCAGGTCGAGGTTCCAGGTGGGCGGCTGCGGCAAGCCGCGGACTGTTCCTTCGAGGCGCGCCGCCAGCAGCCCGGACAGGCTCTGCTCGAGCGCCAGATCCGGCAGGCGGCCGATCAGCTTCGTGCGCCCGTCGAGCGTGCTCTGTTCCAGCGGCACGCTCCATTTAAGGTCGATGTCCCAGGGATCGGCGGGGGCCATCGAGAGTCGCGCGTGCCCGGAGACCGCGCCCTGCGCGCTTTCCAGGTTCAGCCGCACGAACTCCAGCCGATCAGCGGCAAGTCGGCCCGATAGCTCGAGCTGCAGGCCATCGAGAAGGGGTTCGTCGCCGCGCCACAGCTGACCGTCGCGAATCCAGATGCGCTCTGCCACGACGGTCAGCGGCAAGCGCGGCAACGAGCCTGCTGGCGCGGACTCGGGCGGTCGGTCGGCAAGCTCAGCGGGCGCGTCGAGCCGGAGATCAGGACCCACGATATGCAGCTCGCGCAGGTGCAGGGTGCGCGCCAGCAGCGCGGCGGGGCGCCAGTCGATCTCGATGCGCTCGATCCTGCCGGTCACGCCCGGCCCTGCAATGTCCACCGGGCCGAGCGACAGGGGGCCCAGCAGGCGCCCGTTGGCCTGGGCAGGATCGAGATCGACGGGCAGCAACGGCGCCGCCCGCGCCAGCAGGAAACGCAGGCCGCTCTCGGTGGCCACCAGCCAGCCGGCGCCGCCGATCAGAACGATCAGCAGCGCTGCAGCGGCGAGCAGCTTCTTGTGCCTGATGCGAAACATCACAGGTCCGGCCGAATGGTCAGGTGGAACCGCAGGCCACGGCTTTGCGTCACGGCGCGCGCGACGGCTATCCGCAGGGTGCCGATCGGCGTGCGCACGTTGATGCCGGTGCCGACCGAGGCCTCGAGCCCATCGCTGAAGCTGTCGACCGCGTTGCCGGCGTCGACGAATGCCGCCAGCGCGACGCGGCCCCAGACCTGCCGCTCCGCCTCCAGGCTGCCGAACAGCAGGTGCCGCCCGCCGATGGTGTTGCCAGCCTCGTCCTGCGGGCCGAGTGAATTGAAGCCAAAGCCGCGCACGCTCTGGTCGCCGCCGGCGAAAAAGCGCTGCGAGGCGGGCAGTACATCGAGGGATTCCACGATTCCCAGGCCCAGCTGACTGCGTGCGAAGAACCGCCATTGCTCGCCGATCGAACTGACATGGTTGGCCTCGAACTCGAAACGCAGGAAGTCGCTGCGGGCGCCCAGCATGGCGTGCGAGCCGCGCATTTCCCCGCGCAACCGGTAGCCGCGCATCGGGAACAGCACGTTGTCGGCGATCAGCTTCTCCATGCCGATCCCCGGAATGATCAGCGTGTCGGTGAAATCCGGCTCCTCCGGCAGCCGGGTCCGCTCGTCGAGGATGTCGGTGAACAGCGTGCGTTGCCAGCCTCCGCCGCGCAGCGTCACGTGGCTGAGGCCGAGCGTGCTGCGCCGGCTCTCCAGGTCACCGAGTTCCTGTTGCGTCATGGCGCCCCGGAACAGCAGGTGTTCCTTGAGCGGATCGCCGATCGGGATCCGGTAGCGCCCGGCCAGCTCTGACAGTGGTTCCGAAAGCCGCAGCTCGACGCCGGCAGAATGGCCGGCGGCATTGAGCCGCCGCCAGTCCAGCCCCAGGCTGCCGCGCACGCGGGTGTCGGTCGCATAGCCGACGCCCATACGGATGCGCTGTCGGCGGGTTGGCGTGGTCTCGATGTTGACGGGCACCGTGCGCGTTTCGGGATCCGGAGCGCCGGTCTCGACCAGCACGGTGGCGAAATAGCCGCTGTCGGACAGCCGGTACTGCGCCTGCAGCAGCTTGTTGGCATCGTAGGCCTGGCCCGCCTCGATCAGGATCAGCCGCCGCAGCAGGCTGGCGTTCAGGATGTCCTGCGCGACCTGCACCTCGCCAAGCTGATAGCGCGGCCCGGTGTCGAGATGCAGCACCACGCGGGCGGTGTGCTCGGCCGGATCCACCTCCAGCCTGCGTTGATCGAAGCGCGCCTCGAAGTAGCCGAGAATTGCGGCCTCCGATTGAAGGGCGTTCCGCAGCCGGTCGTGCTCGTCGTGCCGCAGGCGCCGGCCGACGGCCAGCGGGCTGTCGACGAGCACCGCCAGCAGGCGGGGCTCGTCGGCGCCTTCGCCACTCAGCCTCAGGTCGATTTCCGACACCAGGACCGGCTCGCGCGGGTCGATCCTGAAGCGGGCCAGCCAGCTTGCCTCCTGGCGCTCCAGCGTGGCCTCGATCTCCGGGCGGTAGTAGCCGAAGGGACGCATCGCTTCCCGGATCTGGCCGCGCGCGCGGCTGTGGAGCCGGCGGATGGCGGCCTCCGAGAGATCCTCGCGGCTGCCATGCCGCACCAGGTCGAGGGTGGCGCGGATGTTCGCCTCCAGCTCCGCCTCGACGCCGTCGATCTGGACCCGGACCCGTGCCTCGCAGTCCTGCCAGGGCAGGCCAAAGCAGAGCAGCACCAACGCAATGAACGCGGGCGCGGTCACCGGAAATTCCGCGGCCTGCGGTGTCCGCAGGCGCGGCTCGCGTGAAGGCACTGTAAGTCCTGCCGGGGCTGTTGCTGTCAGCCCGCATTCTACCGGCTGCGGCCGGGCGGCTCAGTGCGCTCGAGCCACCGCCCGCCAGCCGATGTCGCGGCGGTAGTGGAGGCCCTCCCAGCGGATCTGCCCGGCCAGCGCGTAGGCCTTCCGCTGGGCGTCGGCCACGCTCTCGCCCAGCGCGACGGCGCACAGCACCCGCCCGCCGCTGGTGACCACTTCGCCATCCTGCAGGCGTGTCCCGGCGTGAAAGATCTTCAGGTCATCGCGACCCGAGTCGGCGCCCAGGCCATTGATCCGGTCGCCCTTGCGGACGCTGTCAGGATAGCCGGCGGCGGCCAGCACGATGCCGAGCGCGGCGCGCCGGTCCCACTCGCAGGCGACCGCGTCGAGCCGCCCCTCCAGGGCCGCGAGGCACAGCTCCACCAGGTCCGACTTCATCCGCAACAGGATCGGCTGAGTCTCGGGGTCGCCGAAGCGGCAGTTGAATTCGAGCAGCCGGGGCGTGCCGTCGACGCCAACCATGATTCCGGCATAAAGGAAGCCGGTGTACGGCGTGCCCGCCGCGGCCAGTCCCGACACCGTCGGCTCCATGATGTCGCGCATGATGCGCGCGTGCAGCGCGCCGTCGACCACTGGTGCGGGGGAATAAGCCCCCATTCCACCGGTGTTGGGTCCGCGGTCGCCATCGTCACGCGCCTTGTGATCCTGCGAGGAGGCCAGCGGCAGGATGTGGGCGCCGTCCACCATGGCGATGAAGCTGGCTTCCTCCCCGGCCAGGAACTCCTCGACGACCACCCGGGCGCCGGCATCGCCGAAGCGGTTGCCGGACAGTATCTCGCGCACTGCGGTCTCGGCCTGCTCGACCGTTTCAGCGACCACCACGCCCTTGCCCGCGGCCAGCCCGTCGGCCTTCACGACGATCGGCGCGCCGCGCTCCCTGATGAACGCGCAGGCCGCATCGGCCTCGTCGAAGTCGCCCCACGCCGCGGTCGGAATGCCGTGCCTTGCACAGAATGCCTTGGAGTAGGCCTTGGATCCCTCGAGGCGCGCGCAGGCGGCGCTCGGACCGAAACACTTCAGGCCGCGACGGGCAAACTCGTCGACGATGCCGGCAACCAGTGGCACCTCGGGCCCGACGATCGTCAGTCCGACGCCGGCCGCGGCTGCGAAATCCGCCAGCGCCGTGATGTCCGCCGCGTCGATCGCCACGTTTTCGCATCCTGGCTCGGCTGCGGTCCCGGCATTGCCGGGCGCCACGTACACTCGCTCCGCCAGCGGGGAGTGCGCCGCCTTCCACGCCAGGGCATGTTCGCGACCGCCGCCGCCCACGACCAGGATCTTCAATGTCCGCTCCTCGGCTCGGTCCGGCTTGCGGGCGGCTTCAGTGCCGGAAATGCCGCACGCCGGTGAATACCATCCCAAGGCCGTGCTCGTCGGCGGCGCGGATCACCTCGGCGTCGCGCACCGAGCCGCCGGGCTGGATGATGGCCGTCACGCCGTGTTCCGCGGCCCCGTCGACGCTGTCGCGGAAAGGGAAAAACGCATCCGATGCCATCACCGAACCCTTCACCGCCAGGCCCGCATCGGCTGCCTTGATGGCCGCGATTCGCAGGCTGTAGATCCGGCTCATCTGCCCGGCGCCGACGCCGATGGTGGCGGCATCCTTGCAGAACACCATGGCATTCGACTTGACGAAACGCACGACCTTCCAGGCGAACAACAGGTCCTTGATCTCCCGCTCGCTCGGGGCGCGTGCGGTCACCACCTTGAGCTGTTCCGGTAACACTTCGAGAATGTCCGCGTCCTGCACCAGCAGCGCGCCACCGATGCTGCGAATCTGCATCAGGCCCTGCAGCGTTTCACTCGGCCGGCCGGCCACCAGCACGCGGACGTTCGGCTTGCCCGTCAGAACCTCCGCGGCGCCTGGCGCCAGTGATGGCGCCACCACGACTTCGACGAACTGCCGTTTCAGAACCGTATCCGCCGCATCGCCGTCCAGCGGGCGATTGAAGGCGACGATTCCGCCAAAGGCAGATACCGGGTCGGTGGCGTAGGCGCGGCGATAGGCCTCGGCCAGCGTCCCGCCGGTTGCAACGCCGCATGGATTGGCGTGCTTGACGATCACGCAAGCGGGTTCGTGAAACTGCCTGACGCACTCCAGCGCGGTGTCTGCGTCGAGCATGTTGTTGTAAGACAGCGGCTTGCCCTGCAACTGCTCGGCGGCCCCGATCGTGCCCTTGCGTGGCACGCCCAGGGAATAGACGGCCGCCCGCTGGTGCGGGTTCTCGCCGTAACGCAACTGCATGCGCTTGCGGGTCGGCAGCACCAGGTCGTCCGGCAGGTCCGCGCCGTCCATCTCGGAGCGCCATCCCAGCCAGTGAGCGACCGCCGCATCGTAGCTGGCAACATGCGCAAAGGCCCTGGCGGCAAGCTTGAGCCTGACCTCGTAGGGTACTTCCCGGGTCGCCTTGAGCGCCGTCAGCACCAGGCCGTAATCGTGCGGTTCGACCACCACAGTAACGGCCACGTGATTCTTTGCGGCCGCCCGCAGCATCGCGGGTCCGCCGACGTCGATGTTCTCCACCGCCTCGTCGACGGTGCAGTCCGGGTCAGCGACGGTTTCGCGGAACGGGTACAGGTTCACGGCCAGCAGCTCGATCGGCAGGATGCCGTGCAGCGCCATCACCGCCTCATCCGCGCCCCGTCTGCCCAGCAGGCCGCCGTGCACCCGGGGATGCAGCGTCTTGACGCGCCCACCCATGATTTCCGGAAATCCGGTCAGCTCGGCAACGTCGCGCGCCTGGATGCCCTCCGAGCGCAGCAGCGCCGCCGTGCCTCCGGTCGAGATGATCTCGAAGCCAAGCTCCAGCAGGCCGCGCGCGAATTCCACCACGCCCCGCTTGTCGGAGACACTGATGAGTGCACGCCTGAGCTGCGCCATGACGGTGGGGTCCGGGCTGTCCGGGGTTTCAGTCGAGCAGGCCGTGCCGACGGAGCTTCTTGCGCAATGTGCCCCTGTTGATTCCCAGGATGGTCGCGGCGAGGCTCTGGTTGCCGCCGGTGTAATCGAGCACGGCCCGGAACAGCGGTTTTTCCACTTCGCCGATCACCAGGTCGTAGAGTTCCTCCGGCTTGTGACCGTTGAGGGTACGGAAATAGCGCTCGAGAGCTTCCTGCGCCATGTTTCCGAGCGCCACCGGACCGCCGGCGCGCGCCTTATCTTCCCGGTTAGGCGCGAAATGCAAGTTGTTGCTGGACACGTTGTTGATCCCCGTCACGCTGCGAGCCCTTTCTCGAGGGCTTCTTCGAAATATCGTTCTATCGCCGTGCGCTGTTCGCGCGCACCCTCGACCTGCATGAGCCGCCGGCGGAATCCCACTCCTCCGGGACCCTCCGCAAGATACCAGCCAAGGTGCTTGCGGGCGATCCTGACGCCGCGGGCTTCCCCATAACAGCGGTACAGCTCGTCGAGATGGGCAAGGATGATAACACGGAGCTCGGCGGCGCCGGGCGCCGGCAGCGACTCACCAGTCGAGATCATGTGCCGCATCTCGCGGAACACCCAGGGCCGGCCCTGCGCGGCACGGCCGATCATGATTCCGTCGGCGCCGGTCTGCGCGATCACTGCCATGGCCTGCTGCGGCGTCCGGATGTCGCCGTTCGCGATCACCGGGATGCCGACCTCGGACTTGATCGCGCGGATGGTCTGGTACTCGACGGCGCCCGAGAAGGCGCAAGCGCGGGTTCGGCCGTGTATCGCGATCGCTGCGATGCCGGCCTCCTGTGCAATCCGCGCCACGCGAACGCCGTTGCGATGGTCCGGGTCCCAGCCGGTGCGCGCCTTGAGGGTCACCGGAACGCCGAGCGGTGCGACGGCTGCGACCGTGGCCCCGAGGATTCGCGCAACCAGCGCTTCGTCGCGCAACAGCGCCGAGCCGGCCGCGCGATTGCAGACTTTCTTGGCCGGACAGCCCATGTTGATATCGATCACCTGCGCGCCGAGCGCGACATTGGCACGCGCCGCGGCGGCGAGCATCTGCGGTTCGCCGCCGGCGATCTGCACGATCACCGGGTCGCCCTCGCCGGCGTGATCGAGCCGGTGGCGGCTCTTCGCCGTGCCCCACAGCCGCTGGTCCGCGGTGATCATCTCGGTGGCGGCGAAGCTCGCGCCGAGGCGGCGGCAAAGCGCGCGGAACGGCCGATCGGTGACGCCGGCCATCGGGGCCAGGGCCACGACCGGTGCGGCGAAGGCGTAGGGGCCGAGTTGCATGGCGGGCGATTCTAGCGCAATGTTTCCTGCGCGCAGACCAGGCCCTGCGACTCGATCGCCAGGCACAGGCTGACCCGGAATCCATCCGCGCGCCCGCCGGGATCCGCAACCGTGACCGCGGCCTGCAGGCGCTCGCCGGCCGGCATTCGCGTGCCCGTCTGGCCCGATTCGATGTACTCATCGGGCGCGAAGTCACGGCTGCCGACGCGTTGACCGAAGCGATCCTGCAGGACCACCCGGATCACCGGGTAAGGCTGACCGAAATCCGCGCCGTTGCGAAACTCGACGGCGACCCTGAGATTGCCGGGCCGACCGGGGTCGGCGACCGCCTCCGAGCGCAGCACGCGGAACTGCTCCGGTTGCCAGTCTGGTACCGCGGCGACGCCCAGCAGCGCATAGACCGGCGCGATGACGGCCTCGGCCGTGGGATGGCGCAATAACTGGCCCCGCTGGGTGTGGGCCCAGGTGCCGGTCAACAGCAGCACCGCCGCCACTGCCAGAGCCAGGCGCAGCCAGAACGGTCCGCGCTCGCGCCGCGGCTCGAGCTCCGGAAACGATTCCGGCTCACTGGCATCTTGCAGCAATGCCTTGGGCGGGATCCGCAGGCGATCGCCCGCGGAGCCAGCCGGCGGCGAGTCGCTTGCCTCGACTTCATCGGCTACCGTGGCCACGTCGACTTCCACACCCTCCTCGGCCGGCAGCAGCTGAATGTTGAACGCACTGTGGGCCAAGGGCTCTGGCTCGACGGTGTCGTCCGGCAGTTCGTCCAGCCGGAACACCGAGTCGGGGTCGGGGAAATCATCGCCGAACTCTTCCACCTGGATCAGCGATTCGACCTCTTCGAGGAACTCCTCTTCATCCCGGGCGATTTCACCAGGCAGCGGCTCCAGCTCCACCGCCGGGCCGCTTTCGCCCGTGTCCTCCTCCCAGTCGTTGGCCAGCGGCCGGGTTTCGCTGAGCGTCTCGAGGGCGTCGAAGGTGGTGTCGCAGGCGCCGCAGATCACGGTGCCGTCCGCGGCCTTGAGCTCCGCCGCGGTGATGTAGAACACCGTCCTGCATTCGGGGCAGCGAGTGAACATCAGCCTGTGGCTTTCCTCCGGCCGGACAACCTTAGCCAGTCTTCGCGTCGCGCCGGCCGATGGAGTGCGAACCAGCGTCTCGCGGCGGCAGCGAGCGGCGCGTCCTGACCGCAAAGGATACCCGAGAGCGCGATCATTCCGCCCTCTCTCAATACGCCGGCAAACTCGGGCAACAGCGCCTGCAGCGGACCGGCGAGAATGTTTGCCACCAGCACGTCGGCCGTCCGTCCGTCCAGCGCCCCGGCCAGGCCGCCGGGCGCGCAGGCCAGCAGCCGGTCGCCGACTGCATTGGCCGCGGCATTGGCACGCGTCGCCAGCAGCGCCTGTGGGTCGAGGTCCACGGCGATCGCTTGCGAAGCGCCCAGCAGCAGCGCGGCGATCGCAAGGATTCCCGAGCCGCAGCCGTAGTCCACCATGCGTGCGCCGGCAAGTGGTGCGGCCTTGCCCGTAGCGAGCCCGTCCAGCCAATCGAGACAGAGTGCCGTGCTGGGGTGCGTGCCGGTACCGAAAGCCAGCCCGGGATCGAGGCGCAGCGCGACGGTGCCGGGCGGCGGGGTCATGCCCGAAAACACCACCGCAAGACGCTTGCCGAAACGCAGCGGCGTGAAATCCTGCAGCCATTCCCGTTCCCAGGCGCGGTCGGCAAGCCGCGCCAGGTGCCACTCAGCCGCCGGAGCCCGCCGCTGGACCTCGCCGAGCACCCGCAACGGCTCGAGTTTCCCGGGAAACAGGCCTGTGACCACCAGCCGCGGCCACAGCGGCGTTTCCCCCGGCGCTGGCTCGAACACCGGCTCGTCCGCGGCGTCCGTCAACGTGACCGACAGAGCGCCGCAAGCGAGCAGTGCCGATTCCGCCACACCGGCCGCTTCGCCGGGCAGCGTGGTCCAGACCTGCAGCCAGTCTGAACCGGTTGCCGCAGGAGCGGCCGTAGGAGCGGCTTCAGCCGCGACCTGTTGACCTTCGCGGCTGAAGCCGCTCCTACAGCCGCTCCTACGGCCGCTCCTGCGGGCGCTCCTGCGGCCACTCCGAGGAGGGTCAGATCCCAAGCCTCTTCTCGAGGTAATGGATGTCGGTGCCACCGGACTTGAATGCGCTGTGGCTGAAGATTTCCTGGTGGAGCGGGATATTGGTCCTGATGCCCTCGATCACGATTTCAGTCAACGCCGTCTGCATGCGCGCGATGGCCGAGACGCGGTTCGGGCCGTGCGCGATCAGCTTGCCGATCATGCTGTCATAATAGGGCGGCACCTGGTAGCCGGAATAGACGTGGCTGTCCACGCGAATGCCGGGACCGCCGGGCGCGTGCCACTGGCGCACCGGCCCCGGGCTCGGCATGAAGGTCTTGGGGTCCTCGGCATTGATCCGGCACTCGATAGCGTGGCCACGGATCACGACGTCCTCCTGGCGGATGCGCAGCGGCTCGCCGGCCGCAATGTGCAGCTGCTCCTGCACGATGTCGATTCCGGTGATCATTTCGGTGACCGGGTGCTCGACCTGCACGCGGGTATTCATCTCGATGAAGTAGAACTCGCCGTTCTCGTAGAGGAACTCGAAGGTGCCGGCGCCGCGGTAGCCGATTTCCACGCAGGCATCGACGCAGCGCTGGCCGATGGCTGCACGCTGCTCCGCAGTGATGCCGGGCGCCGGCGCCTCCTCGATCACCTTCTGGTGGCGGCGCTGCATCGAGCAGTCGCGCTCGCCGAGGTGAATTGCGCCTCCCCGGCCGTCAGCCAGCACCTGGAACTCGATGTGCCGCGGCCGGTCAAGGAACTTTTCCAGGTACACCATCTCGTTAGCGAATGCTGCGAGCGCCTCGCCACGTGTCAAGGTGATGGCATTGAGCAACGTCGCATCCGAATGCACGACCCGCATCCCTCGTCCACCTCCGCCGCCTGCGGCCTTGACCAGCACCGGGTAGCCGATGCTGCGGGCCATCGCCAGGTTGGCCTCCGGCTCGTCCCCGAGCGGGCCGTCTGAGCCGGGCACGCAGGGAATCCCGGCGGCCTTCATGGCGCGGATCGCCGAGACCTTGTCGCCCATCAGCCTGATCGTCTCAGGCCGTGGTCCGATGAACACAAAGCCGCTCTTTTCGACCCGTTCTGCGAAGTCGGCATTCTCCGAGAGAAAACCATAGCCGGGATGGATTGCGACCGCGTCGGTGACCTCTGCCGCGCTGATGATCGCCGGCATGTTCAGGTAGCTCTGCGCCGACTGCGGGGGGCCAATGCACACCGACTCGTCGGCAAGCAGCACGTGCTTCTGGGTGCGGTCGGCGGTGGAGTGCACCGCTACCGTCTTGATGCCCAACTCGCGGCAGGCCCGGAGAATGCGTAATGCAATCTCGCCGCGATTGGCGATGACGATCTTGTCGAGCACCGCACGCTACTCGATGATGAAAAGGGGCTGACCGAACTCGACGGGCTCACCGTTCTCGGCGAGCACCGCCACCACCGTGCCCGCGGCATCGCACTCGATCTGGTTCATCATCTTCATCGCCTCGATGATGCACAGCGTGTCGCCGACTTCGACCTTGCTGCCGATCTGCACAAAAGGCTTTGCGCCGGGGGCCGGGGCGCCGTAGAAGGTGCCCACCATCGGTGCCGTCACGGTGTGACCCTCCGGCGGCGGCGGCGGCGTGGGCGCTGCCTCGCCAAGAGCACACGTCTGAACTCCAGTC
>CAZOSZ010000077.1:7051-11431 GCA_964582505.1 uncultured Ectothiorhodospiraceae bacterium | reverse complement strand
GAGCAGCTCAGCGAGGTGCTGGCGAACGAGCGGATGCGCGAGGTCCTGGCGAGCGAGGCGATGCAGTTCGCGTTGGCCGACGAGGTCTTCAACGAGGCGCTGGCAAGTGAGCGGCTGCGCGAGGTGCTGGCCAGCGAGGCGCTGCAGTTCGCGCTGGGCGATCGCCAGAGGTAAAGTCGGGCGCCCGGTGGCTGCCGCGCCGGATCAGGGGGAGTTCTCTCGGACGCAGCGGCGCAGGGACGCGCCGCCTCCTGGGGATACGACGGGCTGATTCCGTTGTATCCTCTTTTCTTTGCCGCTGCCAGAACAACACAAAACCATATGCGTGCATCGGTATTCTCCCGGCCTTTGAGTCTGATGGCGTTGCTGGTCCTTGCCGTGTCGGCTCGGCCGGCCGCGGCGCAGGCGATCAGCCTGCTCGAGACCGAGAACCAGCGGCTGCTGTACCTCGATCCGTCGACCACCTATCTGGTGCCGCATGCGGCCCGGAGCGTCGAAAATGCCCTGCTGGGGCAAAAGGCGGTCTTCGGCTACCTGCCGCACGAGAAACTTACGATCCTGCTGCTGGACTTCAGCGATTACGGCAATGCCGGCGCATTTCCCCTGCCGCGCAACACCGTGATCGTGGACGTCGCGCCGAAATCCCTGACCTTCGAGACCTCCGAGGCGGCCGAGCGGATGTACTCGTGGATGAACCACGAGCTCGTTCACCTTGCCGGCACGGAGATGACCAGCAGCGCAGAACGCAGAATGCGACGGATGTTGGGTGGCAAAGTGCTGGCGACCGCCGATCACCCCGAGAGCATCCTTTACGAGTACCTGACCGTTCCGCGGCTCGCGAGCCCGTTGTGGTATCACGAGGGCATCGCCGTGTTTGCCCAGACCTGGATGGCCGGCGGCTTCGGCCGGGCCCAGGGGGCCTATGACGAGATGGTGTTCCGGGCGATGGTGCGGGACGACGCGCACTTCTACGATCCGCTGGGCCTGGTCGCAGAGGGTGTCAAGACGGACTTCCAGGTCGGCGTGAATGCCTACCTCTATGGCACCCGCTTCATGAGCTACCTGGCCTATGAGTACTCGCCGGACAAGCTGGTCGAATGGGTGGCGCGCACCGAGGGCAGCCGCCGGCACTATTCGGCGCAGTTCCGCGAGGTATTCGGCAAGCCCCTGGACGAGGCGTGGCGCGACTGGATCGAATGGGAGCATGGCTTCCAGCGAGCCAACCTGGAGGCGATTCGCCGTTTCCCGACGACGGCCTCCCGCGATCTGTCGCCACGCGCCCTCGGCTCGGTGTCGAGAGCGCATCTCGATGAAGCTACGGGCACTCTCCTGGCCGGCATCCGTTACCCCGGCATCGTGGCGCACATTGGCGCCATCTCGATGGCCGACGGCTCGATCCGGCAGATCGAGGACATCAAGGGTCCGATGCTGTTCCGCGTGACCGCGCCGGCCTGGGACCCGGAAACGAGAACGCTGTACTACACCACCGACAACACGGCGTATCGGGACATCATCGCGCTCGACGTGGACACCGGCAAGTCACGCATGGTGATGAAGGACGCGCGAATCGGCGAGCTCGTTTTCAATCGCGCGGACCGCTCGCTGTGGGGCGTTCGCCACCTCAATGGCATCGCCACGCTGGTAAGAATTCCCCACCCCTACTCCGAGTGGAGGCAGATCCGCAGTTTTCCCTATGGCGAGTCGGTTTACGACCTGGACATCTCGCCTGACGGCAGCCTGTTGTCCGCGTCGTTTGGCGAGATCAACGGGGACCAGTCATTGCGCGTGGTCAGAATGGACGCGCTGATGAAGGGCAATCTGGACGAGGTGGGTCGCTTCGACTTCGGCCTTTCGGTGCCAGAGGGCTTCGTATTCTCGCCCGACGGCAAGTACCTGTACGGCAGCTCCTACTACACCGGTGTGTCGAACATCTTCCGTTACGAGCTGGAGACCGAAGAGATCGAGGCCGTCAGCAACGCCGAAACCGGCTTCTTCCGTCCGCTGCCCAGGACCGACGGCTCGCTGATCGTATTCCGTTACACCGGCGAGGGCTTCGTGCCCACGATCATCGACCCGCAGCCGCTCGAGGATGTCGGCGCGATCACTTTTTTCGGCGAGCAGGTCATCGAGCGCCATCCCTCGCTGCTGGCCTGGCGGGTCGGCTCGCCGGCGGATATTCCGCTCGAGGAGCTGGTCATCGCCGAGGGGCACTATCAGGCGGCACCCAACATGGGCCTCGAGTCCGTCTACCCGGTCCTCGAGGGCTACAAGAGTTCGATTGGCGCCGGGCTGCACGCCACGATCAGCGACCCGATCGGCTTCAACAAGGTGGGCATCACTGCTTCGGTCACGCCCAACCAGTCTGGCGGACAGCAGGGACACATGCGGGTCAAGCACCAGTACCAGCGCATCGACCAGCTCTTGCCCGGCACCTGGACCACGGAACTGAACTACAACCGGGCGGATTTTTACGACATTTTCGGACCGACCCGGGTGAGCCGGAAGGGCTACTCCGGAGAGTTGAGCTACCGCCGGCCACTGATCTACGACGATCCGCGGCTGATGAACCTGACGGTGCGCGCGGGCTACTGGGGCAATCTCGACGAGCTGCCCTATGCGCAGGACGTCGACGCCACCTTCGATGCGCTGGCACGCCTGATCGCCCGGCTGGACTACAGCTATATCCACAAGTCGCTGGGTGCGGTGGATGACGAGAAGGGCCACAAATGGCTGGCCGTCGCCGGCGCCAACCACGCCGAGGCGAGTGCCACGCCCTTTGCCTATGGCGGATTCGACTACGGCTGGGCGCTGCCACGGGGGCACTCGTCGATCTGGCTGAGGAACGCGGGGGGCTTTGCGGTGGGGGACAGGGAGGAAATCTTCTCCCGCTTCTACTTCGGCGGGTACCGCAACAACTACGTCGACCACCAGGAGATCAAGCGCTACCGGGAACCGTTCAGTCTTCCCGGCTTCGACATCGACGAGCTGAGCGGCCGGACCTTCCTGCGCTCCATGCTGGAGTGGAACCTGCCGCCGGTGCGGTTCAGCCGGGTCGGCTCGCCGGACTTCTATTTGTCATGGGCGCGACCGGCGATTTTTGCCGCGGCGCTGGTCACCGATCCGGGCGTCGACCGCCAGAGCTGGTACTCGGCGGGCTTCCAGGTCGACTTCCAGTTCACGCTGCTGTCCCGCAAGGACATGACCTTCTCGATCGGCTATGCCGCCGGCTTCAGCGAGCACGGCCACGAGCGCAACGAGTTCATGGCCTCATTGAAGATCCTTTGAGGCAGCGGATGCCGGCCGGCCCTGCGATCGAAGTGGAGAACATGACCGCGTGTCGACCGAGCTGATCCTGCGGGCGCTCGTCGCATTGCTGCCGGTGCTGGTGTTCCTGGCGGCGCTGTTGTGGCTCGACAGCTACAAGCTCGTCAGTGTCCGCGCCGTGCTCGGCACGATTGCCGGGGGCGCGCTGGTGGCGGGAGCCTGCTATGGGGTCAACCTCGCGCTGCTGGGAACGCTTCCGGTGGACTTCGGCGCCTATTCGCGCTTTGTCGCGCCGTTCGTCGAGGAGACACTCAAGGGCCTGATCATCGTCTTTCTGGTGCGCCGGCACGCAATTGGCTTTCCGGCGGATGCGGCGATTTTCGGTTTTGCCATCGGCACCGGTTTCGCGGTGATCGAGAACCTGTATTACCTGGGCGTGTTCCAGCAGGCCCATATCGCCGTCTGGGTGGTGCGTGGATTCGGTACCGCCATCATGCATGGCGGAGTCACCGCGATTTTCGCCATTGTGTCGCACACCCTCGCGGAACAGCACCAGGCCCATGGCACGGCCGAGTTCTTGCCAGGCCTGCTGGTCGCGACGCTGTTTCACTCTCTCTACAACCAGTTCCTGTTCGCACCGGTCTACTCGACGCTCGGTGTCCTGTTGATCCTGCCGCCGGTCATCTACCTGGTGTTCGAGCGCAGCGAAAGAGTCTTGCAGCGCTGGCTGGCCGTGGATTTCGCCGCCGACACGCAGACGCTGGAACTGCTCAACTCTGGAGCACTGGCGGACTCCAAGCTGGGGCGGCACCTCGAGACCGTCCGTCAGCATTTCCCCGATGAGATCGTGGCGGACATGCTGAGCTACCTCCGGCTGCACACCGAGCTTTCGATGCGCGCCAGCGCCACCCTGCTGATGCGCGAGAGCGGCATCCAGCCGGAGGTGGACCCCGAGGTTCGAGCCATGCTGGAGGAACTGCGCTACCTGGAACACAGCATCGGCCGGACCGGGCAACACGCCATCAAGCCCTTCCTCAGGTTGAGTTCCCGGGACCTCTGGCAGCTCTACATGCTCGGCAGGTAGGAGCGGCTTCAGCCGCGACCCGGCCTGCGTAG
>CAZOSZ010000077.1:0-6951 GCA_964582505.1 uncultured Ectothiorhodospiraceae bacterium | reverse complement strand
AGCGGCTTCAGCCGCGACCCGGCCTGCGTAGGAGCGGCTTCAGCCGCGACCCGGCCTGCGCAGGAGCGGCTTCAGTCGCGACCCGGCATTGCGCGCGGCGGCCGCGCCCGCCTCAACTGCCCGGCTGCTGTTCCCGCTGCTGGGCCTCGACTTCCCGGTGGCCCGGCACCAGCACGCGCGACATGATGATCCCGGCCTCGAACAGGATATAGACCGGCACCGCGAGCAGGGTCTGCGAGATGATATCGGGCGGCGTCAGCAGCATGCCGAGAACGAAGGCGCCGATCAGCACATAGGGGCGCTTGCCGGACAATTTTGCGGGCGTGGTGAAGCCCGCCCAGACGGCCAGGACAGTCGCCACCGGCACCTCGAAAGCCAGGCCGAAAGCGAAGAACAGCGCCAGCACGAAGTCGAGGTAGGCGGCGATGTCGGTCATGACGGTGACCCCGGAGGGCGCCACCGCAGTAAAGAAGCCGAACATCAGCGGAAACACCACGTAGAAGGCGAATGCGACGCCGCTGTAGAACAGCACGATGCTGGAGACCATCAGTGGCATCACCAGCCGGCGTTCGTGCTTGTACAGGCCTGGCGCGACGAAGGCCCATGCCTGGTAGAGGATCACCGGCATGGCGAGGAACACTGCGACCGCAAGCGACAGCTTGAAGGGCGTCAGGAACGGTGAAGCCACCTGGGTGGCGATCATGCTGGTTCCCTCGGGCAGCCGGGCCATCAGCGGGTCGGCGGCGAGGGTGAAAATCCGGTCGGCAAACGGCACCAGGCAGATGAACAGCAGCAGCACCGTCACCACCATCTTCAGCAGGCGGCCACGGAGCTCGACGAGGTGCGACAGCAGGGTGCCTTCGCCCCCGTCCTCAGTCCGTTCCGCGTCGCTCATCAGGCTCGTTCCCGGCGGGTCGATCCGCTCGTTGCTGCTTGGCGCGCGCCGCGGCCAGCGCCTCCTCCTGCGCGGTCTGAGTGGCTTCGGCCGCCTTGCGCAGCTCGGACTCTTCCGCGTCAGGCTCGGCGGGCTTGGCATCCGCCGACTTCTTCGAGTCCGCGACTTCGCGAGCCAGCTCCCGTTCCACCTGCATGCGCAGGCTGCGCGCCATGAACCTCGCGCGGCCGGCCCAGTTGCCGATCGTGCTGACCACGCCGGGCAGCCGCTCCGGGCCCAGCACCAGCAAGGCCAGCAGCATGATCAGCGAGAGTTCCCAGAATCCGATGTCGAACACCGGAGTCAGACCCTGTTCTGGTCCTTCTCCTTGATCTCGCTCTCGGAGAAGTCAGCGTCTTCCTTGCGCTTGTCCACGAGCTGTTCTTTGCGCGCTTCCGATTCGCCCTCCTGCATGGAGGAGCGGAAGCTCTTGACGGCGCTGCCCAGATCCGAGCCGATGCTTTTCAGCCGCTTGGTGCCGAAGATCAGCACCACGATCAGCAGAATGATCAGCAGTTGCCAGAGACTGATGCCACCGAGACCCATGCGATCCTCCATTGCAACGGCCCTTGGCCGTTTCGATGCGCAGACCAACAATCATACGCTATGCAGGGAACTGTCGCCGCCAAGCGGTGGCACTCTCAACCAGAAGGTCACGGGGCCGTCGTTGACCAGCGCAACCTGCATTCGCGCGCCAAAGCGGCCGGTCTGCACCTCCGTGTGCCGGGCGCGCGCCGCGGCGACCAGGGCCTCGAACAGGGCCCGTCCAGCCTCGGGCTCGGCCGCGCGCGTGAAACTGGGCCGGGCGCCCTTGCCGGTGTCGGCGGCCAGGGTGAACTGGGAGACCAGCAACAGGCCACCCCCGGTGTCCGTGAGGGACCGGTTCATCCGCCCTTGCGGGTCCTCGAAGACGCGATAGCCGACGATCCGCTCGGCCAGCCGCCGGGCCCGTCGCTCGTCGTCGCCGCGCTCGACCGCCACCAGCGCCAGCAGGCCCGCGCCGATCCGGCCGACGCTCTCACCGTCCACCGTGACCGCTGCCTCGAGGACGCGCTGTATCAGGGCTATCATTATTGCTCTGTCCCCTTGATCATGAAGGCCGATTTGGGAGGACACTCCCACCTTTTTGGATACTGAGCGCCCCAGGCAACCTAACTTCCCCACAACCCAAACAATACAGACGAAAGTGGGAATTTAACGATGCATCCGCACGGAAATCGCGGGAATCGCGGTCCGAACCGAGATTGCCGCCCGGAAATTCGTCTCTGACCGCGATTTCGCCCCATTTCAGGTCTGGAACAGGAATCGGGTGGCGATCGCGAAGTAGATGAACACGCCGCTGGCGTCCGCCATAGTGGTCACCAGCGGCGCGCTGGCGGTCGCCGGGTCCATCCCCACTCGGCTGAGCACGAACGGCAGCGACATGCCGATCAGGCTGCCGACGATGACCACCAGTACCATGGTCAGGGAAACCACCATGGCCACGTCGGGCCCGCCCCGATACCAGCCGAGGCCGGATACGGCCAGCGCCATGGTGGCGCCGAGCAGCAACGCGATCAGCACCTCGCGGCCGAGCATTCGCCCCCAGTCCTTCAGCATCACATCGCCGGTGGCCAGGGCGCGCACCATCAGCGTCGCGGCCTGCGAACCGGCATTGCCGCTGGAGCCGATCAACAGTGGCAGGAAGAACACCAGGGCGATCACCGCCGAGATGGTGTCCTCGTAATAGTGAATGCCGGCACCCGACAGCAGGTTGCCAAACACCAGCAGCACCAGCCACGCGATCCGCTTGCGATACAGCAGCATGATCGAGGCGTCGCGGACGCTGGTGTCGAGCTTGCCGACCGTGGCGACCTTGTGAAAGTCCTCGGTGGCCTCTTCCTGCAGCACGTCCATGGCGTCGTCGTGGGTGACGATGCCCACCAGGCGGCCCTCGATGTCCACCACCGGCAGCGCGAGCATGTCGTAGCGGGAAATCTTGCGCGCCACCTCTTCCTGGTCCTCGTCGACGGCGACCGAGACCGGTTCTTCCTCCATCAGGTCGCGCACCAGCGTGCGCGGGGCGGCGAGAATCAGGTCCTGCAGCCGGACCGCGCCAATCAGTCGCCGCTCGGCGTCGGTGACGTAGGCGCGATAGATGGTTTCCTTGTCGGGGGCTTCGCGGCGCAGCTTCTCCAGCGCCTGGGCCGCTGGCAGGTTGGCACTGAGCACCGCATAGTCCGAGGACATGATCGACCCGGCGGTGTCTTCCTCGTAGGCGGCCAGGCGGCGGATGTCCTCCCGCTCGGCCTGGGCCAGCGCCGGCAGCAGCGCGTCCTGCTGCTCGTCGGAAAGCTCGTTGAACAGGTCGGCGCGCTCGTCCGAGTTCATCTCGGTGACGATTCTGGCGAGCTTGGCGCGCGGCACGCCGTGCGCGAGCTCCACTTGGAAGTCGCGATCGAAGTAGCCGAAGATCCCGGCCTGCTCCTCCAGCGGCATCAAATCGAGCACCGCCCAGGCGCGCCGCGGGTCGAACTCTTGCAGCGCTGCACTGATGTCCGCGGGATGCTCGTCCTCGATCGCCGCGCGCAGCACGGCCGCGTCGCCCGACAGTGTGGCATCGCGGATCGCGTCGACGAGATCTTCGTGCTCCATCGTCCTTCTCCCGGTGTGTCGTCGCAGCGCGACGGCTCGGGACGGACCGCGGAGCTAGGCCATGCAGGTCCTCGCGAGCAGTCTTGCCCGACGAAGTTGCGCAGCCACGCTGAGCGGCGCTGCGCGATCGGATACAGCAGTCAGGTGCCTTCGACTACTACCAGGTTCGTCCATGGCTCTCATTGGGCTTCGGGACAGGTACGCAACAGGGTGGGCCCGCCGCGCGTGCGCAATATGGCCGATTTCAGGCCTGCTCGCAACACGCTGTCAGGCCGGACAGGACGCTTCCTGGGCCCTACCGCGATTCCCCCGGCTGTCTGCGCAGGCGCTTCAGGAACACGCGCATTTCCTTCGCCGCCTGGATATCGCCGCGAGATTCCGCGGTCTGGATGCCGCGCTCCCAGGCGGCAGCCGCCTCCGCGTTCCTTCCACTCTGCGCCAGCGATTGGCCGAGCAGTTTCCAGGCGGCGGAATAGCCCGGATCGTGTTCCACCGCCTTGCTGAAATGCACGGCGGCGGTGCTGGCATCACCCTCCCCCAGACAGGCGTTGCCGAGCGAGAAACGCAGCAGCGCGTCGTCGCGTCCGTCGGCCAGCAGCTTTTCCAGCGCCGCGCGCATCAGCGCCGCCAGAACTCCGGGGTCAGCAGGATCAGCAGCGTGAAGATCTCCAGTCGCCCGAGGATCATGGCGATGATGCCGACCCACTTGGCGGCGTCGGGGACCGTGCCGAAGGTCGAGCTGACCTCCCCCAGGCCGGGGCCCAGGTTGTTGAGCGTGGCCGCGACCGAGGAGAACGCCGTTACCTGGTCGAGGCCGATGAACATCATGATGGTCATCAGCAGCGTGAACACCACGACGTAAACCGAGAAGAAGCCCCAGATCGCCTCGGTGACCCGCTGCGGAACGCCCCGCTCGCCGAGACGCACCGGAATCTCTGCATTGGGATGCAGAAGGCGCAGCATCTCGCGCATGCCCTGCTTGAAAATCAGCAGCCAGCGCAACACCTTCATGCCGCCGCTCGTCGAGCCCGCGCAGCCGCCGATGAAGCTCGAGAAAATCAGGATCACCGGCAACGCGCCCGGCCACGCAGAGAAATCCGCCGAGGAGAATCCCGTGGTGGTGCCCACGGAAACCGCCTGGAACACTGCCTTGGTGAGTGACTCGCCGGGCGTGTGGTGACCCATCACCGCCAGGTAGCCGGCAATGGTCGCGATCAGCACCGCCTGGACCAGCATGAAGGCGCGAAACTCCGGGTCCCTGAAGTAGCCGACGATCGCGCCGGTGATCGAGACCTTGCGCCGATGCGGCCAGGCAAAACGCGGCAGGCCGCCGCGCAATTGCACGTGGATGTCCGGGATCAGCCTGCGCATGGCGTAGAAATGCAGTGCGAAGCTGGTCGCCCCCAGGAACATGAACACGGCGCCCAGCCACTCGAGCGGGGCGCTGTCGAAGTGGCCGAAGCTGGCATCATGGGTCGAGTAGCCTGCCGTCGAGATCGATGAGAAGGCATGGCAGATCGCGTCGAACCAGTCCATGCCACCCAGACGGTAGGACAGCACACAGACCGTGGTCAGGCCGACGTAGGTGATCCACAGCGCCTTGGCCGTCTCGGCGATGCGCGGTGTCAGCTTGGTATCTTTCATCGGCCCGGGCGTCTCGGCGCGGTACAGCTGCATGCCGCCGACGCCAAGCACCGGCAGGATGGCGACCGCCAGCACAATGATGCCCATGCCGCCGAACCACTGGGTCTGCTGCCGGTACCAGAGGATCGAATGCGGCAAGGTGTCGAGCCCGACCAGCACGGTCGCACCGGTCGTTGTGAAGCCGGACACCGCCTCGAACACCGCATCCGTGAAGTTCATGATCGGGATCTCGACCAGCAGCAGCGGCACCGAGCCGGCGAAGCCGAGCACCACCCAGAAGCCGGCCACCACCAGGAAGCCGTCGCGGATCCGCAGTTCGGCGCGGCGGTGGCGCAGGGGCAGGAACAACGCCAGACCGGCCGCCAGGATGAGCAGGAATGCCTGGGCGAAATGCGGCCACTGGCCGTCGTTGTAGAGCCAGGAGACGACCACCGGCGGCAGCATCGTCAGGCTGAACAGCGCCAGCAGGAGCCCAAGGATCCGCAGGACGACGAGGCCGTTCACGACGCGGCAACGGTCATCAGGCGTAGGTGACGCTCACCTGGAACAGCCGCTCCACCGCGGGAATCTGGCTGCGGTCGGTGAGAAACAGGATCACGTGATCCTCGTTGAGGATCACGGTGTCATGATGAGCCATCAGCACTTCCTCGCCGCGGACGAGGGCGCCGATGGTCGCCCCGGGCGGCAGCGGCACGTCTTCCACCGACCGACCGACCACCTTCGAGGTCCGGTCGTCGCCATGCGCCACCGCCTCGATGGCCTCGGCGGCGCCACTGCGCAAGGCGTGCACCTGGCCGACGTCCAGGCGCATGCCGCGCACCTTGGCAAGCAGCGCGCTGAGGGTGATCTCCTGCGGCGAGACGGCAATGTCGACATACTGGTTCTCGACCAGCTTGGCGTAGGAAGGCCGGTTGATCAGCGCGATGACCCGGGCCGCGCCCATGCGCTTGGCGAGGAACGATGCCAGGATGTTGGCTTCCTCCGCGCTGGTCAGGGCGCAGAACACGTCCACCGTATCGATGTTCTCCTGCATCAGCAGGTCCTCGTCCACCGCGTCGCCGGTCAGCACGACCGCGTGCCGCAGGCGCTCCGAGATGTAACGCGCCCGCTCGTGGCTGCGCTCGATGACCTTGACGCGGTTGGTGTTCTCCAGCCGGCGCGCCAGCTCGAAACCGATGTGCCCGCCGCCGGCGATGATCACGCTTCGTGCCGGGTGCTCCAGCTTCAACAGCTCGCTCATCATCACGCGGATGTCCTTGCGGGCTGCAAGAAAGAAAACCAGGTCGTGCTCGCGGATGACGGTGTCGCCCTCCGGCAGGATGGTTTCGTAGAGCGCTTCCTCGTTACCCACCGGAGGGATCGCACTGCGCCGGTAGATCGCGGCCACACGTGCATCGGTGTGCGGGATGTGGCGCTTGAGCTGGCGCAGCTCCTGGCCGACCAGCGGCCCGTCGGCCCGCGCCATGACGCCGACCAGCCGCACGCGGCCGTCGGCGAAATCCAGCACCTGGTGGGCGCCGGGATAGTGAATCAGATGCTCGATGTGCTCGGTGACCAGCTGCTCGGGGCTGATGATGGTGTCCACCGGGATGGCCTTCGGGCCGAACAGCTCCTGGCGCGAGGTGAACTCGGTGGCGCGGATACGCGCGATCCGTACCGGAGTCCGGTACAGGCTGTAGGCGACCTGGCAGGCGATCATGTTGGTCTCGTCGCTGTCGGTCAGCGCGACGAGGATGTCG
>CAZOSZ010000076.1:1980-11654 GCA_964582505.1 uncultured Ectothiorhodospiraceae bacterium | reverse complement strand
CTGGCAGGCGATCATGTTGGTCTCGTCGCTGTCGGTCAGCGCGACGAGGATGTCGGCGTCGGCGGCGCCGGCCTGTTCCAGCACACGCGGGTGCGAGGCGTGGCCTTCGACGGTGCGAATGTCGAGCCGGTCCTGCAGTTCGCGGAGATGACGGCCGTTGAGGTCGACGACCGTGACCTCGTTCTCCTCGGAGAGCGATTCGGCGGCGGTGGACCCGACCGTCCCTGCGCCGAGGATGAGGATCTTCATCGTTGTCGTTTCCCGCCCTGGGCAGCGGTTCCGATGTTACATCAGTTCCAGGCGCGCGTAGGCCAGTACCAGCCACTTCGGGCCGGCCGCCTCGAAGTTCACCTGCACGCGCGCGTTGCTGCCGTGCCCTTCGTAATTCAGCACCACGCCGTCGCCAAACTGGCCGTGTCGAACGCGCTGGCCGAGGGAGATCCCGCCGGGCGCGGCGTCGCGAAACCGCCCGCTCGGCGCCGCCGCCGGGCGCGCCACACGCGCCTTGGGGCGGACCTCCTCGACCAGCTCAGCTGGCAGCTCGCCGATGAAGCGTGAAGGAATGCCGTAACTGTCCACGCCGTGCAGCCTGCGCTGCTCCGCATAGCTCAGATACAGCTCGCGCATGGCCCGGGTCGCACCAACGTAGGCCAGGCGGCGTTCCTCCTCGAGTCCATCCGGGTCCATCAGGCTGCGCCGGTGCGGGAACAGGCCGTCCTCCATGCCCGCCAGGAACACCGCCGGGAACTCCAGCCCCTTGGCCGAATGCAGCGTCATCAGCTGCACGCAGTCCTCCCAGGCATCGCCCTGCCCTTCGCCCGCCTCGAGCGCCGCATGGGCGAGGAACTCGTCGAGCAGCCGCATCTCCGAGTCCGGCTCGGCTTCGAAGCCGCGCGCGGCGCTGACCAGTTCCTCGAGGTTCTCGACCCGGGCCTCGCCGCGTTCGCCCTTCTCCCTGCCGTGGTGCTCCACCAGTCCGCTGGCCTGGATGACGTAGTCCACCTGTTCATGCAGTTCCAATGCCGCAGTGTCGCGATTCAGCGCCTCGATCAGCACAAGGAAGGCGTGCAGCGCGTGGGTGGCACGCGCGCCGAGGCCGTCGCCGATCAACGCGCCCGCGGCCCGCCACATCGAAGTGGCGTTCGCGCGGGCGTATTCACGCAGCACCTCCAGGGTTCGCGCGCCGATGCCGCGGGCCGGCAGGTTGACCACCCGTTCGAACGCGGCATCGTCATCGCGATTGGCGACCAGCCGCAGGTAGGCGAGCGCATCCTTGATCTCGGCACGTTCGAAGAACCTCAACCCGCCGTAGACGCGATACGGAATGCGCGCCTGGATCAGCGCCTCCTCGAACACCCGTGACTGCGCGTTGGAGCGGTACAGCACGGCGATCTCGCTGGCGGCGGTCCCCTGGTCGAGCAACGCGCGGATCCGGCCGATGACGAAGTCCGCCTCGTCGCGCTCGTTCCACGCCGCGTACAGCCGGATCGGGTCGCCGGCAAGATCCTCGGTCCAGAGTCGCTTGCCGAGGCGCTCGCGATTGTGCGCGATCAGCGCGTTGGCGGCCTTCAGGATGTTGCCGGTGGACCGGTAGTTCTGTTCCAGCCTGACCAGGCGCGTGCCGGGGAAGTCCTTCTGGAAGCGGCGAATGTGCTCCACCCGCGCACCACGCCAGCCGTAGATGCTCTGGTCATCGTCGCCGACGATGAACGGCTTGCCGTCGCGACCGGCGAGCAAGCGCAGCCAGGCGTACTGGATCGCGTTAGTGTCCTGGAATTCGTCCACCAGCAGGTGGCGAAAGCGCCGGCGGTAGTGCTCGAGCAATCCGGCGTCGTCGCGCCACAACTCGAAGGCTCGCAACAGCAGCTCCGCGAAATCCACCAGTCCGCTTTGCTCGCACTGCGCCTGGTAGGCCTCGTAGATGCGGATGAACACGCGCCGGTTCGGGTCGTCGCCGGCCTCGAGCTGCGCCGGCCTCAGGCCCTCATCCTTGCGTGCGTTGATGAACCATTGCAGCTCGCGTGGCACGTAGCGATCCTCGTCGAGGTCCATCGCCTTCAGCAGCCGGCGGATCAGCCGCAACTGGTCCTCCGAGTCGAGCACCGTGAAGGTCTGCGGCAGTTTCGCTTCGCGCCAGTGCAGGCGCAGCAGGCGATGCGCAAGCCCATGGAAGGTGCCCACCCAGAGATTGCCGGCCGGAACGCCGAGCAGTTGCTCGATCCGGCCACGCATCTCCCCGGCGGCCTTGTTGGTGAAAGTCACGGCCAGCACGCCCCAGGGCGAGACGCCTTCCACCTGCACCAGCCATGCGACGCGATGGACCAGCACCCGGGTCTTGCCGCTGCCGGCCCCCGCCAGCACCAGCACGGGCGCATCGGAGGCAGACGTGACCGCCTCCCGCTGGGCGTCGTTCAGCGGGGCGATGATGGGTGAGACGTCCATGTGGGTATTGTACGGCTCCAAGGTAGGAGCGGCTTCAGCCGCGACCCGTGGGGCGACCGGTCGCGGCTGAAGCCGCTCTCACGTGACCCCTGCGGCCCGATCAGGGGCAGCGGTGACCGGTTACGGAACCGGCATCGCCGACGAGGCGGATGGTCTGGCAGGCCGAGTAGTCGGTGCGAGGAAACAGCTCGGGTGGACAGTAGCCGGAAGTCTCCTCCGGCGGCAGCTCGACGGCCAGCGGCGGCAGTCGGCGTTGCACGACGATGCCCTCGGCCTCTCGCCCGGCAGTGAGCTCGGCAAGCAGCCGGGCGGCCCGGCGGCAGGACTCCAGCAAGCCCTCGTCGGGCTCGTGGAAGCTGGCCAGCGTGGCCGAGATCGCGCCCGGCGGCAGTCCGGCCTCGTACTCGGCCACCAGCAACCAGCCGAGCGATGAATAGGCCAGCGGGTCTTCGCGCCGTGCGATCTCGAGCAGCTCTTCCCGATCGTCGCCATGGATCGAGATCCACTGGGCCAGTTCGCGGTACAGGTTGCCGAGCTTGAATGCCGCATGCGCGGAGCCGCGCAGCGCCGCCTGGCGATACCAGCCCTCGGCCTCCTGCGGCCGGTCCGGCGCAATCCTGGCCGCGAGGAACTCCATGGCCCAGACGTCGCCGCCCACGGCCAGTTCCCGCAACTTCGCCTCAGGCTCGCGGCGGTAATTGCGCGCCAGCGGGGTGCCCGGAGAGCTGGTGTAAGTGGCCGGCGGGAAGCCGCGACTGCGCGCCCAGGCCTCGATCTCGTCATTGCTGGTGCCGAGCGCCTCGAGGGCGAGCTGGTACTCCTCCTCCGACTCCACCCTCAGCTCCGGCACGCCGTCCGTCCCGACGCCGGGCACCAGGGCCGGGGGGGCCGGCGCCTCGGAACCGCGGAACACGAGGAACACCAGGGCCGTCGCCAGTGCGACCAGCACGACGAACAGCAGCGGGAGGAAACGGCCCAGCATCGCCTCAGCCCAGAAGAAGCGGCACGTAGTGATCGGCGAGCAGGAAGCTGAAGATTCCCATCAGGTAGGTGATCGAATAGCTGAAGGTCTTCATCGGCAGCTCCGGCCGGTCCGAACGCATCAGCGCAAGCGCGTAATAGAGAAAGCCGGCGCCGAAGCCCAATGCGCCGAGCAGGTAGAGCCAGCCGCTCATCCCGGTCAGCCACGGCAGCAGTCCGACCAGAAACAGCAGGATGGTGTAATGCAGGATCTGCAGCCGGGTGAATTCGACGCCGTGAGTGACCGGCATCATCGGGATGTTGACCTGGGCGTACTCGTCCTTGCGGGCGATCGCCAGCGCCCAGAAATGCGGCGGCGTCCAGGTGAAGATGATGAGGAACAACAGCAGCGCGTGGGCGTGGATCTCCCCCGTGACCGCCACCCAGCCCAGCACCGGCGGCGCCGCTCCCGCGGCACCGCCAATCACGATGTTCTGCGGCGTCGCGCGCTTCAGGAACACCGTGTAGACGACCGCATAGCCGATCAGGCTGACGAACGTCAGCACGGCCGTCAGTCCGTTGACGAAATTCCACAACAGCAGCATGGACGCAATGCCAAGCGCCACTGCGAAGCTCATGGCCTCGCCTTCCGTCAGCTGGCCCGTCGGCAACGGACGCCTGCGCGTACGGCGCATGATCGCGTCGATGCGCGCATCGAGTACGTGGTTGATGGCTGCGGCCGACGACGCGGCCAGGCCGATGCCAAGCGTGCCGAAAAGCAGCCTGTCCAGGGGCACGAGCCCCGGCACGGCGAGGAACATGCCGACCATGGCGGTGAACACGATCAGGCCGACGACCTTCGGCTTGCACAGCTCGAAAAAGTCGGCCAGTCGCGCCGCCGCGGCACTTCCCGGCAGCTTCCGTACCTCAGTCCGCACGCCGTTTCACCTGGTAGAGCCTCACGAAGTTGGCGGGCACAAGCGCCGCGAGGGGCACATCTTAACCGTCCTGCAAAGTGGCGGCACCCGGGGGCCGGGGCCGCGGGCATTGTGCGGCAAGCCGTTTCCGGAGTCGATCCTGACACCGGCGTGCAGGCCGCTGCGACGGCAGGCCGTCCAAAGGGGCGGTCGAGTCGCGCTTGAAAATCATTAAGGCTTCTGTTACTTGTCCTTTCCCGGACTGACCACCCGCCGGGTGGTCGGTGTTCCATTTCATAAATATAATTCCACGGATCGGCAGCCTTGCCGAGACCAACCAAGTTGAGAGCGGAGCAAACAGGATGGCCATTGCGCTGGTATTGCTGCTACTCGTGCTCGGCACGGTACTCTTCCATTTTCTCAGCCCATGGAACCTGACTCCGCTCGCTTCGAACTGGGGGGACATCGACACCACCATCCACATCACCTTCTGGGTGACCGGCGCGGTGTTCGTCGCGGTCAACCTGTTCATGATCTTCTCGATCATTCGATTCAGGTACGACAAGAACCGCCGTTCACGTTATGACCCCGAGAACAAGAAGCTCGAGATCTGGCTCACCGGCTTGACGACCCTGGGGATCGCGGCGCTGCTGGCGCCCGGCCTGGTCGTCTGGAGCGCGTTCGTGACGGTGCCGGACGACGCGCACGAGTTCGAGGTGGTGGGCCAGCAGTGGCACTGGAGCTATCGCTTTCCCGGCGAGGACGGCCAGTTCGGGGCGGTGAATGCCAAGTACATCAGCGCGGACAACCCTTTCGGTCTGAACCCCGACGATCCGCGGGGCCAGGACGACGTGCTGATCAACAGCCCGGTCGTGATGCTTCCCATCGACCAGCCGGTCAAGGTCGTGTTGCGCGCCAAGGACGTCCTGCATAATTTCAAGGTGGCGAACTTTCGCGCCAAGATGGACCTGCTGCCGGGCCAGGCGTCCTACATGTGGCTGACGCCCACGCGCCTGGGTGACTACGACGTGGTCTGTGCGCAGCTTTGTGGCATCGGGCATTTCGCGATGCGCGGCACGGTGCGCGTGGTGGAACAAGAGGCGTTCGACACCTGGCTGGCCGAGCAGCCGACCTTTGCCCAGGCCCAGTCCCGCGAGCCGGCCGACCCGGCGGCGGGCGAGCCCCTGTACGCCACCTGCATGGCCTGCCACGGGCCGCAGGGCGAGGGCAACCAGGACATGAATGCGCCTGCGATCGCGGGCACGGGGGCCTGGTACCTGAAGCGGCAGCTGGAGAACTTCAGGACCGGGGCGCGCGGCACGCACGAGGACGATACCCACGGCCAGGTGATGCGGCCATTCGCCGCCATGCTGTCCGACGACGACGCCATTCGCAATCTCGCCGCCTACATCGACACGCTGCCTGGCGCCGCGGTCGAGGCGACGGTCAGCGGTAACGTGGGGCGCGGCGAGCGGCTGTTCCGCACCTGCGCCAATTGCCACGGCCGCGAAGGCCAGGGCAACCAGGCGGTGAACGGCCCGCGGCTGGCGGGCATCCAGGACTGGTACCACGTCCGGCAGCTCGACAATTTCCGGCAAGGGGTGCGCGGCCGCCACCCGCAAGACCTGTACGGCAACCAGATGGTCGACATGGCGCAGATTCTCAACAGCGAGTCCGCGGTGCGCGACGTCGTTGCCTACATCAACACACTGAACCCCGCCGACGAAGCGGGTGCCACTGCCACGCTCGCGCGGAGGGATGATTGATGGCCACCACCAGGCTCGGGCACGACGCGACCTCCTTTGCCCCGCCTCTGGAAATGGAGGAAATGGAACTTGCCCATCCGAAGACCTTCATCGGCAAGTACATCTGGAGCCAGGACGCCAAGGTCATCGCCATCCAGTACGGGATCACCGCCACGGCCATCGGCCTGGTCGCGCTGGTGCTGTCCATTCTGATCCGGCTGCAGCTCGGCTTCCCGAGCACCTTCTCCATCATTAACCCGAGCAGCTACCTGCAGCACGTGAGCATGCACGGCATGATCATGGTCGTGTACCTGCTGACGGCGCTGTTCCTCGGCGGGTTCGGCAACTACCTGATCCCGCTGATGTGCGGCGCGCGGGACATGGTGTTTCCGTACATGAACATGCTGAGCTACTGGATCTACCTGCTTGCGGTGCTGATCCTGGTGGCCAGCTTCTTCGTGCCAGGCGGACCCACCGGCGCCGGCTGGACGCTTTATCCGCCGCAGTCCATCACCGACGGCACGCCCGGCGCGCACGGCGGCGTCATCCTGATGCTGGTCTCGCTGGCCTTCTTCATCATCGGCTTCACGATGGGCGGGCTCAATTACATCGTCACGGTGCTGCAGGCGCGAACCCGCGGCATGACCCTGATGCGCCTGCCGCTGAGCATCTGGGGCATCTTCATCGCCACGGTGCTCGCCATGCTGGCGTTCCCCGCGCTGCTGGTCGCCGCGCTGATGATGCTGCTGGATTTGCTGCTGGGCACCAGCTTCTTCATGCCGACCATCATCACGCTGGGCGAGCAGACCGGCTACGACGGTGGCAGCCCGCTGCTGTTCCAGCACCTGTTCTGGTTCTTCGGCCATCCCGAGGTGTACATCGTCGCCCTACCGGCCTTCGGCATCGTGTCCGACATCATCGCGACCCATGCGCGGCGCAACATCTTCGGCTATCGCATGATGGTCTGGGCGCTGGTGGCCATCGGCGGACTGAGCTTCATCGTCTGGGCCCACCACATGTACGTCAGCGGCATGAATCCGTACTTCGGCTTCCTGTTCGCCACCACCACGCTGATCATCGCGGTGCCGACGGCGCTGAAGGTCTACAACTGGGTGCTGACCCTGTGGCATGGCAACATCCGGCTGACCGTGCCGATGCTGTTCGCGATCGGCTTCATCTTCACCTTCCTCAATGGCGGCCTGAGCGGCCTGTTCCTGGGCAACGTGACGGTCGACGTGCCGCTCGCCGACACCTATTTCGTGGTGGGCCACTTCCACATGGTCATGGCTGTTGCGCCGATCATGGTGATCTTCGGTGCCATCTATCACTGGTACCCGAAGATCACCGGGCGCATGCTCAACGACACCCTAGGCAAGATCCATTTCTGGGTCACGCTGCTGGGCACTTATGCGATCTACTACCCGATGCACTACCTGGGCTTTGCCGGCGTGCCGCGGCGCTATTTCGCCTACGGCGAGACCGGCTATATCCCTGATTCCGTGGTGACCCTCAACAGCGCCATCAGCATCTCCGCGATCGTGGTCGCGCTGGTGCAGATGCTGTTCCTCTTCAACCTGGTCTGGAGCCTGTTCCGCGGCAAGGAAGCGGGTCCGAATCCCTGGAACGCCACCACCCTGGAGTGGCAGACGGAGCACACGCCACCCAGGCACGGCAACTTCGGCAAGGAACTGCCGGTGGTCTACCGCTGGGCCTATGACTACGGCGTGCCGGGCGCGAAGCACGACTTCATCCCGCAGAACGTGCCGCCCGAAGAGGTCGAGACCGATTCCACCAGCGAGGCCAGGGCCCGCTGATGACCGTCACGCTGGTCTTTCTCGCCGTGCTGCTCGGGTTGTTCCTGGGCTGGATCGTGCGTCAGACCATCAACGTGCGGCCCTGGATTGCCTCGGGCCCGGTGCCGACCGAGCTGAATTACCTGCCGAAGGCGGCCACCGTCTACCGGGTGGGCCTGGTGGTGCTGCTGGCGGTGATCACCTCGTTCTTCATGCTCAGCATCAGCGCCTACAGGATGCGCATGGGCATCGGCAACGACTGGATCCCGGTGCGTGCGCCCGGCCTGCTGTGGGTCAACACGCTGATCCTGGTGCTGGGCAGCGTCGCGCTGCAACTGGCCTGGAACGCCGCGCGGCGGGAGGATGCCGAGCGGCTCAGGTTGGGCCTGCTTGCGGGCGGCGCCTGCACCACGGCCTTCCTTGTCGGCCAGCTCGTCGTGTGGGGGCAGCTGCAGGACAGCGGTCGCTACGTGGCCGGCAACCCGGCGACTTCATTCTTCTTCCTGATCACGGCACTGCACGGCCTGCACCTGCTCGGCGGCATGGTCGCCTGGGGGCGCACCCTGGTGCGCGTGCGGCGCGGCGACTCGCCGGCCCGGATCCGCGTCAGCGTGGAATTGTGCACGCTGTACTGGCATTTCCTGCTCCTGGTGTGGTTTGTACTGTTTGCTTTGTTGTTGACTACCTAGCGCCGATGTTTGCAGCAGGAGCTGATCGGCGCCGGGCCAGCAAGAGGACGACATCGTGGTGAGTTCTGCACCTCCCGGCACTCCGCTCCCGGTGGGAATGAAAGGCCTGGTCGCGGATTGGTCCGCTGACCAGCAGGCGTTCAAGGGCGTCACCTGGGGGAAGGCCATGATGTGGATCTTCCTGCTCAGCGACACCTTCATTTTCGCCTGTTTCCTGGTCGGCTACATGAAGGTGCGCATCGCCACCACGGTGCCGTGGCCGGATGTGAGCAGCGTGTTCGCCCTCACGGCATTCGGTGTCGAGGTGCCGCTGCTGCTGATCGCGATCATGACCTTCGTGCTGATCTCCAGCAGCGGCACGATGGCGCTGGCGGTCAAGTACGGCTACCAGAAGGATCGCAACAAGACTTTCGTACTGCTGCTGTTGACGGCCCTGCTCGGCCTGACTTTCGTCGGAATGCAGGCCTTCGAGTGGACCAAGCTGATCCATGACGGCGTCCGGCCCTGGGGCAATCCCTTTGGCGCGCCGCAGTTCGGCGCAGCCTTTTTCCTGATCACCGGCTTCCACGGAACCCACGTGTCGATCGGCGTCATCTTCCTGCTCATCATGGCGGCCAAGGTGAAGCGCGGATCACTGGAAACCGGCAAGGCCGGCTTCCTGACGGGGCGCAAGGGCCGCTACGAGATGGTCGAGACGATGGGCCTTTACTGGCACTTCGTGGACCTGGTCTGGGTGTTCATCTTCGCGTTCTTTTATCTCTGGTAGGAGCCGGTCATGGCAGACGCCAAAAGCGGGCAGCAGCATCCCCTGGGCATCTATTTCTGGGTGTGGGGCGGACTTTTCGTCTTCAGCGTATGTTCTTACCTGGTGGACCTCTCGCCGCTGGAGGGTTTCTCCAAATGGTCGCTGATCGTACTGTTCATGCTGCTCAAGGCCGCCCTGATCGTGACGGTCTTCATGCACATGGTCTGGGAGCGGCGCTCGATCGCCTTGCCGGTGCTGTTGCCCACCGGCGTACTGTTATTCCTGATGCTGTTGATGGCGATCGAGGGTGAGTACATCTCTGTCAGCCGGATGACCTTCTTCGGCGGCTGAGGCACCTGGTCGCGGCTGAAGCCGCTCCTACC
>CAZOSZ010000076.1:0-1880 GCA_964582505.1 uncultured Ectothiorhodospiraceae bacterium | reverse complement strand
GGCTAGCGGGCGGCAGCGATATCCGCGGGGCGCACCAGGTCGCCGGTGTCGTTGCCCCAGGCATTGCGCTGAAAAGTGACGATGGCCGCAAGCTCCTCGTCGCCCAGCAGCGTTCCGAAGGCCACCATCGCGGAACCCGGTCGCCCGTGCAGGGCGACCTTGATATGTTCGTCCCTGCTGACCCGGGTGCCGGCGAGCGGCGGGAAGCCTGCCGCCCGCAGGCCCTGGCCGCTGGCCTGGTGGCAGCCGGCACAGTTGCTCGCGTGCAGGCTCTGGCCGCGTGCCATCATCGTGGCGAGGTCTTCGGCCACCGGTTCGAGGCCCGGGGCGACAGGGGCTGCGGCGTGCAGGTTGTCGTGCACGGACCGGCCGTTGTCCTCGAGCCAGGCGGCGAACTCGCCGGGTGGCAGCACCTCGACAGCCACCGGCATGCAGGTTTCACCCGGGCCGCAGAATTCTGCGCATTCGCCCTGGAATGTCCCCGGCGTGCGGGCGCGGAACGAGAATTCGTTCTGGTGACCGGGGATCGCATTCCGCTTGCGGCCAAGCCCGGGCACGTACCACGCGTGGTTCACGTCGTTGGACGTCAGCACCACGTGAACCTTGGCGCCTGCCGGGACCACCAGCGGCCGATCGAGCGAAGACAGCGCGTCCGGGGAATAAACGCGACCGCTCTTCGAAACGGGCGCCGGCATGCTGACATACCGGATCCCGTGGTCGAGGTACTCGTACTCCCACTTCCACTGGTATCCGACGACCTTGACGTTGAGTTCGTCGCCGCCTGCACCACCCATGCGAATCAGCATGTCCGTGGCCGGCATGGCCACGGCGATGAGGATCGCGATCGGGATGATCGACCAGGCGAGCTCCGCTCGCATGCTGTGGGAGAAGGCGGCCGGCTCGTTTCCTGACCTGCGGTGGCGCACCACCGACCAGATCATCGCGGCAAAGACGACGTTTGCGACCACGACGCAGAGGCCGAACACGAGCATGTGAAGAGTGTTCACTTCGTTGCTGATTCCCATCGACCTGGTGAGCGCGTCGAACTCCCGGCCGCCGGGGGACGCCGCTCGATCGCGCGGTGTCGCGCTAGCAGGCCAATGCTAAGTGAACGCCGCAAGTCCACGCAACCGCGCCTGCCCGGCCCGCAGGACCGGCCCGCAGGACCATTCCGTAGGAGCGGCTTCAGCCGCGACGGCGATTTTCCCCGCCCGGGCCCGCGCCCGCTCCCTGGCGGTGCCTCTCCAGGGCAGGCGAAAAATCAATGGATCGCGGCTGAAGCCGCTCCTACAGGAGTCGCGCGGGGAGGCCGTCGGGCAACAGGGCGGCCACCGCCCGCGCTCGCGCCGGTTCGTCCGGCGCGTGAACGCGCGGGAGTCGCGCCAGAGGTTCGCCGAGGCGGGATGCCAGCGTCGAGACGTTTTCCTCCAGTCGTGGCATGTCGGGCTGCAGCGTGTTTGCCACCCAGCCTGCCAGGCGCAGGCCGTCCCCGCGGATTGCCTCGGCGGTCAGGAGCGCGTGGTTGAGGCAGCCGAGCCTCAGGCCGACGACCAGGATAACGGGCAGTTTCAGCAGCGCGGCGAGGTCGGAAAAACTGGCAACGCCACCAAGGGGTACACGCCAGCCGCCGGCGCCTTCCACCACCAGGAACTCCGCCCCGGCGCCAGCCGAACGGCACGCTTCGGCAAGGCGGACCGGGTCGAGTTCGATGCCGGCCTCGGCGGCAGCGATGTGCGGCGCCACCGCGGGCTCGAGTGCCACCGGATTGACCCACTCCAGCGGCAGGCGATGCGGCGCAAGCGCGGCGAGCAGTTCGGCGTCGGCGTTGATCAGCCGGCCTGACTCCCTGCGACAACCGGCCGAGACGGGCGTGCAGGCCG
>CAZOSZ010000075.1:0-11760 GCA_964582505.1 uncultured Ectothiorhodospiraceae bacterium | reverse complement strand
CGACGCGCAAGCGCGGCGCGCGCCGGCGGCAGCAGGTCGAGGCCCAGCAGTCCCAGCCGGCGGCCGGCGCGCAATGGCGCGAACTCGCTGGTGAACAACTGCATCAGGCCATCGGTGTAGCGGATCGTCCGGCTGCAGTCTGCCTCGCGCCATTCCGCATAGTTGTCCAGCATCGCCGCGGCACCTGGATCATTGCTGCCGGCGATCAGCTCGGCAAGCGCGGCGGCATCCCGCAAACCGAGATTGAAGCCCTGGCCGGCCACCGGGTGGATGCCATGCGCCGCGTTGCCCACCAGCACCACGCGGCCCGCGTGCCAGCCCTGTGCCTGCACCAGCGAGAGCGGGTAACTGGCGCGGCGTCCCGTCTTGCCGAATGCGCCAAGGCGGTACCCGAAAGCCGCCTGCAGGCCGGCGAGAAACGCCGCATCTTCCAGCACGGCCACGTCTGCCGCCTGCTCCGGCGGCAGTGTCCACACCACGGTCACGCGGCCGCGGCTGAGCGGCAGCACGGCCAGCGGGCCACTGGCCGTAAAACGTTCGAATGCAATGCCGTCGTGGTCCTGGGCCGGCGTGACATTTGCGATCAGCGCGGTCTGGCCATAATCGCGCCGGATGTGGCCGATGCCCGCCAGCTCGCGCGCCGGCGAGCGAGCGCCATCGGCCGCGACCAGCAGCCGGGTGCGCAGCTTCAGCTGCTCGCCGTCACCGCGCTGGATGCCGACCTGCACGATTTCGCCGTCCTGCTGCAGCGCCACCACCCGTGCCGGCGAGCATACCGACGGGCCCTGTGTCGACCCGAGCCTACCCCAGATGGCCGCGCCCAGCGCGCGATTCTCGACCACCTGGCCGAAGCTGGCCAGGCCGTGCTCCGCGGACCGCAGCCGCATCGTGCCGAAGGCGCCGCGCTCAGAGACGTGAATCTCGCGGATCGGCGCCGCGCCGCCTGCCAGGTCGCGCCATAGGCCCAGCGCTTCCAGGATGCGGCGGCTGCTTTCTGCCACGGCCGTGGCGCGATCGTCGTAACTGGGCTGACCGGCCGCTGCCGGCAGCGTCGCCTCCACCACCAGGGTGCGCAAGGGCAATTCGGCCAGCGCCACGGCAAGCGAACCGCCGACCATCCCGCCGCCGCAGATGACGATGTCGAAGTCGGTGGCCGCCGTGCCGCTCATGGTCCTCAGGCGGCCTGCATCAGCCGCTCGATCTCGTCCGGATCCCTGGGTGCATCGGCCGACAGCACCTCGACGCCATCAGCCGTCACCAACACATCGTCCTCGATGCGGATGCCGATCCCCTGCCACTTCTTCGCCACTCCCTTGCTGTCAGGCGCGATGTACAGGCCCGGCTCGACGGTCATCACCATGCCCGGCTCGAGCATGCGCCATTGTTCGCCGACCTTGTAGTCACCGACGTCGTGCACGTCCATGCCGAGCCAGTGCCCGGTGCGATGCATGTAGAAGCGCCGGTAGTCACCATTCTTGATCAGCGTCGGCAGGCGGCCCTTGAGCAGGCCGAGCCTGACCAGTCCCCGGGTCAGCGCCCGCACCGCGGCGTCGTGCGGCTCGTTCCAGTGGTTGCCCGGGCGCACCTTGGCGATCGCCGCTGCCTGGGCGTCGAGCACCACCTCGTAGAGCGCGCGCTGGGCCGGACTGAAGCGGCCACCCACCGGGAAGGTTCGCGTGATGTCGGAGGCGTAGTAGTCGTACTCGCAACCTGCGTCGACCAGCAACAGCTCGCCCTCGCGCAGGCAGTCGCGGTTCTCGGTGTAGTGCAGGATGCAGCCGTTGGCGCCGCCGCCGACGATCGGGTGATAGGAGGTGGTGGCGTCGTGGCGCCGGAACTCATGCAGAAACTCCGCCTCGATCTCGTACTCCGCCATGCCTGGCCGGCAGGCGCGCATCGCGCGCCGGTGCGCCGCGGCGGCGATCTGCGCGGCCTTGCGCATCGCGGCCACCTCGTCGCGACTCTTGAACAGGCGCATATCGTGCAACAAGTGATCGAGGGCGACGAATTCCGCGGGCGTGGTGACGCCGGTCTTCGCCGCCGCCCGCAGCTGGTTGAGCCAGCCGAGCAGCCGCTGGTCGAATTCCGCGTGCAGGCCCATCGTGTAGTAGACACGCTCGCAGTTCTCGAGCATGCCGGGCAGGATGTCGTCGATGTCGGAAACCGGGAAAGCGTCGTCGGCACCGTGCTCGCGCACCGCGCCCTCGGGCCCTGCGCGCCGCCCGTCCCAGGTCTCGCGTTCCGGGTCGCGGTCGCGGCAGAACAGCACGTACTCGCCGTGCGGGCGTCCCGGCATCAACACCGCGACCGCCTCCGGCTCCGGGAATCCGGTCAGGTAGTAGAAGTCGCTGTCCTGCCGGTAGGAATACTCGACGTCGCGGTTGCGCACCCGGGTGGGCGCGGCCGGCAGGATCGCGATCCCGCCCTTGCCGATCATCCGCATGAGCTGCCGGCGGCGCCGGGCGAATTCCTTGCTGTTCATGGGGTGGAGCGTCGCTCCGCTTCGCTGGAGGTGGACATCAATGATACCCGGGGCGAGGCCGGGCCGGATGCTCAGTGGCGCTGCGGCGGCGCCCGGCGCTCGCCCACCGGCGGAATGCGGCACTCGTCATGCACCAGCTGCACTGCAACGCGCACGTACTCGACCAGTTCCGTCAAGGCGCCCTCACCCTCTTCCTCGATTTCCTCCTCGGCCACGCCGGCACGGCCGATCTCGGAAAAGTCCGAGAGGATCTCGCGGAGATCCTCCGGCAGCTCCTCGATCGGCTTCAGCCCGCGAACGGCGAGGCCATAAAGGAAGCCGTTGCACCAGGCCGCCAATGCGTTGGCCCGATCCTCGAGCGGCGCCTCGTCATCCGGCAGGAACAGCCGGAACTCCAGTTCGCCGCCCTCCAGCGTCGTCACCGTGGCGGCATAAATCGCCTCGAGCATCGAGCGCGCATCATAGCTGCCGCCGAAACTGTATTCCTCTGCATCTGCCAGCGTGTTCTGGATCCAGGTCTCGGGAAGGTCCTCGACCTCGGCGCACAGCAAGCCGCACAGCGTGCCATGGGCTTCGGCAGCTGCAGTGCCGGCCGTCTCAGCACCAAGTCCCGCCTGGGCCTGACTGTAGTCGGGAATGCTCATCCGCCGCTCGCCTGTCCGGCACCGGCGCCGGCCGCCGGTAATCTGGCGATGCTAACACCCGGATTCGGCCGCTCACAGGCAGCGCCGCGGCCAATTGACCGCCGTATGGGCCCTCACTATAGTTGCCGCCATGGACGAGAGTGCGGTTCAGATCGTGGACATTGAGTTGAAGCGGCTCGAGCGCAGGCTCGAGGAGCTGGTCGCCGTATGCCGCCAGCTGAAGGAAGAGAACCGCTCGTTGCGCCAGCGGCAGGACAGCCTGATGCTCGAGCGCGCCTCGCTGGTGCAGAAAAACGAGCAGGTGCGCACGCGGGTCGAGGCGATGATCGGCCGGCTCAAGGCAATGGAGCACGGCACGTGAGCGCGGAGACTGCGCGAGTCAGCGTGCGGATTCTCGAGAAGGAATACCAGTTCGCCTGCCCGAGCGAGGAAAAGAACGACCTGATTCGATCGGCCGAGTACCTCAACGCCCGGATGAAACAGATTCGCGACACCGGCAACGTGGTCGGCACGGATCGGATCGCCGTGATGGCGGCCCTGAATCTCGCCAACGATCTCCTGCAGGGACGGAACCGGGACCAGTCCCTGGAGACACATTTCGGGATGCGATTGAAGACGCTGCGCGAGCGCGTCGAAACCGCGCTCGAGGACGGCAAGCAGCTGGAACTCTAGCCGCGCGCCGCAAGTTTCAAGTATTGGCGCCTCCTGCGGTGTTCGATATGGGCCGGGTTACCTCTCGACCCTAATTAATCACCCGAGGGGCCGGGACCTGTCGGGGTCCGTGCGCAAGCCCGCATAGCAGCGGAAAGCCTTAGACCCGACTGCCGGCCCCACCTATTGCTCTGGTTCGAGAGCAATGGCTTGTAACGGCACAGGCGGGAGGCGCCATCCTATCTTCTCCATCGATGCACCTGATGCTGCGATGCTGACGAATCTGCGTCGCGAGCTGCGCGGCCGCAGGCGCGCCCTGGCACCGTTCCGGCGCAGGCTTGCCAACCTGGCGATCGTCCGTCACGTCCTGACCCTGTCGGCATTCCGCCGCGCCCGGCACGTCGCGCTCTACTGGCCGGTCGACGGCGAGGTGGACCTGCTCGGCCTGGTGACGCGGGCCCGGAAACACGGCAAGTCGCTCTACCTGCCGGTGGTCGGCCGAGACGGCTCAATGGTGTTTGCGCCATGGCCGGCCACGGCGGGACTGCGCCCTAACCGCTACGGGATCCCTGAGCCGGCCGGCATGGGGCGCCGCTCGGTGCCCGCCGCCAGGCTCGACCTGGTCATCGTGCCCATGGTGGGATTCGATTCGTCGGGCAACAGGCTCGGCATGGGGGCCGGCTACTATGATCGCGCGCTGGCCGGCTGCCGCAGACGCACCGTATTGGTCGGTACGGCGTTTTCCTGCCAATGGGTGGAGGCGCTTCCGGCGCGCCACTGGGACGTGCCGCTCGACGCGGTGGTCACTGAACGCGGCCTGGTGCGCCACAATGCAAGCCCCCCCGGTGGCGGCCTTGCCCGAGGTACAGGCGAGTGAAGTACTGGCTGCTGAAAACCGAACCGGACTCGTTTTCAATCGACGACCTGGCGCGCGCGCCGCGCCGCACCACCTGCTGGGACGGCGTGCGCAATTACCAGGCGCGCAACATGATTCGCGACCAGATGAAGCGCGGCGACCTCGCGTTCTTCTATCACTCGAGCTGTGCTGAACCCGGCGTGGTAGGAGTCGTCGAAATAGTGCGCGCGGGCTACCCCGACCACACTGCATTCGATCCTCTCGACCATCACTTCGATCCACAAAGCGACCCCGCCGAGCCGCGCTGGTACATGGTGGACGTGAAACTGGTGGAAACCTTTCCGCGCGCAGTCAGCCTGCGCGAACTGAAGCAACATGCCGACCGCAGCCTCGCCGGCTTCCAATTGCTCGCCAGGGGTAACAGGTTGTCGGTGATGCCAGTGTCGAGTGCGCACTGGAATTTCGTGATCTCGGTTTCGAAAGCAAATTAGCCTGCGAAACGCATATCGCAACTATTTGATCGCCGCCACGGGCGGTGATCGGAGCAGCCGGCGGGGAAATCACGGAGACGCCTCCTTGAAAAATGTGAGTTGATATGTTTGCTGGAACTATCGTGTTGTTGTATATACAGCGTCGCGAACCCACAACACGGAGATGACCATGGCTACTGCATCAAAGAAGAAGGCTGCCAGCAAGAAGAAACCGGCTTCGAGGAAGAAACCGGCCGCGAGAAAGAAGAAGGCCGTCGCGAAGAAGCGCCCGGCCGCGAGAAAGAAGAAGGCCGTAGCGAAGAAGAAGCCCGCCGCCAGAAAGAAGGCGGCTGCGAAAAAGAAGAAGCCCGCTGCAAGAAAGAAGAAGGCCGCTGCAAGAAAGAAGAAGGCCGCATCAAAGAAGAAGTAGGCCGGTAGGCCCGGCGGCTGCGATGCAAATCGTTGGCCGCTGCGAGTTTTGGGGGCCGGGTCCGCGCTGAGCGGCTCGGCCCTCGCTCTATCCGGGGATCACTGACCAGTGGAGGGGATGATGACCCAGGAAAGCAAGAAGGCGGCGGTTGGCGCGGCGGCGGCGGCGGAAGTGGCTGCGGGTTGCCGGCTCGGCGTCGGCACCGGTTCCACCGTCAACCACTTCATCGACGCGCTCGCAGCACGGCACCTCGAGCTGGCCTGCGTGGTGTCGAGTTCCGAGGCGACCACCGCCCGGCTCGGGCGGCACGGCATCGCGGTGAGCGAGCTCAATTCGACCGGTGACCTGGACCTGTACGTGGACGGTGCCGACGAAGTGACCGCCACCGGCCACATGATCAAGGGCGGCGGCGGCGCGCTGACGCGCGAGAAGGTCGTCGCGGCCGCCTCGCGGCGTTTCGTCTGCATCGTGGACGATAGCAAGCTTGTCCGGGTGCTCGGCGACTTCCCGCTGCCGGTCGAAGTCATCCCGATGGCACGCTCCTACGTCGCCCGGCAGATGGTCAGGCTCGGCGGCCTGCCGGAATATCGCGAGGGCTTCGTCACCGACAATGGCAATGTAATCCTTGACGTGCGGCACCTCGACCTTGTCAATCCGGTCGAAATGGAGGACCGGATCAATGGGATCGCCGGCGTTGTGACGGTCGGCATCTTCGCCAGGCGGCATGCCGACCTGGTCCTGCTGGCCGGCGGAGAGGGCGTCACCCGCATCACCCCCTGACACGATGCTCCACGCGCTGCTTTTTTCCGACGACACCGAGACCATCGTCCGTCTCTCGGACGTCTTCCGGGAAAGCGGCTACGCAGTCCAGGCGGTCTCCACCTTGAAAGAGGCCCGGGCGGCGTTGCTTCGCGAGATGCCCGACGTCGCCCTGGTGGATTACGAGCTGCTCGGCGCCGAGGGCCTCGCCTTCCTGGAGAGCAGCCGGCTCGGCAATGTCACCGAGCTGCTGCTGGTGACGGCCGAGCCCGAGCTCGAGAGCGCGGTGCGCGGGATGCAGCTCGGCGCCTCCGACTACCTCGAAAAGCCGGTCGATGCGGACCGTCTGCGCTCAGTGCTGCAGCGGATCATCGCCGGCGTCAGCCAGGCCGCACTGCCGGGCGACGCAGGCGTCGTCAAGGCCGCCGGTCTCGGCATCATGCACGGCAATGCACCGCCGATGCGCCGACTGTTCGCCCTGCTGCGCAAGGTCGGCCCGACCGGGCTGACCGTGCTGCTGACCGGCGAAAGCGGCGTCGGCAAGGAACTGGCCGCGCGGGCCATCCACCAGCTCAGCGACCGTTCCGCCCGCCCCCTGGTGGCGGTCAATTGTGGCGCAATCAGCCCGGAGATCCTGGAGAGCGAGCTGTTCGGCCACGAGAAGGGCAGCTTCACGGGCGCCATCCGTCGGCATTTTGGCTACTTCGAGCGCGCGGCGGGCGGCACGCTGTTTCTCGACGAGATCACCGAAATGGCGCCGGCGCTTCAGGTCAAGCTCCTCAGGGCGCTCGAGACGCTGCAGGTGCGCCGCGTAGGCGGGGAGAAGGAACTGCCTGTGGACGTGCGCCTGGTGGCGGCGACCAACCGGGACCCGGAAGAGGCCGTCTGCGAGGGCGCGCTCCGGGAGGATCTCTATTACCGTCTCGCGCAGTTCCCGATACGGATTCCGGCGCTGCGCGAGCGCGGTGACGACATCGTGACGCTTGCCAAGCTGTTCCTCGCACGGCTGTGCGAGGCCAACGGACTGGTCAAGCGCTTCTCCAACGAAGTGCTGGAATTGCTTCGCCTCCACGACTGGCCTGGCAATGTCCGGGAGTTGCAGAACGTGGTTGGCCGCGCTTACGTCCTGGCCGGCGAAACCATCGAGCCGGACGACCTTCCACCCGGCGTGGTCGAAGGTGGACCGATCGACCGCGGCCATCTCCGCCTCGCGGTTGGCCTGCCGCTGGCCGAGGTCGAGCGGCGCGCGATCCTGGCCACGGTCGAGCATCTCGATGGCGACAAGAAGGCAGCTGCCAAAGCCCTCGGCATCAGTCTGAGGACCTTGTACACGAAGCTGAAGAAATACCGCAACACGCGGCGCTGAGCGTCCGCGGCCGCCGCAACCCGGCACGTTTCCTGCAACACACAGGCCAGGCACTCCACTGGATGGAAATCATGACGATACGCGCAAGCCAGTTTCTGGGCGCGGAGGTCGTGGATTGTCAAGCCCACCGGCTCGGGCGGGTCACTGACCTGCTCCTCGACAGCCCGCGACCGGCACGGGTCTGCTACGCGCTCATCGACATCGGGCAGCCGGCGCGCCCCTGCGGGCAGACAGTTGCCGTGCCCTGGAGCGTGCTTCAGCCGGATTGGGAGAATCAACGACTGGTGCTCGACGTCAGCCTTGATGCGCTGCGCCGGATGAGTGACTTCCGGGATTCCTAGGCGGTCAAGCCGCCCCCGACGGAAGATTCTTCAAACCGAATTGAAAAATCTTCCATTTCAGATCTGGTTCAAAGGCACTAAAACGGCCAGGTGGCCGCCGCGTTGCGCCATCGCGGCCCTGGCACGCTGCTTGCAGCTTTCATTGCGGGGAGGAGCCAGCGCGCACCGGACCGGCGATCCGCCAGCCGACGCGCAAACGTCGTAAACCCTGTACAGGAGGAGACACGATGAACTGGAATCCTTCAAACCGACCCACGCTGCTGCTGTCCTGTGCGGCGGCCCTGCTGCTGTCCCTCTCGGCGATCGGCGGTGAGCGAGGCGGCTACACGGAAACCGCCAAGGAACGGGCTGCTGCGGCCGGACAAAAGGCCGGCGAGGCCGTGGACGACATCCGCCTGCACGCGATGCTCGAGGCCGAGCTTGCGAGGAATGAGCAGCTCAGCGCCCTTATGATCAATACCGACGTCCGGGACGGCATTGCATACTTCGAGGGCGAGGTCGAAAACGAGACGCAGCGCGATCTCGCGACACAGCTGGCGCTCTCCGTGGAGGGCATTCAGTCCGTGCAGAACGACCTCGAGGCGACGGGCGGCAAGCCGAGCCTGGCAAAGCGCGTCATTGACGGCGCGAGCGACGCTGCCGTTACCGCGGCGGTCAAGTCCAGGTTGCTGGTGAGCAGGCACACCTCGGGACTCGACATCAAGGTGGAAGCCGACGACAACGTGGTCACGCTGTCCGGCGAGGTCGACTCCGACGATGAGCGGGAGCTTGCCGAGTTGATCGCGGCGAACACCCTTGGCGTCATCGACGTCAACAACCAGTTGCGGGTCAACAACTGGTGAGGCAGGTGACTGGGACGGAAGGCGCGAGGGCCCCTGTGGGGCCCTCGGTCGTTTCGTGTTGGCTGGGGGACCAGGATTCGAACCTGGGTTGGCGGAGTCAGAGTCCGCAGTCCTACCGCTAGACGATCCCCCAATCCGGGGAAGCCTGCTCCCGGGCGGGATCAGCGCTTCGAGTACTGGGTGGCGCGCCGCGCCTTGCGCAGGCCGACCTTCTTGCGCTCGACCTCGCGCGCGTCGCGGGTCACGTAGCCCGCCTGGCGCAGCGCCGGCTTGAGGGCCGGATCGTAGTCCACCAGTGCCCGGGTCAGCCCGTGGCGGATTGCGCCGGCCTGGCCGGTGGTGCCGCCGCCCTCGACCCGCACTTCCACGTCGAAGCGGTCATCCATGCGAATCAGCTCGAGCGGCTGGCGAACGATCATCCTCGCGGTCTTGCGCCCGAAGAACTCGTCGAGGGGCTTGTCGTTGACCGTGATCTGACCGCTGCCGGGACGCAGGTGGACGCGCGCGGTGGAAGTCTTTCGCCGGCCGGTGCCGTAGTTCGTCTCAGTGCTCATATCGATTCCTGCCGGGATCAGATCTCCAGCGCCTGGGGCTGCTGGGCCTGGTGGTTGTGCTCGGCGCCCGCGAAGATCCGCAATTTCTTGATCATCTGCCGGCCGAGTGGATTCTTCGGCAGCATGCCCTTGACCGCTTCCTCAATGACCTGCTCGGGGGCCCGCTGCAGGCGCTTGCCGAGGGTCTCCGACTTCATGTGGCCGATATAGCCGGTGTGCCGGTAATACACCTTGTCGGCCAGCTTGTTGCCGGTCACGCGCAGCTTGCCGGCATTGATCACGACGATATAGTCGCCCGTGTCCACGTGCGGCGTGAACTCCGCCTTGTGCTTGCCGCGCAGGCGTCGTGCCAGTTCTGTCGCCAGCCGGCCCAGCGTCTTGCCGGTGGCGTCCACCACAAACCAGTCGCGGCGGACGGCGTCCGGCTTCGCGGAAAAAGTCTTCATGTCCCAGCTCCAAACCAATGAGCGGCGGGCGAAAAGCAGGGAAATATAATCGACGCCCAGCGCGCTTGCAAGCGCTCCGGGCGGCCGATTCAGGAATCCTGGCCGGGGGGCTCCGACTTGAGCCGCAGCCGCTCGACCGGCCGACCGTTGACCAGGTGCTCCTGGATGATCTCCTCGAGATCTTCCCGGTCGACGTAAGTGTACCAGATGCCCTCGGGGTAGACGACCGCCACGGGTCCCTCTTCACAGCGGTCCAGGCAACCGGAGATGTTGACCCGGACCTTGCCGGGCCCGGCCAGGCCAAGTTCCTTCACGCGCGCCTTGGTCCAGGCACGCGCCGCTTCAGACCCTGCCGCGGAACAGCAGGGACGGCCGTCAACACGGCGGTTGGTACAGAAAAACATGTGTCGCTGGTACCAGGCCACGGTCAGAACTTGTACTCGAGCCCCACAGTGGTGAAGAAATCCGAGTTGGCCAGGCCCTGGGGCACGTCAGTGTTGTGCTTCACCTGGTAGCTGATCCGCGCGCTCAGGTTGCCGATGATCGAGGTCCGCAGTCCAGTCTCGCTCTCCAGGTAGGTATTGTCATCGGACCATTGCACCAGCGCATTCTGGTAGAACTCGGCCGTTTCGGAGATATTCCACTTATAGCGCAGTCCGCCGCTCACCGCCGCACCTTCCTCGCGCGTGTCGTCGGCAAGGTCGGCGAAGCGGTAACCGATGCCCAGTTCGGCACGCAGTTCCTGGCGCTCGGTCTGCAGGATCACCCGGCCGTAACCCGCGCTCGGCAGCCACTCTTCGCGCACTCCGCCGAAATTGTCCTTGCGCCAGTCGAAGCGGCCGAAGAAATAGTTCTCCTCAGTCCAGTAATAATTCGCCGTCAGGCGGACTTCGTAGCGCTCCTCGGTGCTGGTTTCACCCTCCTCGCGGGCCACGAACTGCAGCTTGGCATCGTACCGCCATCGACCGCCGGTCAGGTATTCGAGCGTGCTGTCGCCGGCCACGGCGCGCGTGTCGGCATTGCCGCGGGCCTCCGCGTAACTGAAGGCGACCCGCCCGTCGAGGCCCGTCTCAGTTTCCTCCGCCACCGCGCGACCCGCTCCGAGCGCGGCCAGGATGATCGCCGCGATTGCGAACACTCCATTCAGGGTCATCACAGGCTCCTTGCTGCCCTGCGCCGACCCAGGCGGCCGGCGAAAGCGGGATAGAATAACAAACCGCTGATTGCCCCCGGTTTCCCCGGATCCACCCAGCCGATGAATACTCCGGACCGGTTTCCCCTCGAGCTTGCCGACCGTTGCGTGAAATGCGGACTGTGCCTGCCGCATTGCCCGACCTACGGGCTGGCGGGCCTGGAGGGCGACTCTCCCCGCGGTCGCATCGCCTTGATGCAGGGCCTGGCGACCGGCCGTCTGGAGCCCGGCCCGGCGCTGGTGGAACACCTGGAGCGCTGCGTCGGTTGTCGCGCCTGCGAACGCGTCTGTCCTGCGGCGGTGCCCTACGGGGAGTTGATCGACGCCGGCCGGGCGCAGCTGTTGGCCCGCGACGTTCGCCCTGCGCCGCTGCGGCGATTGTTGGCCGCAGTCCTGCAAAGCCCCCGGCTGCTGCGCCTGGCAGTCTCTGCAGCTCGCCTGCCCGGCTTTCGCGCCATCGCCCGGGTCCTCGGCGGCATGGCGGCCCGGGCCGCCGAATTGTTACCGCCTGGGGCTCGCGCTGCGGGATCCGCCCTGCCTTCGGCGGCGGCAGCAACCCGTGGCGAGGCGCAGATTTTCAGCGGCTGCGTCGGCGGCGCTGTCGACGGCCGCAGCCTCGATGACGTCGCGCTGGCGCTTGCGGCCGCCGGCTGGCGTGTCGTCCGGCCCTCGCGCCAGGTCTGTTGCGGGGCCATGGACCTGCACGCCGGGCGAGCGGCGCGGGCCC
>CAZOSZ010000074.1:1654-11841 GCA_964582505.1 uncultured Ectothiorhodospiraceae bacterium | reverse complement strand
GCCAGTGCCGCGAGATGGTTGCGACCCTTCTCGCGCACCATCCACTCGCTTTGCAGCAAGTAATCGCCCACCACATGGGCGACGAGCTGGTTGGCAGTGATCATGGCGGTCTCCCGTCTTGAAGGACGTCCTGTTGGTCCTAGCCTTTCAGCGTGCCGTGTTCCAGTGGACGCTCACGATGAATGAGGATCCACTGGGCATGTTCCTCCAGCGCGGCATCGCCCAGCGCCTTGAGGATATGGCGGCGCGACGCATCCGATTCGGCGGATTCCAGCCGGCGGTGCGCGTTGCCGAAGATCCTTGCCATGAACAGGTATTGCTTCACCAGTTCCTTCTCGGCGCGCTTCTGGGCGTAGGCCTCGCGCACCGCGGCGATCAGCGGCAGCACGCCCATCAGGGCGATCAGCACGTCGTTCCAGCGCTGCGGCATGTCGCCGGAGAACAATGCCAGCACGACGCCGAAGCCGATACCCGACCAGAGGCAGACCATGCCGATCAGCTGAGTGCGACGACCCAGGCCGATGCGCTCGGCCGCCTTGCGCTGGTAATAGGCGAGTTGCCCGGAACCCGGATGTGCCGTGCCCACCCATTCCCGCTCGGTGAATTCCAGTCCGGCCCGCGTGCGCGTCGCGATGTCGCCGAGCCGGCCCGAGTAGCGCATCACGTTACGGATCCAGCCGAGCTCCACATCCTGTTTCTGCAGGAAATTGTCGTGCGCGAATTTGGTGGTGCGCCCGGCGGTGACGCCGGCGGCGACCCAGTAGAACTGCACCCGCAGCCCCTCGGCCAGCGCACGGTAGTCGAGATACTTGCGATGCCAGGCGCCGCGCTCGGCCACCCTATAGACCACCAGTCCGATGACGAAGCACGCCAGGAACACATAGACCATCAGGCTCATGCCCGGCAGGTCCGAATAGGCGATGAAGGCCAGGCCCATCACTGCCGCCAGCGTGTAGAGCGTGCGCAAGGCCCAGGTCACGCGCGACTGGAAGTGGATCGCCAGCCAGTCTGCCGCCCGGAACAGGGCGTCGACCGGGGCCGCCACGCGTACCACCTCCGGCGGCGCCGCGTCGGTGAGCAGCGGCCAGGCGCCCGCCGCAATGCGCTCGGCCAGGCGCAGCGCGTCGCGATTGAACTCGGCGGTGCGGGCGAATATTCCCCGATAGGCCAGGGGCATCTCGCGGGTGCGGGGCGTCGCGGCGTCGGTGGTGAACCACCAGCCATCGAGCGGTTCAAGGCCGTCTGCAGGCCCGCCGTCCGGCTGGTCGCGGGAGCAGACCAGGTGGTAGACGAGGTCGCTCTCGTCCTCGGCGAGGATCTGCGGGCTGCTTTCGCCGCGTTCCACGAAGCCCGGCATCACGTCCCAGTGGTGGAATCGCACCACCTGCGCGGTACCGCCGAGCTTGTCGGAACTCTTGCCGTCCCAGAGCGCCAGCAGCACGTGGCAATGGGCGCACAGGAAGATCCCCAGCCGCGCGTAGTGCGCATCGCGGCGCGCCCCGCCTTCGGCCACCGAACCGGCCGTGTCTCCGGGGAGCAAGGGCAACTCGATCAGTTCCGCGCCAGCGCACAGCGCGCGAAACTGCTCGAGCGACCCGGTGGCGACAAAATCGCGCTCGTAGATTGCCACCGGGAACGGGGTCGGCACGATCAGGGGAATCCCCAGGGCGCGCGCCTCCGCGGCCACCAGCCGGTCGGCGCCCTCTGCCAGCGGGCTCATCACCGCAAGCGGCAGGTCGGGATGGCCCCGGGCCAGCTGCCCGAGGAATTCCCGGATTTTGCCACGCAGCCCTGGCAGCTCGGACGACAGCAGGTCGCGATGGCCGGTGACGCCGATCACCAGAGGCACGATGCCCTCCGGGAGCCGGGATCCGGGCGGATGGCTCGCTGTGTCCGTCACTGCGAAGTGGCGCATGCGCGTCCCGGGGGTGGTGCCGGCTCGCACGCGATTCTATGCCAGATCGAAAAACGCCGCCCCGGCACTGGACCGGGGCGGCGTTTCAGTGGACTGTCGCGCAAACTTGCCGGTGCCCGTCCGGGACTCAGGTCCCGCAGCTGATACCAGGCAATTCAGCCTCGCGAACGTCTTGCGGCGGGCAATATGGCGTCATCGCAGCCGTTTCGCTCGTGTAGAACCCCAGCGCGAGCCAGCGTATCAACAGATTCCCGTAAATAAACTCCGGCAGCGTCGGGTCCGGCGGGTCCGAGGCAAGGTTCGCCTTGTTCATGAACACGGCGCTTGCGCCGGAACTGAAGACCCCGGATGCCGCCAGGTATTCCTGTGTCGTGGGCCGTTGTTTCTTCAGGTAGTTCCTAATGACATCGAGCTTGTTCAGGAGATCGGCCCGAAGCAGCTGGTACGGCGCCGTATCCGGCAACTCCATGACGACTGACTGGAGCCGGTCGATCCCGCCGAACACCTCAGACTTGAGCGCCGATTTCTGGGAATTGCTCAGCGAGCCGCTCGACGCGATCGAGTAATACAGGTCCGAACAGTACGCAAACGGCGATTGAATCCCTTCGTTCCCGGTGCGCGACGGATTGCTGCAGTAGAGGGTCTTGTCCATTAACACGCCTTGCTCCGGTGTATTGAATTCCCCCGCCTCGTCAGGTTGCTGATGATGGTAGATTCGCGCACCCGTCTCGGTGCAGTCTTCGAGTTGCGGAAAGATTCCCGACAGGAGTTCCTGGACCTGCATGATCGTCCCCGGCTTGAAATCGAAGTTCTTGTTAAGTACGACCACGGGGACGATGGGCAGGGTCAATGGGTCGCCGTCTATGTCGAAGCCCCGGCAGGCAGCCGGCAACCTGTAGTTCCCGCCCAGGCCGGGCAGTGCCAGCGAGGTGTTGGCGGTACCGCGCGTGTCCTCGATGAGATACAGCTGGGCTATAAAGATGGCATCCGGGTCGAGTTGCTGAGGTCCCAACATCGTTGGACTTGGCTGCTCCAGCGGCAGGAACAGCTTGACGATGCCTGCCAAGGCGCAACCCTGAGGCCCGGCGCAACTGCCTGCAGCCGTCGCGTAGCTGTTAAAGGCAACGCCCTGCGGAAACTGCAGGCCGGACGTGATGGCCTTGAACTCCGCCGCACAGGGTTCGATTCCGCCCGGGCACAGCGACACGTGTCCCGTGTTCGAATCCACGTAGAGCCTGACCCGGATGGCCCGGCCGAGCTGCCGGTCCGCGACCACCATGAAGCTATCGGCGCCACTGGTCCCGGCATCGATGCCGAGCGGCCCATTGCCGAGGAACTCGGCAAAGAAGACGAAGTCCTGCAGGCTCGCAGATCCAAAGTCGGTCTGCCCGAAGTTCAGCTTCAGGACCCTCGCCGGAGGCACCGTGACCAGCAGAGCCTCGCTGCTGCCGACAGCGGAAGTGCCATGAACGAAGGCCATTGCGGCGGGCTTGGACGAACCGAAAAAGCTTTCGGGCACGAGGATGTCGGCCGGCGGCAACGGCGTGCCATTCGCCAGCAGCGCGGCGATGTGTTCGGCCCGCACGCGCGCGATCAGGCTCGGGCTCTCGGTGGTCACCAGCAGGTCGCCGACCTTAAGGTTGCCGCCAAGCAGTCGCACAAACACAGTGTCGATGATCTTCCCGACCGGCGTGGCCACGCCGCCGGCGCTCACCATGAACTGGCCGCCCGGAACGCCAGGCTCGAATACCGCGGCTCCCCCGCAAGCAGCGGATTTGAAGAACCAGAGGCCGGCAGGCGTGCCCGCCGCGCCACTGTTCGCCGCCACCAGCAGCCCGTCGCTACGCGCCGAGAGGCCCTCGGGCCGCTGCGGGCAGCTCCCGCCAGTACATAGGCTCGTCCCCGTCGACCAATCCTGGCTGCCACCGGGATACAGCAGGATGTCGCCGCCATTGGTGTTCGCGGCGACGATGTCCACACGTGCATCACAGGTGTTGAAGTGGAACTCGACCGAACGCAGGCCGGAATTCTTGTTTGCATCGGTATTGAGCTGCACGGACGTCAGCTCGTCGAAGTTCGCCCAGACCAGCGCGCCGTTCGAAGAGTTGCCGATGACCACCTGGATCGCCGGCGGCAGGTGATTGGCCCACCCAGCGGACGGGCCGAGAAACGCGAACAAAAGAACAGCACCACAGATCCGTGGCGCCAGTACGATGAGCTTCATGCGGCCACCCCCCCCCCGAAGCAGGCCATAAGTCTGGACGCACTCTACCACTTCCCGGCGCCCGTAACATCCGCCGCCATTATGTCGGGTCATGCTGCAGTTGCGTCACAGGTCCTCGGCCTGGCGCAGCATCCGCCTGTAACGGGAGGCATCCGCGGGCCGGTCCCATTGCTCGTAAAGTCGAACGAGGCGCCGCAGCGCCAGGCGCCGGAATGTCGTACTTGAGGTGGTCGTGTCCAGGCTCTCCAGGCTCGCGAGGAGGTAGACTTCCGATTCCTCGAACCGACTAGCAGCGAACATGCAGAAACCTTCCAGCCCGCGAGCGACTGCAACCCGTTCGCTGTTGGCTCCGTGTGCCCCTGTGAGACTGGTCACACTGTCAGCGGCCAACGCGCACCCCTCATCGAGCTGGCCCTGCTCGACAAGGTGATTGCCGAGCGTCACCCGGCTCATCACAAGATCGGGGTGGTCACTGCCAAGGAGTCGCTGACGCATCGCCAACGACTCGCGCAACTTGACTTCCGCTTCCTCGATCTCGCCGACCTGGCTGAGCCAGTTACCCAGCGTCATAAGGACCCGGGCCACTTCCGGGTGATCCCTGTCGTGCCCCTGTTCGTGTATGGCCAGGGCCTGGCGCGCCAGCTCGATCGCTTCGCTCTTTCGATCCATGGCATACAGCAACCACGCCAGGTTGTGCATCGTCGCCGCGACCTCGGTGTGAGTAGGCCCGAGCACCCGCTGCCGGATGGCCAGCGCCTGTTCGTACAAGTTCCTGGCTTCCTCGAACTCGCCCCTGCGCCGCAACAATATCGCCAGATTGGTCATGCCAATGGCGATTTCATTACTCTCCTCCGGCAACAACACCTGTTTCATGGCAAGCGCTTCGCGCCACAGGATCTCGGCCTGGTCCAGATTTCCGCGGTTGAATAAGATCAGGGCCAGATTGTTCAGGTTCTCGGCCACCGCCGGATGCGGCTCGACGCCGAGCAGCTTCCGGCGCATGTCGAGGGCTTCCTGGACCAGCTCCTGAGCCTGCTCGTAATTGCCCTGGTCGAGATCGTTGAGGCCCAGTTCCTCGAGCGTCTGGGCGACATCCACGTGCTCCGCGCCGAGCATCTCGCGACGCATCTGCAGCGCCTCTTTGAGCAGAGTCTCGGCGGTGGAGAAATCGCCGCGTAAACCCTTCAGGTAGGCGAAGCCGGTCAGCGTCTCCGCAATCTCCGGATGGGCCGGACCGTGAATGCGCCGGCGGATCGCCAGCGCCTCTTCATAGGCACGTTCGGCCTCGTCGAAGTTGGCGCGCAACGCGAGCACGTAGCCGAAGCTGTTGAGGCTCGAGGCCAGGTCGGCCTCCGGATTGGCCGGCAGGCTGCGCCGCTTCTCCAGCGACTCGCGCAACAGGGGCTCGGCCTCCTCCAGGGCGCCGAGGCTGGTGTAGACCTTGCCCATGGTTTCCAGCAGCCGGGCCTGGATCTCAGGTTCGGCATCCAGCTCGCGCTGGATCCGCGCCGCGCCCGCCTGCAGGATCTCCCCCGCGGTGATCTCCTTGCCGCGGGCCTCGGACGGGTCGGACACCTCGAACAGGCCGACGAGGAAATCCGAGGTGCGGCGCGCCGTGGTGGCCTCGATTTCCGCGCGGGCGCGCTCGGCGTCCGCGACCTGGCGCAGGTGATTGGCGAACAGCGCCGTGAGACTGGTGATCAGCGCCAGGGCTGCCAGTGCCGCGACCACGCCGCGCTTGATGTTCTGGCGCTTGCGCGCCGCCGCCACCGAGGCCTCGATGAAGGCCGATTCGAAACTGGTCAGGGTCGCGTCGTTCTCGAGCAGCCCCTTGCCCTCGTCCAGCGGCTTGCCGGGCGGCAGCAACAGCTCGGGATTCCGGTTCTCGCGGATCCAGCGCTCGGCCGCGGTGTTGATCCGGCTGTGAATGCGCAGGTTCTCGCGATTCTGCTCGATCCACTCCTTGACGCGTGGCCAGTGCCACAGCAGCGCCTCGTGGGTGACCATCACCGAAGCCTGGCCGTCGTCGTCCAGCTCCGTGACGAACAACCGCGCATCGATGAAAGCATGCAGCAATTGCCGTGCCGCCGGCGTGTCGAAGTCGTCCTGGCGGGCACGGCGCCTGCCGATCGCCTCCTGCCCTTCGCGGCGCACGTGGATCAACGCGTCGAGCACCCTGGGAAGCGCCGCCTGGACATCCGCCGGCAACTGCTCGAACACGGTTTCCGCACGCCTCGCCAGCGAACCTTCCACGCCGCCGAGCTCCCGATAGGCCTGCAGCGTCAGGGTGCCGTCCTCGCGGCGCCGCTGGTAGAGCTCCTCGAGGGTGAACTGCAGGAGCGGCAGCAGTTCCGGGCGCGCCGCGGCAGCGTCACGGAGCATGTCGTCGAGCCGCTCGTTGGTGGCGAAGTCTTCCTCGAAACGCAGCCCGGCTGCGCGCGTCGGCAGCCTGATCATCTGGCCGATCTCGGTGGCGGTCGGCGGCATCAGGTCGTACTGGCCGGCACCTTCCTTCAGCGCGACCAGCTTGGGAAGCGAGGCGCAGCGCGGATACATGTCGGCGCGGAAAGTCGCCACGATCCAGATGCGGCCGCAGCGGGCCAGCACGTCCACCGTGTCGATGAACCGCTCCCGGTCCCGGGCGCTCACCCAGTCCTGGGTGAAGATCTCCTCCATCTGGTCGAGCACCAGCGCCAGCCGGGTCTCGGGCGGACGCTGATCGGCGGTCCGCCCGGAATGCTCTGTCGCGTCCCGCGCCAGGGCCGACTTGATCAGTGACACGGCAGCCGTCGGGGAGGTTTTCAGCACTTCGGCCAGCTCTTCCGCCGAGGTGTCCTCCAGCCTGAGACCCTGTTCGCGGAGCATCGCAGTGGCCAGCCCGACGAACAGGTCGCCGCGGACATCGCTTGGCCGGAACACGGCACGCCGCCACAGGCCGACACCCTCGATGACCCCGGGCTGGGTCAGCATCGGCAACACGCCGGCGCGCGCCAGCGATGACTTGCCGCCGCCGCTCATGCCGAGCACCAGCACGAAGGCGCGTCCGGCGACCGCCTGACGCCGCAACAGGTCGAGCACGTCACCGATGGCCCTGGTGCGGCCGAAGAAAATCGGCGCGTGCTCGTAATCGAAGGACTGCAGGCCGCGGAACGGCGAGCCCTTCTTCCATACGGCCGCAGCGGTGTCCTGGTGACGCTCGCTGTCGGGCCGGGCCGTCACCACGATCTTGCGCAGGTGTCGCTCCAGCGCCTGTTCGAAGTCGCTGGGCGATTCGAAGGGATGGAAGGCGGCCTTGAGGCTGCCGTCCTCGGTGTGGTGGAACCAGTTCGCGATGAAGTGATCGAGCTTGCGTTTCTGCTCGATACGATCCATCAGCGCCTTCTCGTCGTCCAGCTGCACCGAGGCCTTGGCCATCTTGCGATAGACCAGCAGTTGCGGCTTGCCGGTGCTGCGGAAGCCTTCCACGGCGTCTTCGAACTCGAACTCGGTGCCGGACTCGTAGCGGCTGCCGTCCTTGCGGGTGAAGTCTTTCGGCAGGCGTGTGCCGAGCCTGGACCAGAGGATCGCGATCATCACGTCGGCATCGGACGGCTTGGAGATCTGCGTCTGGAAGGTGTCGGTCGCCAGCAGCGGCTCGTGTTCCCAGAACACCGGCTCGAGCACCACCCGGCCGGTGAATTCCGTCTGCACACGCTCGATCACGCGCTGCGCGAGGGTCCGTTCCTCGAACACGTCGCCCGGAGACGAGATAAAGATCCGCAGTGTGTTGACGTCAGCCATGTGGTGGGCCGGCCCCCCGGTCCGGAGTGCGGCCAAGGATGACGCAGGCAGGGCAGTGCAGCAAGCGGAAGCTGCAATCGTCGCCGGGGATCGGTCGTCGCAGGCGCGAAACGATTCCAGCGATGCCCCCTTTTGTGTTCTGCTATGGCCCGCCCGCGGGGCTTCGCGCAGGGCGACAACGTCCGGAGTACCACTCAGACCATGGCGGAACAGGCAGACCCGGCGGCCGGCGAGGCAGCGCTGCGTGAGCGCATCATCCTCGCCGGCCGCGACCTGGCCACGTTGCTGGTGCTCTGGCACCAGCGCCACGAGCCCGGGCTCGGCTGGGTCGAATCGCCGCAGATCCATGCGCTGCTGTCGCGCGCCTTCATCGAGGTCGGCGCGCCGCTGCTCGGGCTGGAAGTCGCCGTCGAGGGCCTGGAGATCAGTGCACGGGACGTCGCCCTGCGGCAACTGCAGGGCCTGGCGCTGGCACGCAGCGGCAGCACCGAGGAGGCCAACCAGGTGCTCGACGAGCTGCGCGCCGAAGGGCACCTGGACGACCAGACCCTGGGCGTGCTGGCGCGCACGCACAAGGACCTCGGCCTGTACGCCGGCGGCGAGGAGCGCCGCCGCCACATCGAGGCGGCGAGGCGCTTGTACGGTGATGCATTTGCCTTGAGCGGCAGTTACTGGACGGGCATCAATGTCGCAACGCTCGCGGCGCTGCTGGGCGAGCGCGAGCATTCGCGGGACATTGCCGGCACCGTTGCGAGGCGGTGCCACGCGGAACTCGAGCGCCTGCCCGCAGTGCATCCCGATCGCTACTGGGTTCTCGCGACGCTCGGCGAGGCGGCCCTGGTGCGCGGCGAACTGACCGCGGCGGAGGACTGGTACCGCCAGGCGGTGGCGATCGGCCGGCGCCGCTTCGGCGATGTGAACTCCACCCGGCGGCACGCCCGCCTGTTGCTCGAGCATCTTGGCCGCGATCCCGGCGAGGCGAACGACTGGTTGGCGCTGCCGCGTGTGGTGGTGTTCTCCGGTCACATGATCGACGGTCCCGGACGCGAAACCGAGAGGTTTCCCGCGCGGCTCGAGGCGGCTGTAAAGTCCGCCATCCGTGAGTGGCTGGCGGGCCAGGGCGCGCTGGTGGGATTCTCTTCCGGCGCCTGCGGGTCCGACATCCTGTTCCAGGAGGCGCTGGAGCAACTCGACGGCGAACGACACGTGGTGTTGCCCTACGGACCGGAAGACTTCATTCGTGACAGCGTCGAGATCGGCGTCGGTGGCGAGTGGCGCCGCCGTTTCGATCACCTGCTGGAATCCGCGCGCGTGGTCTACGCTTCCGCCAGCCGGCCGCCAAGCCCGGCGATGGCATACGACTACGCCAACCGGCTGGTGCACGGCCTCGGCCTGGTTCGCGCCAGGGAGCTCGAGACCGGGTTGCTGGGGCTGTCGGTGTGGGACGGCAGACCGGGCGACGGTCCCGGCGGCGCGGCCAGCGCCGTGGCGCAGTGGCAGGCGCATGGAGTCGAAGTGCACTGCGTGGAGCTCGCCGCGGCCCTTGCGGCCGGCGGCGCGCCCTTGCCGGTCCGGCCGGTATGCCGGCGCGCACCATCCGATGACCGGCTGCTGCAGGGGGGGATCGGCGAGGATGGGGTGATGGCGCTGCTGTTCGCCGATGCGGTGGGATACAGCCAGCTGACCGAAGCGGAGGTGCCGCTGTTCGTCGATTCCTGCCTCGGGTTGGTCGCGCGCTTGATCGAGCGGCACGCCGTGGCCGTGCCGGTGCGGGAGACCTGGGGCGACGGGCTGTTCCTGGCTTTCCACAAGGTGCGCGACGCCGGGGTGTTCGCGCTGGACCTGCTCGATCGGATGGGCAACACGGATTGGCGCGCGCTCGGCTTCACCCGGCCGTTGACCATGCGCTTTGCACTGCACGCCGGTCCGGTGCGCATGACCGTCGACCCGGTGACCTCACTGCCAAAGTGCTGCGGTACCCATGTCAGCCGTGCAGCGCGGCTCGAACCGAAGACTCCGCCCGGCCAGGTCTACGCGAGCGAGGCGTTCGCCGCGCTGGCCGCGGTCGAAGAGGTGGCCGAGTTTCGCTGCGACTACGTCAAGGAACTCACCTGGGCGAAACGCTACGGCACCTTTCCCGCCTACGTCGTGCGCCGGGCCGTAGGAGCGGCTTCAGCCGTGACATGGAATCGCGGCTGAAGCCGCTCCTACGGTCGCGGCTGAAGCCGCTCCTACGGCATGGGCATCAGGGCAGGCGGTCGTCGAAGA
>CAZOSZ010000074.1:0-1554 GCA_964582505.1 uncultured Ectothiorhodospiraceae bacterium | reverse complement strand
TCGCGGCTGAAGCCGCTCCTACGGCATGGGCATCAGGGCAGGCGGTCGTCGAAGATCTGCAGGACCTCCGCCTCGCCCTCGACGTCCGGCGGCAGGATCGCGAAAGTCAACACGTCGCCGCCTTGCAGCGTGAGCGGCAGCGGCCCGATGGTGACGGTCTCGATCGCGTCCGAGGCCTGGTTCGCGTTCTCGAAGAATCGCTCGGTCAGGGTGATGAAGTACTCACCAGGGGCACGCGACAGCCGATCCGTCATGAAGGTGTAGCGCAGGTCCTGCACGATGCGATTGTCCGCGCCGCGCGTCTCGTCTTCCGTGGCCGTCAGGTAGACGGAGAAGAAATCCGAATCCGGCGCCAGGTTGGCAAACTGCAGCCGCGCCTCCGTGGCCACGCTGCGCGACGTGGTGGCGGCGATCAGGATCTGCGGCGAGCTCGTCCCTTCGGCCAGGTGCACCACATATTCCACGCCCACTCCGAGCAGGAAGTTCCGCGTGGCGACGGCCTCGCCCGGCGGGTCGGTGGGGCGAAACTCGAACTCGAGGCTGCCGAACGGCGCCGCGACCGGCGGGCTGCGCTCGCCGTAACTCAGCCCGCTGTACAACAACGTCTCGGCCGGCTCTTCTTCGCCGTCTTCTTCCTGCACGGCCAGCAGGTCCATCGCCGGTGCCGCCTGCACTGCATGCAGGGCGCGCACCACCGCCGGTGTGTCGACGTCCAGAAACGACGCGCTGTTGCGCCCGGAGGTGCCGGCGAGGTTAAGGGGCGAAGGGCCGAACGCGACGCTCGGCGTGATGGCGAAAAACCATTCCGAACCCGGCCCGGTGGCGTCGCTCACCTCGCCGAAGGTCAGCTCGCCTGTGTCCATGACCACCTCGAGCGTGCCGGCCTGCACCAGGCGGATGCGGGTCTTGCCGAACGGCACCTGGAAGGACTCGGTGTGGCCCAGCGGCTGCAGTGTAGCGCTGGGCGCGGTCGCCTCGAGCCCGGTCTCCGGGGCGGTCACGTAGACATCCAGCGCGCCGACGTCCGGCGCAGCATGGGCGAACTGGAAATACATTGCCGCGAGGGGGCGGGCCCTGCGCGGTGAGACGATGATGATTGCCTGGGGGTCGTCGAAGCTGCCGGCCAGGACCACCGTGGAAGTCGAGTCCTGCTCGACCGGCACTTCGCGCGTCAACAGCGTGCCACCGGTGCTGCCGTCGGGCTGGAGGTATTCCACCGTGAGGATCGCGCTCGAGCCGAATCGGCCCAGCAAGGTCTCGGGGGTCTCACTGGTCAAGGCCGCGAACGTCAGGGTGCGCCGGAACACAAAGTCGTCGTAGCTGAGACGCAGCGAGGGCGCGTCGGGGATGCCGTGGACGGCGCGCAGCCAGATGAAGTCCGGTCCGTCCCCACCACAGCCGGTAGCGCCCAGGACCAGCACCAGCGCTGCGAGCCGGGCTAAACGATGTCGCATGATCACTCCGTCAGGTGCAAGACTCCGCCCCTCGCCGGGGGCGGGTCGGGGCCGCCATTGTAACCGGCGCCGGGGAAAGACGTGTTGCAGGAGCGGCTTG
>CAZOSZ010000073.1:5665-11911 GCA_964582505.1 uncultured Ectothiorhodospiraceae bacterium | reverse complement strand
GACGCCAGCCAGCCGCCGGGCTCCAGCCAGATCTTCAACAACCACGTGCCGCTCGACCCGGAGCTCGACGGCGCGGTGGCGATCACCAAGACCACGCCGTCGGTGAATGTCAGCCGCGGACACCTCGTGCCCTACGTGATCACCGTCAACAACGTGCTGGAGGTCGACCTGGCGGAGCTCGCCATCGTCGACCGCTACCCGGCCGGCTTCCGTTATGTCGAGGGTTCCGCACGGATCGATGGCGTGCCGGTCGAGCCCGTGATCGTCGGCCGCGAGCTGATCTGGAACGATCTCGGCCTGAGCAGCTCGGGCAGTCGCACCGTGGTGCTGCTGCTGGCGGTCGGCGCCGGTGTCAGCGAGGGCGAGTTCGTCAACCGCGCGCAGGTGGTGCACGGCTTCACCGGCGAACCGCTGTCCGGCGAGGCCAGCGCCACCGTGCGCGTGGTTCCCGACCCGACCTTCGATTGCACCGACGTGATCGGCAAGGTGTTCGACGACGCCAATCGCAACGGCATCCAGGATGCGGGCGAGCGTGGCCTGCCCGGCGTCCGGCTGGTGACCGCCCGCGGGCTGGTCGCGACCACCGACGAGCACGGCCGCTTCCATATCACCTGTGCGGTCACGCCTCGCGACGGCCGTGGCAGCAATTTCATTCTCAAGCTGGACGACCGCACGCTGCCGACCGGCTACCGGATGTCCACCGACCAGGTGCTGGTGCAGCGCGCCACGCGAGGCAAGGCAATGCGCTTCAACTTCGGCGCCTCGATTCATCGCGTGATCGCGCTGGACATCGCCGACGCGGTGTTCGAGCCTGACTCGACCGAGATGCGCCGGCACTGGCGCCAGAGGATCGAGCTGCTGCTCAATGAGCTGAAGAAGGCCCCGGCAGTGCTGCGGCTGTCCTACCTCGCGGACCTCGAGGATCCGCGGCTGGTCGAGCAACGCATCGCGATCGTGAAGCAGCAGATCGTCGATGGCTGGCAGGCGCTGGACTGTTGCTACGAGCTCAGCATCGAGCAGGAAGTCTTCTGGCGTCGCGGTGCGCCGCTCGGCCAGGCCCTCCTGCCGAAGGCGGAAGGCAGGTGAGCGCCATGCTGAAGCGAGGCTGCCTGCTGCTGTTGCTGTCCGTTGCGGCGCTGCCCGCGGCGGCGGCGCCCTGGTACAGCCTGGAAGCTTTCAAGCTGGATGCTTTCAGGCTGGATCCGGGCAATCCGCCGCGCGGCGAGGCGGTTGAATGGCACCTGCCGGGCGACCTGGATTTCCGGCAATGGACGCAGGATCCCCAACGGCTGGCGGAGCAGGCCGGCGACCGGCTGGAATCCCGGGAAGTCATTGCGGAGCAGATCGAGATCGTCAAGCTGGCCAACGTGGTGCCGCCGATCTACTTCGAGTCGGGCGTGGCCGACATCCCTCCTGGCTATGTGGAACAGCTGCGCACCGTGCTGGAGAGCATGCGCAATCGGCGCAACGTGCGGCTGCACCTGGTGGGCCACGCGGACACCCAGGCGTTGTCGGACGCACTCGCGCGGATCTACGGCGACAACGCCGGCCTGTCGCGCGAGCGCGCCGGCGAAGTCGCGGAGTACTTCCAGGTTGCACTCGGATTGCCGCCGGAGTCGATTTCCTACGAGTGGGCCGGGGACAGCCGGCCGGTGGCCCCGAACACCACCGCCGAAGGCCGGGCGCTGAACCGCCGCGTCGAGGTGGAGGTCTGGTACGACGAGGTCAGTGACGTGCTGACCGAGACCGAAGTACTGGTCTCCGACGAGATCAAGCGCGTCAAGGTCTGCCGCGTGGAAACGGTCTGCAAGCTGCGCTACCTGGAAGGCCACTCACGGCGCGCCCGCGTCAGGAACCTGGTTGTCCCGCTGCACTGGGACGACGATTCCACCGAATTGCCGCCGGAGTTCCTGACCCAGCTGCGGCAGAGCCTGCACAACCTGAGCGACCGGCAGAACCTGATGCTGCGCTTCATCGGCCACACGGACGACCAGCCGCTGGCCGGCAGGGCGGAGCGCATCTACGGCAATCACCTCACCCTGTCGCGCGCCCGTGCGCTGCGGGTCGCGCTGGCGGCACGCGAGGCGCTGCAGGTCCCGGGGCTGGCGGTGGACAGCGACGGCCGCGGCGCGACCTTGCCGCTGGCCTCGAACGAGACTGTCCAGGGCCGCGCCCTCAACCGGCGGGTCGAGGTCGAATTCTGGTACGACGATCCGCTGCAGCAGCTGCCCGACGAACCGCAGCTGTGTCCCGAGGACGCCGGCGCGGAGCTGGTGACCCGGGTCTACGATCCGCCATGGGGACAGATTCCGCCGCTGAATCTCGAGCGCGGGCGCGCCATCGTGCCGCCGGGCTATGCCGCGTCGCTGCGCCAGGCGCTGGTCGAAGTGGCCGACCGCACCCATCCGCGGCTGCGCTTCATCGGCTATACGGGGAACCAGCGCCTGGATCGCCGCACCGCCCTGGTGTACGGCGACGACATCGGCCTGTCGGCGGCCCGCGCCCGCAGGGCGATGGAAACCCTGAGCGCCGAACTCGGACTGTCGGCTGAGCAGGCGGAGTTCGAGGGCCGCGGCTATGTGCACGCCGAGGACGTGGTCAATGCCGGCTTCCTGCAGGAAGAGGAGTCCTACGTGGCCGTGCAGGTGGTCTACGACGAGCTGGCCGCGCTCGACGACTACGAGGGCGTGGACATCACCCGGATCACGCGCGAGCTGAACGCTCGCAATGCCTTCGGCCTGAACCTGATGCGCATCACCGTCGATGGCGAGCCGATCGACGACCCGGGCAGGAGCTCGGCGGACATCCAGCGATGCACCGACGTGGCGCTGGAGCGCACCGCACTGCAGTTCCGTTTCGACAACCTCGACTCCAGGCCGCGGCTGTCGGTGACTGCGCAGTCCGCTCCGCTGGCGGTGCGCAACGGCATCGCGGCGCCGGATGACGAGGCGCAGGAACTGCCGCCCCCGGTGGTGCGGTTCCGGATGTACTCCAACTACTCGAGCTTCATCGAACGGGCGGAGGTCCGCATCTTCGAGGCCGGCCAGTCATTGCAGGCCACTCCGCTGGCGGTCGTCGAAGTGGACCGCGACGGCATGGCCGAGTGGCAGCCGGACGAGGCGTCTTTCGCCGCGCCGGCACGGGAGCTCAAGTACCTGCTGCGGGCCTATGACGCACGCGGCCAGTTCGACGAGACTGGCGTCCGGCCGCTGTGGAAGGTCTACCAGCCAAACGGCGACGAGCCGGAGGCGCCGCCCGAAGGCGAACCGGCGCCACCCGAGGCACTGCTCGCCGGCTACGGCGAAAACGAGCTGGCCCTGCACAACATCAAACTGGGCAGCGGCGCGGTCAAGGTCCACGGCAGCGGCATCCCGGCGGGCCACACGGTCTGGCTGGCCGGCCGCGAAGTGCCGGTGGACGCGCAGGGCAACTTCGTCGCCGAAGAGATCCTGCCGTCCGGGCTGCACACGGTGGAAGTCGCAGTGCTCGACGAGGCGGGCAACGGCGAGCTGTTCCTGCGCGACCTGGAGTTCAAGCGCAGCGACTGGTTCTACGTCGGCATCGCCGACCTGACCGTGTCGAGCAACAGCACCAGCGGGCCCGGCAAGCTGCTGCAGGGCGAGAACCCGCCTTACGCCCACGACAGTTCCGCGGACGGCAGGCTGGCCTTCTACCTGAGCGGCAAGTTCAATGAGGACGTCAAGCTGACCGCCAGCGCCGACACGCGCGAGGACAAGATCAGTAACCTGTTCAGCAATTTCCTCGACAAGTCGCCCGACCAGCTGTTCCGGCGCATCGACCCGGATTACTACTACCCGACCTTCGGCGACGACAGCACCGTGGAGGAAACCGCGCCGACCATGGGCAAGTTCTACGTCCGGCTGAGCCAGCAGGACAACCATGCCCTGTGGGGCAACTTCAAGGTCGGCTACATGGACAACGAGCTGGCACAGGTCGACCGCGGCCTGTACGGCGGCAACCTGCATTACCAGTCCGATGACACCACCGGCTTCGGCGAGCAGCGGCTGGTGCTCGACGGCTTCGCCGCGGAGCCGGGTACGGTGGCCAGCCGCGACGAGTTCCGCGGCACCGGCGGTTCGCTGTACTTCCTGCGCCGCCAGGACCTGCTGGTCGGATCAGAGCGGGTCCGCATCGAGGTGCGCGACAAGGATTCAGACATCGTCACGGCGGTGGTCAACCTGCGACCGGTGGTGGACTACGACATCGACTACCTGCAGGGCCGGATCCTGCTGTCCGAACCGCTGTCATCGACGGTCGATGACAAGCTGCTGGTGCGCACCGGCGGCCTCAGCGGGGACGAAGCCTGGCTGGTGGTGCGTTACGAGTACACGCCCGGCTTCGAGGATCTCGATGCGCTGGCGGTCGGCGGCCAGGGCCACTACTGGTTCAACGACTTCATCAAGCTGGGCCTGACCACCAGCAGCAACGAGGAAGGCGACAGCGACAGCAGCCTGCACGCCGCGGACCTGACGCTGCGCAAGAGCACCGAATCCTGGATCAAGCTGCAGGCCGGCCGGAGCGAGGGGCTGGTGTCCAGCTCGCTGCGCTCCGACGACGGCGGCTTCGGCTTCATCGGCATCGGCGACGCGGGCTTCGAGGATGCCGACGCCAATGCCTGGCGCGCCGACTTCAGCGTCGGGCTTGCCGATTACTTCGAGCGCGGCCGCGGCCGGCTGACTCTGTATGCGCAGAACCTCGACGCGGGCTATTCCGCACCGGGCCTGACCACGCTGACCGACACGCAGTACTTCGGTGGCACCTTCAAGATGCCGGTAGGCGAGAAGCTGGAACTGGCGGCCAAGGCCGACCGCCGCGACCAGGAACAGGGCCTCGAGACGTCCAACCAGGAACTGAATCTCGGTTACCAGGCGACGCAGAACTGGAGCCTCAGCGCCGGCGTCCGCAATGACCAGCGTACGGACCGTTCCCCGGTCGTGCCCTTGACCCAGGAGGAAGGCGAGCGCACCGACGCCGTGCTGCAGCTGGGCTACGATTCCAAGGAGAACTGGCGTGGCTATGGCTTTGTCCAGGACACGGTTGCCAGCAGCGGTGATCGCGAGGACAACGGGCGCATCGGTGTCGGCGGCATGTACCGTTTCAGCGAGCGGTGGATGGTGGAAGGCGAAGTCTCCGACGGCGATCTCGGCGCGGGCGGCAAGCTGGGCACCAACTACCTGTACTCGGAGCGCACCAGCCTGTACTTCAACTACGCGCTCGAGAACGAGCGCAGCGACAACGGGCTGCGCGGCCGCCGGGGCAATCTGGTGTCCGGTGTCCGGTCGCGACTGTCGGACAGCACCAGCGTGTATCTCGAGGAGCGCTACCAGCACACCGATTCGGCCGCCGGACTGACCCACGCGACCGGCGTGAGCCTGTCACCGAACGAACGCTGGAACTTCGGCGCCAATACTGACATCGGCACGCTGCGGGACCGTGACACCGGCGCCGAGACCAAGCGCAGGGCGGCAGGCGTGCGCGCCGGCTACGGCTTCGAGTCGCTGCAGCTGTCGAGCGGCGTCGAGTATCGCTCCGACGACATCCAGCAGCCCGACGGCATGCGCGCCGACCGCGAGACCTGGCTGTTCCGCAACAGCTTCAAGTACCAGGTCTCGCCGGACTGGCGCCTGCTCGGCAGGTTCAACCATGCAGAGAGCGACAGCTCGCTCGGGCAGTTCTACGACGGCGGCTACACCGAGGCGGTGCTTGGCTACGGCTTCCGCCCGACCAGGCACGACCGGCTCAACGCACTGGCCAAGTACACCTATTTCTACAATGTGCCGACCACCGACCAGGTGGTGCTGCAGAACACGCCCGTGCAGTTCATCCAGAAGAGCCACATCGGCGCGCTGGATTTGAGCTACGAGCTGAACAGCCGCTGGTCGGTCGGCGGCAAATACGCCTACCGCCTCGGCCAGGTGAGCCTCGACCGGGAGGACCGCCAGTTCTTCGACAACAGCGCGCATCTCGTGGTACTGCGCACCGACCTGCGGATCGGGCAGGGATGGGAAGGCCTGTTCGAGGTCCGCGCGCTGGACATGCCCGATCTCGACGAGCGTCGCAGCGGCGCCCTGGTGGCGATCTACAAGCGCCTCAACCGCCACTTCAGGCTCGGCGCCGGCTACAACTTCACCGACTTCTCGGACGATCTGACCGACCTGAGCTTCGACCACAAGGGCGTGTTCATCAACTTCGTCGGCGCGATGTAAGCAGTACCGTAGGAGCGGC
>CAZOSZ010000073.1:0-5565 GCA_964582505.1 uncultured Ectothiorhodospiraceae bacterium | reverse complement strand
GCGGCGATCCTCAGTGGTTGAACACCCAGCGCAGCACTGCGTCCTGCACCGCCTCGCCGGAGCCGCGGTGGGCATTCGGCTCGTTCATGATGACCACCACCACGTGGCGTCGGCCCGAGCGGCTGGTGACGATCCCGGCAACCGCGGAGACTCCGTCGAGCCGGCCGGACTTCAGGTGCATCCGTCCCGCCATTTCGCCCCGATAGCGATTGCGCATGGTGCCGTCGACGGCCGCCAGCGGCATCGAGGCGATCAGCTCCGGCATGAAGGGATGCGCCCAGGCATCGAGCAGCATCCGCCCGAGGGCCGCGGCCGTGAATCGGGTCTTGCGCGACAACCCGGCGCCGTTGTCGATAAACATGCCCTCCACCGCGAGCCCGCGATGCTCCAGCCAGGCCTGGATGGCCTCGCGGCCCTTTTCCAGCGTGCCGGGCGGACCGTGACGCTCGATGCCGAGGGTCAGCAACAAGTGGCGCGTCATGGCGTTGTTGCTCCACTTGTTGATCTCCCTGAGCTGCTCGGCCAGCGACCTGGAGGGAAACGAAAGGATCCGCGTCGCACCTTCCGGAACCGGCGCCAGCTTGAGCTGGCCCTCGATGCTGCCGCCGAGCTGAGGCCACAGCATGCGGAACAGGCCGTCGGCGAACTGCGGTGCGCGCAGCACGGCGCGCCACAGGCTGAATTCGTCGCAGCCGCTCGGGTAGTCCCCGGACAGCACGGCCCTGCGGCCCTCCAGGCCATTCGGCAGGTCGAAGGCAACGCCCCGCTGGAAGCCGGTGCAGGCGCCGCGCCGCGCGCCGACCCGGTGCTCGATCTCGAAGCCGGCCAACGGCGGGTCGGCATGGATGCCCACGCCTCCGGCAGTGTGGCGGATGCGGAACTCGACGGTGTTGTAGTTGACCAGCAGCGCGTTCGGCAGCACGTTGTAGGAACGGTAGGGCTGGCCGTCGAAGTCCCCCGGCTGCTCCGAGTTGGGCGCGAACAGCGTGTCGTCGATGACCAGGTCGCCGGCGATGTCCACGATGCCGCGCGAGCGGATCTCCCGGAGCAGCGTCCAGAAGCGCTCGGTGGTGAGCGAAGGATCGCCGCCGCCGCGCAATAGCAGGTCGCCCTCGAGCCGGCCGTCGCGCACCGGGCCGGTGACCCAGACCTCGGTGTGCCAGCGGTAGGCCGGTCCCAGCAGGTCGAGCGCGGCGTAGCTGGTCAGCAGCTTGATCACCGAGGCCGGACTGCGCAGCACCGCGGCATTGAACTCGAGCAGCGGTTGTTCGTCGCCGATCGCCTGGACGAAAATGCTGAGGCCCGCGCCGTCGAGCTGGTGATTTTTCAATGCAGTGACGACCCGGGGCGGCAGGTCGTCCGCGCGAGCGGGCCCACTCGCGATCATGGCCAGCATCGCGAGCAGCGTGAGCGTCGTCAGGCGCATCATTGCAAGGCAATCCTCCTCAGCGGAGCAAGGCGTACGGGCCGCCCTTGTCCAGCGCGCGCCGATAGGCCGGGCGGGCCCTGGCGCGCTCGAGGAAGGACTTGAGCTTCGGTCGCTGCTCACCGAGCGCGCCGGGGGCCTGGGCGGCCTCGACCGGGAAGCTCATCTGGATATCAGCCGCCGTGAAGGCATCACCCGCGAACCATGCATGCTGCCCGAGTTCCCGTTCCATGAAATCGAAATGCAGCTTGAGCTGCGGTTCAACGAAGCTTTTCAGCGCCTTGCCTGCAATGGCGCGCACCAGCGGCCTGGCGAGGAAGGGCATCGGCCCCTCCGGCATCTTCCTGAAGACCAGGCTCAGGAGCAATGGGGGCATTGCCGAGCCCTCGGCATAGTGCAGCCAGTAGCAAAAGCGCAGGCGCTCGGGCGTGCCCTCGGCCGGCTGCAGCCCGCTGTCGGCGCCGTATTTTCCAAGCAGATACTCGATGATCGCGCCCGACTCGGCGATCGTCAGCGGTCCATCGGTGACCACCGGGGACTTGCCGAGCGGGTGGACGGCGCGCAGCGACGCGGGTGCCAGCAAGGTCTTCGGATCCCGCCGGTAGCGCTTCACCCGGTATTCCAGGCCGAGTTCCTCGAGCAGCCACAGGACCCGCTGTGAGCGGGAATTCTCGAGATGGTGGACGGTGATCATGGTGGCCTCCGGGAGTCAGGTCATCGATGCTATCCGCTTGCGGCCGGAGATAGAATGCGGGCATGAACCCGCCCGAACGCCAGGCTGCCGACGCCGTACTGCTGGTGCGGCCGGTGGCGTTTCACAGCAATCCGCAGACGGCCGAGTCGAACGCCTTCCAGCGGGAACCGGGCCTGGCCGACCCGGCGGCCGAGCAGGCGGCCGCGGCCTTCGAGTTCGACGGCCTGGTCGCGGCGCTGGGGCAGGCCGGCGTCGAGGCCGTGGTCGTTGCTGACACCGCCGACCCGGCGACACCTGATGCGATCTTCCCGAACAACTGGGTCAGTTTTCATGCCGACGGCACCGCGGTGCTCTATCCGATGATGGCGCCGAACCGTCGCGGCGAGCGCCGCCGTGACATTCTCGAGCATCTCAGCCGCGAGCGGGGCTTCAGGATCGAGCGCGTGCTGGACCTGTCGGGCCACGAGGCCGATGGGCGCTTTCTCGAGGGCACCGGCAGCATGGTACTGGATCGCGTCAGCCGGGTCGCCTACGCCTGCCTGTCGCCGCGGACCGACCTGGAAGTGTTCGCGGAGGCCGCGCAACTGCTGGATTACGAGCCGCTCGCTTTCGCCGCTGAGGATGCCGCGGGCAAGTCGATCTACCACACCAATGTGCTGCTGTGCATTGGCTCGGACTTCGCGGTGCTGTGCGAGGACGCGCTGCGCGACCCGGGGCAACGCGCGGCGGTGCGCCGGCGGCTGCAGGATACCGGCCACGAGCTCATTGCGATCAGCCTGGCGCAGCTGTCGGGCTTCGCCGGCAACATGCTGGAACTGGCAGGCCGCGACGGCGAGCGGCTGCTGGCGCTCTCGGCACGCGCCCTGGAGGTGCTCGAGCCGGCCCAGCGCGAGGCCCTCGAGGCGCACTGCCGGCTGGTGAGCGTGCCGATCTCCGCGATCGAGCAAGGCGGTGGCGGCAGTGTTCGCTGCATGCTCGCGGAAGTCCACCTGCCGCGCCGGAATTGAGCCGGGCCGGCGGGATTTTTGCACATATTATGCAGTAGACTGCGCTCCCGGTCTTGGCCGCAGCGAGCTTTGCATGAGTCAGTCGACCCGAATCCTGATGTGCCCGCCCGATTACTTCGAGGTGGACTACGTGATCAATCCGTGGATGGACGGTAACGCCGGCGCGCTGGACCTCGCGCTGGCCGGCGAACAGTGGGCCGCGCTGCACGCCGCGCTCTCCGCCTACGCAGAGGTGGAACTGCTGGCGCCGCAGCCCGGATTGCCGGACCTGGTGTTCACCGCCAATGCGGGCTTCGTCTATGGCGACCGCGCAGTGCCTTCGCATTTCATGCCGCACGAGCGCCGACCCGAGGAGCCGTACCTCAAGGCCTGGTTCCAGCAACAGGGCTTCGATGTGCGGATCCTGCCGGACAACATCGCCTTCGAAGGTGCGGGAGATGCGCTGATCGATCGCGGCGGGCCATGGCTCTGGGTCGGACACGGCTTTCGCACTGAGATCGAGGCCCACGCCTACCTGCGCGGCTGGTTCGACCTGGAGCTGGTCTCGATCCGCCTGGTGGACCCGCGCTTCTACCACATCGACACCTGCCTGTGTCCGCTTGAAGGCGGATTCCTGCTTTATCATCCGCCCGCATTCGATGCCGAGTCGCGCGCCGAAATCGAGCGTCGCGTGTCGAAAGACCAGCGCATCCCGGTCAGTGTCGAGAACGCCGGCCACTTCGCCTGCAACGCGGTCAACATCGGCGACCGGGTGTTCATCAACCGCGCGCGCGGGGAGCTGGTGGCAGCGCTCGAGCAGCGCGGCTTCCAGGTGGTCCAGCTCGGCCTGTCGGAGTTCCTCAAGGCCGGCGGCTCGGCGAAGTGCCTGACCTTGAAGCTGACCGAACCTCGCAAGGTCGCACGGGCCGCCTGAGTCATGGGACCGCGGCGCCGTATCGCCAGATGATGAACTTCAGCCGTCCGACGCTCGGTCTGATGTGCGGCGCGGCCATGATCAGCTTCGCCCCGGTGTTCGTGCGCCTCACGCCGGTCAGCCCGACCGACAGCGCGTTCTACCGCACGCTGTTCGGCGGGTTGATGCTGGCCGCCTGGGTGTTCGCGCGGCGCACGCCGGTGGAGCGCCGTTCCGGCATGGCATTGGCCGCGCTGATCGGCGCCGGCGTTTTGTTTGCCGCCGACCTGGCCGTCTGGCACCGCAGCATCTGGTACGTGGGCCCCGGGCTTTCCACCTTGCTCGGCAACTTCCAGGTGTTCCTGCTGGCGCTCGTCGGCATCGTCTGGTACCGCGAAAAGACGCGCTGGGAGCTGCTGCTGGCGATCCCGATGGCGGTCGTCGGGCTCGGCCTGATCATCGGCTTCGAGTGGCGCGCGCTGGACGAGCAGTACCGCTGGGGCGTGATCTTCGGGCTGCTCACTGCGGTGTTCTACGCGGCCTACATCCTGGCGCTGCGCCGGGCGCGCGCCGCCAGCCCCGCCGGCTCGATCGCCTCCGACCTGATGATCGTCTCGCTGGTCTCGGCGGCGGCGCTGTTCGCCGGCTCCGGCTTAGGCGGGGAAGGCATCTCCATTCCGGACCCGCGATCGGCCTGGCTGCTGGTGGCGTATGCGTTCGTCGCCCAGGTGGTCGGATGGCTGTTGATCTCGGCCAGCCTGCCGCACGTGCCGGCTTCGCGGGTCGGCCTGATCCTGCTGCTGCAACCGACGCTGGCGTTCCTTTGGGATGTGCTGATCTTCGCGCGGCCCTTCGGAGCGCAGCAGGCCAGCGGCGCACTGCTGGCGATCGTCGCCATCGGGCTGGGCTCGAGGCCGCGCGCCTGAGTTCAGCTCCAGAGCGTCAACGCTCCCGGGGAGAGCTCGATCCGCAGGCGCTGCAGCGCCTCGCTGAGCATTTCGCCGTCGGCCTGCACCGGCAGCGGTGACTCGCACTCCAGCTCCAGCCAGCGGGCGCGTGCCTGGTGGGTGATCGACAGCGCCCCGTGAGTGCCGCGCATCACCCGGGGCGCGTGCCGCAGCACTGCGCTGCGGCTGAGTGCGTCGGCCCACAGCACATCGAGCCGGCCGTCGTCGAGCGCCGCCTCGGGCGCGAGATGAAACAGCCCGCCGGCATACTGGCCGTTGCAGGCCGCGACCAGTGTGATCCGCCTGCAGTCTTCGCCGCCGTCCCAGCGCAGCCTGCAGACCGGCCCGGCGACGCCGTCGTACAGTGCCGCCAGCAGTCCGGCGCCGTAGGCCAGAGGGCCCGGCAGCCACTTGTGCCGCAGGGTGGCCTGCGCGATGGCTGCGTCGAAGCCGACCCCGACGCCGTTGACGAACCAGCGGCCGTTGACGCGGCCGGCGTCGATGGGCCGTGGCGTGCAGCCGGCGAGCAGCCGCCGGCAGGCCGCCCGCCATTGGCGCGGCAGCTGCGCGGACCTGACGAAGTCATTGCCCGTGCCGAG
>CAZOSZ010000072.1:0-11963 GCA_964582505.1 uncultured Ectothiorhodospiraceae bacterium | reverse complement strand
GGCGCCGTGGCCGGCGCGGGCATCGGCCTGATCGCGGCCGCGGCGGTGGTGCTGTGGAGCCTGTCTGGCTTCTACCAGGTCGACGAGGCGGAGCGCGGCATCGTGCTGCAGTTCGGCAAGTTCCACGACATCACCATGCCGGGCCTGCACTGGCACATTCCCTACCCGATCCAGCGCGTCGAGAAAGTCAATGTCGCCCAGGTGGAGTCCTTCACCCACTCCACCCGCATGCTGACCGCCGACGAGAACATCGTCAGCGTGGATCTTCGCGTGCAATACCGCCGCGCCGACCCGCGTGCCTATCTGTTCAACGTCCGCGTCCCGGAGGAGACCCTCGGCGAGGTCACCGAGACCGCGATCCGCGAGGTGGTCGGCAAGAGCACCCTCGATTTCGTGTTGACCGAGGGCCGCGCCGATGTGGCCATGCGGGCGCGCGAGATCATCCAGGCGACGCTCGACTCGTATGGCGCCGGGCTCGAAGTCACCTCGGTGAACCTCGAGGACGCGAATTTCCCGTCCCAAGTCGAGGCTGCCGTGCAGGATGCCATCAAGGCCCGCGAGGATCGCGACCGCCTGGGGCTCGAGGCCGAGGCCTACGCCAACGACGTGGTGCCGCGGGCCCGGGGCAACGCGGCCCGCCTGATCCAGAGCGCGGAAGCCTATCGCGAGCAGGTCATCGCCGAGGCAGAGGGCGAGACGCACAGGTTCGTCGCCCTGTTGACCGAATACCAGAAGGCGCCCGAGGTGACCCGCCAGCGCCTCTACTACGAGACGCTGGAGCAGGTGCTCGGCGGGACCAGCAAGGTGATTCTCGACGCCAAGGGCAGCGGTACGCTGCTTTATCTGCCGATCGAGGAGCTCATGAAGCGCTCCGCCGCGCGTCCCACGCGTCTTGGCGATCCGGCCGATCTCGGCCAGGTCACGTCGCCGCGCCAGACCGAGCGACAGACCCAGGCCGAGGACCTTCGCAGCAGGGGGAACCGCTGATGAACCCGCGCGCCAGTTTCCTGCTGCTGCTGCTCGCCGGCGCGGCGCTGCTGCTTTCGATGTCAGTGTTCACGGTCGACGAGCGCGAGTACGCCATCAAGCTGCGATTCGGCGAGATCGTGCGGCTCGACTACGACCCCGGCCTGCACTTCAAGCTGCCGTTCGTCAACACCGTGCGCAAGTTCGACAACCGGGTGCTGACCCGCAACAACCCGAACGAGCCGTTCTTGACCGCCGAAAAGAAGAACCTGCGGGTCGACTTCTACGTCAAGTGGCGGATCACCGACGTCGGCCAGTATTTCCGCGCGACCGCCGGCGACGAGCGGCTGGCCACCAGCCGCCTGCTGGAAATCATCAAGGACGGCTTGCGCGCCCAGTTCGCGCGCCAGACCGTGCAGGAAGTGGTCACCGCGGACCGCCGCGACGTGGTCAACGAGCTGATGGGCACTGCCGGGCGAACCGCCCGTGAGCTGGGCATCGAAGTCATCGACGTGCGCGTCAAGACCCTCGACCTGCCGCCCGATGTCAGCGAGAGCGTGTTCAACCGGATGCGCCAGGAGCGTGCCCGGGTCGCCTCGCAGCTTCGCGCCGAGGGCGCCGAGACCGCCGAGCGCATCCGCTCGGATGCCGACCGGCAGCGCACCGTGATCATCGCCGAGGCGCAGCGCGATGCGCAGCGCATTCGCGGCGCCGGCGACGCGCGTGCGGCCGACGTCTACGCGGAGGCGTTCAGCCGCGACCGGGAGTTCTATGACTTCTGGCGCAGCATGCAGGCGTACCGCACCTCGATCGGCCGGGGCGAGGACGTGATCCTCATTGAGCCGGACGGCGAATTCTTCCGTTACCTGAAGGACCCGGGCGCAGGACGGAGTCGCTGAGCACCGCTGCCGCGCGATGAACTGGACCGACCTGCTGTCGGCCTTCGCCCTGCTGATGGTCATCGAGGGGCTGTTGCCATTCGCCAACCCGCGCGGTTCGCGCCGCACGATGGCGATGCTGTCGCAGATGCCCGACGACAAGCTGCGGCTGGCCGGGCTGGTCAGCATCATCGCCGGTCTGCTGCTGTTGTGGTTCGTGCGCGCCTGATCGGGTGCGCGGGGGAGGAACGCAAGCGTGGGCAAGAACGTGGTGGTCATCGGCACCCAGTGGGGTGACGAGGGCAAGGGCAAGGTCGTCGACCTGCTGACCGAGCGCGTCTCGGCGGTGGTGCGTTTCCAGGGCGGCCACAATGCCGGTCACACGCTGGTGATCGGCGGGCAGAAGACCATCGTCCGGCTGCTGCCTTCCGGCATCCTGCGCGACGGCGTCGCCTGCCTGATCGGCAACGGCGTGGTGGTGGCCCCCGACGCGCTGCTCGCCGAGATGGACGAACTGACCCAGCGCGGCGTTCCGGTGACCGAGCGGCTGCGCGTCAGCCCGGCCTGCCCGCTGATCATTCCGTCGCACGTGGCGCTCGACAAGGCGCGCGAGCACGCCAAGGGCGCCGCGGCGATTGGCACCACCGGCCGCGGCATCGGGCCTGCCTACGAGGACAAGGTGGCGCGCCGCGCGCTGCGGGTCTCCGACCTGGCACATCGCGAACGCTTCGCCGCCAAGCTCGGCGAAGTGCTGGATTTCCACAACTTCGTGCTGCAGCGTTATTTCGGCCGCGACACCGTCGATTTCCAGCGGACCCTGGAGCAGCTGCTGGCACAGGGCGAACGCATCCAGCCGCTGGTCGCGGACGTGGTGGCCCTGCTGGATGACTATCGTCGTGCGGGCAGCAACGTGCTGTTCGAGGGCGCGCAAGGCGCGCTGCTCGACATCGACCATGGCACCTATCCGTTTGTCACCTCGTCGAACACCACCGCCGGTGGCGCCTGCACCGGCGCCGGCGTCGGGCCGCGTTCGATCGACTATGTGCTCGGAATCGTCAAGGCCTACACCACCCGGGTCGGCGCCGGGCCATTCCCGACCGAACTGCTCGACGAGATGGGCGAGCACCTTGCGCGGGTCGGCCACGAGTTCGGTTCCGTGACCGGGCGGCCGCGACGCTGCGGCTGGTTCGACGCGGTGGCGCTGCGCCGCTCGATTGCGCTCAACAGCGTCTCGGGCCTGTGCATCACCAAGCTGGACGTGCTCGACGGCCTCGACACCATCCGCATCTGCGTGGGATATCGCTTCGGCGACCAGGTCTCCGAGACTCCGCCGCTGGCGGCCGACCAGTATGCCGACTGCGAGCCGGTCTACGAGGACGTGCCCGGCTGGAAGAGCTCCACCGTCGGCATCACCCGCTACCAGGAACTGCCGGAGAACGCGCGCGCCTACCTCGACCGCCTGCAGGCGGTGGTCGGCGTGCCGATCGATATCATCTCCACCGGCCCCGACCGCGCCGAAACCATCGTGCTGCGCAACCCCTTCGACCCAGCCACGTAGGAGCGGCTTCAGCCGCGACCGGGTGCGTAGGAGCGGCTTCAGCCGCGACCGATCGCGGCTGAAGCCGCTCCTGCATGGCGCGTGCATGGCGCGTACATGGCGCTAATCCCGCCGGACGCTGATGTAGCGCTGCTCGCGCACCTCCTGCAGGTGGCCGCCCTCGTGGCAGGCGATGCAGAACTCGGCCGCCTGCATGTACTCGGAGTGGCGCGCGATGAAGAACGGCCGCTGTACCCCTGCCTCCTCGGTCAGGTGGCAGCCCACGCAGTTGTTGAAGGTCTTGTCCGGATAGCTGGACAGCCGGTCGTGGTGGGGATCCACCTGCCCGGTGAACACCAGGAACACCTTGCGCGCGCCCTGCGTCTTGTCGCGCACGAATCCGCCGGTGTGGCAGTCCAGGCAGCCGCTTTGCGGGTGCATGCCATGATCCCAGGAGGCTTTCTCGTAGGCATGGCAGGAACTGCAGAAGGCGTCGGTGGTGGTCATCTGGTGGCCGGCCACGCCGCCGCCGACCAGCAGCACCAGCACCACGGCAATCACGATGATCCAGATTTTCTTCATGTCCGTTACTCAGCGCAGCCGCTCGTTGCCATGCCAGATCAACTCGGCTTCGGGCAGCAGCGGCAGGTACTGCAGCCATGGGTGCGAATCGAGGTGCGCCTGGCTCTGCTGCAGCTTGCGGCTGTGCTCGCGAATCGGCGGCACCAGTTCCTCGATCGGCTTGTCCAGCGAAACCGCGATCGCGAAATGGGTGGCGCGGATCGCCAGTTGCACCGCCTCGTCGCTGTACTGCTGCGAGGAGGCGAGGGTGTCCATCGCTTTCACCGGGTGGTGCGCGCCGGCGCTGTTCTCCGCCGACACGTAGTCCCAGAACCACTGGCCCTTGCGCACCTTCTCGCGGGCCTGCGCCAGCAGCGCCTGGTCCACGCCGGGGTGCTCCATCGCCTGGCGAACCGCCTCGTGGGCGCGCACCGATTTCTCCTGGGCGATGTTGAGCTGCTTCCACACCCGCGCCTGGTTGTACTCGACGCGCTCGCGCAGTTGTGTCGGCGTGCGATCGGTGTGACAGCGCTGGCAGGCGTCGCGGATCATCTCTTCGGACTTCAGCGGCGAGGTCCAGTGGTGCGAGGTGATCCTGACCGGGCCGCTCTTCACGCGCGGCATGTGGCAGTCCGAGCAGCTCACGCCGGCCTGGGCATGCACGCTGTCGTGGAACATCTCGTACTCGGGATGCTGCGCCTTGATCATCGGCGTCTTCGACACGGCGTGCACCCAGTCGCTGAACGGGCCCTTGAAGCCGTCGCGCGCCGGGTCGCCGTCCGACTTGAAGCGGTAGATGTCCTCGGGATTCTTGCCGTAATCCCACGGGAAGTGCACCCTGGCGGCCACCCCGTGGTCGCGGGTCTCGAAGTAGTACTCCACGTGGCACTGGGCGCACACCAGCGTGCGCATCTCCTCGCGCGAGGCGTCGCGCCAGTCCTTGCCCTGGCGCTTCAGGTAGGCATCCAGCGGCACGCTGGTGATCACCAGCCGCATGCGGTCGTCCGGATCGTGGCAATTGCCGCAGCCGATGCTGTGGCGCTCGGGATCGTGCTGTTCCCGGAAATCGTGGAAATTCTTCGCCCAGAAATCGTCGCCGTGTTTCTCCAGCAGCTGCGGAATGGTGCTGGTCTTGCAGTTCCAGCAGGTCGCGGGCAGCCCGGCCTGCTCGCTGTAGCGGTTGACCCGGTCGATGTGGGTGACGTCCTCGATGGCGAAGGTGTGGCCGCGCGCGCGGTTGTACTCATAGCTGAACGGATAGCCCAGCCAGAGGTTCTTCAGGTAGGGCTGGGCGTGCTTGTAGCCGGTCGGCAGCGGGCTGAAATCGTCGTGCTTGTGGTGCGGCACCGACCCGCCGTACTCGGTCATCTGCGAATCGTCACGGTTCTTCAGGTAACTCTGGTACTGCGGCAGGTGCTTGAAGGCCAGATTGCCTTCGCCAAGTTCATGTTCGACGGGCGACTCGGTCGCCATCGTAAACGCGGCCGCCGCAAGCAAGGCACCGGCGGAAATCACGATGAGATTACGCATCCTGGTCTCCTTGTTCTCCCTGCCGAAAATATAGGGGATTACCGAAATATAATCATAGGGGCAATCCACTACCGGCTTGCAGCGCGGCCGTCGGGCCGGCCACTTTCCTTTCCTGCGACGGGCGTCGATACTCGCGCCAGGCCCGACCTGACCCGCCCGAGATGCCGAACGCCGATTTCGCACCGCAGCCGCTGGACCGCGCGACAGCCCTGCCGGCCCGTTACTACAGCGGTGCCGACAGTGCCGAGCTGGACCGCCGCGCGGTGTTCGCCCGAAGCTGGCAACTGGTTGCGCGCGCCGACCAGCTGGAAGGTGCCGGCGATCACGTGGTGACGGAGATTGCCGGCGTGCCGCTGTTGCTGGTGCGCAGCGCGGACGGTGAGCTGCGTGCGCTGCACAATGTCTGCCGCCACCGGGCAGGTCCCTTGGCCACCTGCGACGGGCGCGGTGCGAGGCGGCTGCGCTGCCACTACCATGGCTGGACCTATGGGCTCGACGGCCGGTTAAAGAGTGCACCGGAGATGGACGGCGCCGAAGGCTTCGAGCTGGCCGGGATCCGCCTGCCGGAGGCGCGGGCCGACAGCTGGCAGGGGCTGGTGTTCGCCAGCCTCGACGCCTCCGCTGGGCCGCTGCAGGGGCTGCTCGAAGGCATCAGTGAACGGCTGGGTGAGCACGGGCTGGGCGGGTTTCGCTTTCACCGCCGCGTGGCCTACGAGCTCGAGTGCAACTGGAAGGTCTACGTGGACAACTTCCTCGAGGGCTACCACGTGCCGCACATCCACCCGGAACTCAACCGGATGCTCGACTTCCGCAGCTACGCGACCGAGACCGCCCCCTGGCACTCGCTGCAGCACAGCCCGCTGGAGAGCGCCGACGAACTCTACGGCGGCGGCGAGGCCCTGTATTACTTCGTCTGGCCCAACACCATGCTCAACATCCTGCCCGACCGGATGCAGACCAACCGCGTGCTGCCGCTGGGCGGTGAACGCTGCAGGGTCGAGTTCGATTACTGCTACCCGGCCGACGCCGGCGATCCCGCCGCCCGCCACGGGCGCGACCACGACTTCAGCGATCGGGTACAGCAGGAAGATGTCGAGATCTGCGAGCGAGTGCAGCGCGGCCTGGCCTCCGGCTCCTATCACGCCGGCCGGCTGAACCCGCGCCGCGAGAGCGGCGTGCACCACTTCCACGAGCTGCTGCGCGCCGCCTATCGCGCGGTGGACGGTAACGGCCACCGGTGAATGCTGACACTGCGCGCCGGCAGGATGCCCTGAAAGCATGGGTCCTGCCGCTGGCGATCGCCTTGCTGGCGATCGCTGCCTGGCTGGGCGGCGCACCCGTTGATGCGGCATTGCGCTACCAGCGCGATTCGGTCCTGCACGGCGAGGTGCACCGGATATTCACGGCGCACTTCCCGCACCTCGGCGGCTGGCATCTCGCCCTCAACCTGCTCGGCCTCGGGCTGGTCTGGTGGCTGGTCGGCCGCAACGCACGCTGGCGACAGTGGCTGTTGATCGTGTTCTTCTCGATGCTGTCCGTGGCAGGCGGCCTGCTGCTGTTTGCACCGGCCGTGGCCTGGTACGTCGGCCTGTCGGGCCTGCTGCACGGGCTGCTGGTGGCCGGCGCACTTCTAGGTCCGCGAAGAGAGTGGCTGATCGTGGCGCTGGTGGCCGGCAAGCTGGTCTGGGAGCAGTGGATGGGGCCTGTATCGCCCGCCTGGCTGGGCGGCGACACGATCATCGACGCGCATCTCTATGGGGCGATTGGCGGGAGCCTGAGCGCGCTGGCGTTGCGCTTGAAGGCTGGTGCCTAGGAAGCGGGTTCCATGCCTCGCATGGTGCGGCGCGTCTTTCCGTCAGCCTGCGGCATCCATGCCGCGATGACTGAGTCGACTGGCGCCCGGAGTCATCGCGGCTGGAAGCCGCTGTTTCAATCAAAGGCTCAACCGGCGGGCCTGATGTTGCTGTTCAGGCGAAACAGGTTGCCGGAATCGTACTGCGCCTTGATCTTCGCCAGGCGGTTGTACGCCGGGCCGTAGTTCGCGGTCTCTCGGGAGCGTTCGAAATCGATGTTGTCGTAGTAGCCGCCGGTGAACGGCTCGGCCCGCGCGTAATACTCGCGCACGGCGGTGATCACTTCATCGTCCTGCTCAGCCTCCGTCCAGAAGCCGGCGAACACCAGCATCGTTTCCGCGTTGCGGTGCGGAAACGCGGTCGCCAGCTCGTCCACGCGCTTCACGGCCCCGCCGGCAGTATGCGTGAACAAGCCGATCCGGGGATCCGGCACGAAGGCATCGAGCAGCGTGTCCACGAGCTCGTGCGTCACCTCTTTCACCATGGCGCTTTTGGCGTAGGAACGAATGCCGTGCCCCAGCGCCGCGTCGTCCTTGGTCTGGAACTCCAGGTAGTCATTCAGGCCGACGGTGTTATCGAGCGGTTTGCCGATGTCGAACAGCGGCGCGACTTCCCGCTCGCCGTCTGCTGGATCCCCGACATAGACGATCTCCATGACCAGCACGCCCTGGCCGTCCGGCATGGTCAGCAGGGCCGGCCCCGCGTACAGCTCGTCCGACAAGCCGGCGTGCCAGTCGGCGTAGAAATCGAGCACCTCGCTGGCCTGCTCGATCGGCCAGATGATGGCGCCCAGGTAGGGCCGCAACGGGAATGGATGCAGTTGATACTCGAACTCGGTCACGACCCCGAAGTTGCCGCCGCCGCCGCGAATGGCCCAGAACAGGTCGGCATCCTGCCCGTCGCTGACGCGCCGTATGCGGCCGTCTGCCGTGACGATCTGCGCTGATTTCAGGTTATCGATTGTCAGGCCGAACTTGCGATTGACCCGGCCGAAGCCGCCGCCCAGCGTATAACCGCCGACGCCAGTGTGTGATATGACGCCTGCCGTTGTAATCAGGCCGTGCTCGCGCGCGGCACTGTCGAGTCCGTACAGCAGCGCGCCGCCGCCGGCATGCGCGCGTTGCGCGCCAGCATCGACGTTCACGCCATTCATCTGGGACAGGTCGATCACGAGGCCGCCCTCGCACACGGATTTTCCCGGCCAGCTGTGGCCGCCGCCGCGTACGGCAACCAGCAGGTCGCGGTCGCGCGCAAATGTCACGGCCCGGCTGACGTCCTCGGCCCCCTCGCAGCGCGCAATCAGTGCCGGCCGCTTGTCGTGCATGCCGTTCCAGATCATGCGTGCGGTGTCGTATTGCGGATGGCCGGACAGGAGCAACTCGCCGGAGAGGCTATCGCCCAGTTCGTTGATCGCGGCCCTCTCGAGCTCGATTTCGGCGCCGTCCAGCGAGACGGCCGGAATGCCGGTGTCGGCGCGCGTGGCGACCGCTGCCTCGCGTCCGCACGCAGCGAGAAACGGGTAGGCGGCCGTAAAGCCGGTAGCCAGCGTGGCACGGCAGAATTGACGTCGGTTCATGGTATTTGCCCCCCGCTGCAGCCAGTGTGTGCCTCGTCAACTGTTGAGGATAGAAGGCACGGCACATTTAGCAAATCACCGCAGTGTGCCGGCACGCGGGTGGTGGCCGGAAACGGCGGCATCGGCCGGGGAATGCGGGCTATTGGCTTGCCGGGGAACCTCGGCTGGGTCCCCTGTTCGAGGGCCGTGGCGCAGTATGTGGTGCCGAGGAGAGGACTTGAACCTCCACGGGGTTGCCCCCACTGGCACCTGAAGCCAGCGCGTCTACCAATTCCGCCACCTCGGCAATCCGCCCGGACGAGGAGCCCGAGCCGAACGGGACGCGCAGAATACGGCCGGCGTGTATGCTTGTCAACGCGGCGCGGGAGGGGTCTCGCGCCGGTTTTGCAAACACCATTTTCAGGAGCCTGATGAAACAACAAGGCAGACGCGGCGGCACGCCGGCAAGCTCGCGCCGACGCGAGTCGGAAGGCTCGCAACACCGGGTCAGCATCCCCTCGCGGGAGTCGGTGCTCGCCGCGCTCGAGGCCGCCGGCCGGCCGCTCGACCCGAAGGCACTGTTCGAGCTGCTCGAGATCGATGACCCGGAAGTGCGCGGCGCGCTGGGCAACCGCCTGCGGGCGATGATCCGCGACGGCCAGCTGATCGCCAATCGCCGTGGGCAGTACTGCCTGGTCGGCCATATCGGCCTGGTCACCGGCATCGTCAGCGGACACCGTGACGGCTACGGCTTCGTCGCGCCGGACGCCGGCGGCGAGGACATCTATCTTTCGCCGCGCGAGATGCGCGAAGTGATGCACGGCGACAAGGTCGCGGTGCGCATCGCGCGTACCGATGAGCGTGGCCGCGCCGAAGGCAAGCTGGTCGAGGTGCTGGCGCGCAACACCCGCGAGATCGTCGGCCGCTACCTGAGCGAGAGCGGCATCGGCTTCGTGGTACCGGACAATCGCCGCTTCAGCCAGAGCGTCGCGGTGCCGCCGGCCGGCGCCCGCGGCGCCAGGCCCGGCGACATCGTGGTGGTGGAGCTGACCGAGCCGCCCAGCCGTGACACCCAGCCGATCGGCCGGATCATCGAGAACCTCGGCGAGGCCGGTGGTCCCGGCGTGGAGACCGAGATCGCCATGCGGGCGCACGGCCTGCCGTTCCGCTGGCCGGAGGAAGCGCTGGCGGAGGCCGAAGCCTGGGGCGACCGGGTGCGGCCCGCGGCCAAGCAGGACCGCGAGGACCTGCGCGAGCTGCCGCTGGTGACCATCGACGGCGCCGACGCCCGGGACTTCGACGATGCCGTGTGGTGCGAGCCGGATGGCCCGGGCTGGCGGCTGATCGTCGCGATCGCCGACGTCTCCGCTTACGTGCCACCGGGAGGCGCACTGGACTCCGAGGCCCGCGAGCGCGGCACTTCGGTGTATTTCCCGCGCAAGGTCGTGCCGATGCTGCCGGAGAACCTGTCGAACGGGCTGTGCTCGCTGAATCCGGGCGTGGACCGGCTGTGCATGGTCTGCGAGATGCGCGTCGGTTCCGGCGGCAAGGTCAGCGACGCGCGCTTCCACGAGGGCGTGATGCGCTCGGCGGCGCGGCTCACCTATGACGAGGTCGCGGCGATCCTGGTGGAGGGCGATGTCACGTTGCGCCGCCGCCATGCAAAGCTGCTGCCGCAGCTCGAGGCCCTGCATGGCGTCTGGCGCGCGCTGGCGCGCGCCCGCGAACGACGCGGCGCGGTCGACTTCGATCTGCCCGAGGTGGCAATGGTGTTCGACCCGAAGGGGCACGTGGTGCGGATCGAGCCGCGCCATCGCAATGATGCCCACCGGATCATCGAGGAATGCATGATCGCCGCCAATGTCGAGGCGGCGCGATTTCTCGAGAAACAGAAGGTCCCGGCGCTGTTCCGGGTGCACGCTCCCCCGGAGGAGCAACGGCTGGTGGAACTGAAGGAGTTCCTCGCCGCCTTCGGGCTGTCACTGCCGACGCGCGAGCGGCTTGAGCCGCGCCACCTCTCGGCGCTGGTCCGACAGGTGGCGGGCCGGCCGGATGCGGACCTGATCGAGACGGTGATCCTGCGGTCCATGAGCCAGGCGGTCTACCAGCCCGACAACATCGGTCACTTCGGCCTGGCGCTGGAGCGCTACGCGCATTTCACTTCGCCGATCCGCCGTTACCCGGACCTGCTGGTGCACCGGGCCATCCGCCATGCGCTGCGCGGCGGCCGGCCGGTCGATTTCCACCATGGGCCGCAGGAGATGGAAGGCCTGGGCCGGCATTGCTCGGCGACCGAGCGGCGCGCCGACGAGGCGACCCGCGACGCGCTCGACTGGCTGAAATGCGAGTTCATGCTGGACCGGGTGGGCGAGGAATTCGATGCGATGGTGGCCGGCGTCGTGGACTTCGGGCTGTTCGTGCAGCTCCCCGATTACAAGGTGGACGGGCTGGTGCATGTCAGCGCGCTGGGCGGTGATTATTATCATCGCGACCCGGTGCACCAGCGTCTGGTCGGCGAGCACACCGGCCGGGTGTTCCGCTTGAGCGACCGGCTGCGGGTCAGGCTGATCCGCGTCAGCCTGGAGGATCGCAAGATCGACTTCGAGTTGGCCGAGGAGCCCGAGCAGATCACCCCGGGCCGGCGCGGCCGGCGAGCGTCGCGCCGATGAGCGCGCCCGAGCTGGTCTACGGGGTGCACGCCGTGCGCGAAGTCCTGGCGCGTGCGCCCGAGCGGGTGCTGGAACTGTGGGCTCTCGCCGGACGCAGGGACCCGCGCATGAACGAGTTGCTGGCGCTGGCGCAGCAGCACGGCATCAGCTGCCAGCCGGCGAAGCGCAACACGCTCGAGACGATGACCCGGGGGGGTGCTCACCAGGGCGTGGTCGCCCGCGTGGTGGCGGCCGAGCCGATTGGCGAGAAACAGCTGGATGCCTTGCTGGACGGACTGAATGAGCCACCGCTGCTGCTGGTGCTGGACGGCGTGCAGGATCCCCAGAATCTCGGCGCCTGCCTGCGCACCGCGGATGCGGCCGGCGTGCACGCGGTGATCGTGCCGCGTGACCGCGCGGCGGGCCTGACCCCCG
>CAZOSZ010000071.1:0-12051 GCA_964582505.1 uncultured Ectothiorhodospiraceae bacterium | reverse complement strand
GGTGGCCCAGAGTGCTTCCGTATCATCGCGCGGATGCACCAGCAGCAGCCGCGCAAGGTCCACGCCGGCAGCCGCGAGCGCCGGTGCGTAGGGCAGGAACGGTGGCGCTATCCAGGCGATCCAGCGGGCCGCCTCCCCCGGCCCGGTCGCGCAAAGCCGCGCGAGCAGCGGCAGGAACAGCGCAAGCTCGCCGCTGCCCCAGCGCTCGACCGCGATCTCGGTGAGCATCGCCGCCGGCCAGCCGCCGCCGGGCAACAACGCGTCGAGTCGTGGATCACCGCTCGACAGCGTCGCCCAGCGACGCTCATGACGCCCCGCCCGCCACAGCCGCGGATCCTCCAGCAAGGCGTGCACCTTCTGTTCCATGCCCCGTGACTCCGTGCCCCTGCATCCTGGCGCAATACGACCCGCCTTCCTGCAGGCTCAAACCGCCTGCGCAAGCTCGCGGCGGACGACGCCGACCACCACGCCCTCGATGACCATGCCCTGGCGGTCCAGGTCCACACGGATCGGCTCGAACTCGGGGTTCTCCGGCAACAACCAGACGATCCGGCCTTCCTGCCGGTAACGCTTCACGGTCACCTCGTCATCCAGTCGCGCCACCACGATCTGCCGGCTGCGCACTTCCGGCGTGCGATGCACCGCGACCAGGTCGCCGTCCAGGATGCCGGCATCCTTCATGCTCATGCCGTGGACCTGAAGCAGGTAGTGAGGGCGGCGGCGGAACAGCGCCGGATCCACCTGGTAACGACCCTGGATGTGCTCCTCGGCAAGGATCGGACGCCCGGCAGCGACCCTCCCGACCAGCGGCAGACCAGCGGCCCTCCGTGCCGTCTCCTTCAGCCTGATGCCGCGGGAAGCGCCGGGCACCAGCTCGATGGCACCCTTGCGTGCCAGTGCCCGGAGGTGTTCCTCGGCGGCATTCGCGGAGCGGAAACCGAGCTGCCTGGCGATCTCCGCGCGGGTTGGCGGCATGCCCGTTTCTTCGATGATCTCGCGCACCAGGTCAAGCACCTGGCGCTGCCTCGCGGTGAGCCTGTTCTGCATCGCTCCGGCCTCTGTAAGGATAGACAGTACATGCGATTATATACAGCTTTGATGTGTCGGCAAGCCCGCGCCTCCCCGGCACGCTCATCAGGACATACCGAAGTTCGCTAGCTGCTTGACTTGATTAAAAAAGCCGCTTTCTGTAACGTATTGGGGCGATGCGCAGCGGCCGAATGATTCTGCCGTCTTTCCGCTTGCGACCACCAATGTGACCACCAGGGGATTGCAATCCATGAAGAAGAACTTCCTGTATGTCGGCATCGTCGTCGTTGCGCTGGGCGTGATGAGCGGCTGTGCCACTGCCACGACGGACCTCGATGCCGTGCGCGCCACGGCGGAGCAGGCCCTGAACGAAGCCCGTGCCGCCAAGACCACCGCCGATGCCGCCCAGGCCGGCGCTGAGGAGGCCAAGCGCGTTGCTGCCAACGCCCAGAACACCGCCAACCGTGCCGCCCAGGCCGCCAGCGAGGCCCAGGCCTGCTGCGCAGCCAACACGGATCGCATCGAGCGGATGTTCAAGCGCTCCATGTCCAAGTAAGGACCGGATCGCTCGAAACAGAAAAGGCCGCAGCGTGCTGCGGCCTTTTCTTTTTTCCGCGTCTTTGCGGGATATGCCCTAGGGTTGCGCCGCGACCCGCAGTTCGCGCGTCGGAACCTCGGCCGGTACGCCGCTGGCAGTTGCGAAGATGAACTCGGCGCGCGGCCAGTCGACTTCGAGGCCGCGGCTTTCGGCCGCTTCCCTGAGCAGCGTGGTAAAGCGCATCCGCAGCTGGGACTCGCTCTCTTCCTCCAGCGGTGGGTGCACCTCGGCATAAAGCGCGTCCGCGGCCCAGCCGACCTTGATCGGCTCGCTGATGATGTGCACCGTCGTGCCCACGTCGACCAGCGGGAACAGGCTCTCGATGTGCTCCGGAAACATCCGGATGCAGCCGTGCGTGACGCGCATTCCGACGCCATCCGGGTCGTTGGTGCCGTGAATCAGGTAGGAAGTCAGGTTGAGGCGCATCGCGTAGGCACCGAGCGGATTCTGCGGTCCCGGCGGCACCACTCGCGGCAGGGGTTCGCCGCGCGCGGCATGCTCGCGGCGCACCGACTCGGGCGGAAACCAGGGCGGGTTTTTCGCCTTGCTGATGATGCGATGCTGGCCGATTGGGGTGTGCCAGTCCATCTTGCCGATGCTGATCGGGTAGGTGATGACCTTGGCGCGGCCGTCCTTGGCGGGCTTCGGAAAGTAGTACATCCGGTATTCCGGCAGGTTGATCACCACGCCGTCCCGCGGCCCGGGAGGCAGCACGTAACGCGTCGGCAGCAGCACGCGGGTGCCCTCGCCGGGTATCCAGGTGTCCACGCCCGGGTTGGCGCGAAGCACTTCTTCGTAGCCGACGCTGTAATCGCGCGCGACATCGAGCAGCGTGTCCTCGTGGCGGGTGTGCACCCACACCGGGACGCCGACCAGGTCGGTACCCTCCGGCGGGAGCAGCAACGTTGCGGCCGCCGCGTGGCCTGCCGGCCAGAACAGCGTCGTGAGCAAGACGATCGGCAATCGTGTAGCTTTCATCGATCAGTGGTCCAGGCCGGGTCCGCCACCTTGGGACCCCATTCTAACCGCAGGGTTCCGCAGTGCACGCCTCGCCGGTTGACGCTCCGGTGGACGGCCCTTAGGCTTCCCGCACCCGAAACAGGAGCCGTCGATGAGCCTCAGGATCTCGTTCGAACTCAGCGCCAAGGACGTGCGGCATTTCCGCGAGGCCATGCGCAAGGCGCGCCATGCGGTCCGGGATGCCGAGGACAGCGACATCATCGAGGCGGCGCGGGGGCTGTTCAGCGATGTCGGCTCCACGCGTTTACCGGCCTACGTGCGCGAGCGGATCGAGCGGCTGCAGGCCATGATCGGCATGCTCGAGGACCCGGAGTGGCAATTGACCCGCGCCGAGCGCGAGCGCGTGCTCGCGGCGCTGGTCTATTTCTGCGACCCGGAGGACCTGATCCCGGACCACATCCCCGGGCTGGGCTTTCTCGACGACGCCATCATGATCGAGTTGGCCTGCCGCGAGCTGAAGCATGAGACCGATGCCTACCAGGATTTCTGCGAGTACCGACGCAAGTATGACTCGGGCTTTCACCTCGTGCGGAGTGCCGAAAGCCGGGCTCGCAAGCTGCGATCGCGCCAGGAACGGTTGCGCGAGCGCGCCTCGCGGCGGCGCAGCCGTGATGACGCGCAGCGCGACGGGCCGGCGCGAATTCTCTAGACTGGCGCGATGCGGCGGGTGATCTTCAACCAGAAGGGCGGCGTCGGCAAATCAAGCATCACTGCCAACCTCGCCGCAATCAGCGCCGCCCGCGGACGCGATACCCTGGTCGTCGACCTGGACCCGCAGGGAAATGCCAGCCAGTACCTGCTCGGCGAGGCGCTGGAGACCGTCAGCAGCGATGCAGCGGCGTTCTTCAATGACGTGCTGTCGATCCGAATCCTGCCGCCCGACCCGCTGCTCTACCTGACGCCGACCGGCTACGAGGGCCTGCACGTGCTGGCCTCGTCGCCCGAGCTCGCGGAACTGCAGGCGAAGCTCGAGGCGCGCCACAAGATCTACAAGCTGCGCGAGCTGCTGGAGAAACTTTCCGGGCAGTTCGACGCGATCTACGTCGACACGCCGCCGGCATTCAGTTTCTATACGCTGTCAGCGCTGATCGCGGCCGAGACCTGCCTGATTCCATTCGACTGCGACGCGTTCTCCCGGCACGCGCTGTACACACTGCTCGAAAACGTCGAAGAAACCCGTGCCGACCACAATCCCAGGCTGCGCATCGAGGGGATCGTCATCAACCAGTTCCTGTCGCGCGCCAAGCTGCCGCCGCGGCTGGTCGATGAGCTTCGCGACGAGGGCCTGCCGGTGCTCGCCAGCAAGCTCTCCGCCAGCGTCAAGATGCGCGAGTCGCACGATATGTGCGCGCCACTGATCCACCTGGCGCCGCGCCACAAGCTCACCAGGGAGTTCGTCGCGCTGTTCGAGGAACTCGAGGGCTGACGCAGCGGACTCATTCAGAGTTGGCGCTGCCCTCGCCCTCGCCGAGCATCTGTTCCTCGAGCTTTTCCCATGCGCGGTGGCTTGCACCGAAGACGTCCTGGTAATCGCGGATTGCAGCCGACACCACCTCGGCGGCATGGTCGCGGCCATAGGTGGCCATGATTTGCACGCCGGAGGTCATGTTCGGTCCCATCTTGTAGGTGCTGAAGTAATGCTGCAGGCGCTGGATGAGCACGCCCGGCAGATTGCCGATGTCCTGCACCTCGCTCCACACATAGTCGTTGCGCAGCACCGCGATGATCTTGTCGTCGGCTTCACCGCCGTCGATCATCTGGATGCCGCCGATGACCCGCGTGTTCAGCAGGATGTCGCCGCGCCCGATCTGCCGCTCGCTGATCACGCAGATGTCGAGCGGGTCGCCATCCGCACGTTTCGCCCCCGGCGTCAGCCGCCGCACGCGCTCGTCACAATAGGTCTGCGGAATGAATCCGTAAAGCGCGGGCGGCGCCGCGGACGTGCGCTGCGGCCGGTCCACGATGGTGTAGCCGGACTCCTTGTCCACCTCGTACTTGACCAGGTCGAACGGCGTGATTTCGATGTAAGCGCGCACTTCCAGAGGCGGGTTCTGCCCGGGCGCGAGCCCGTGCCAGGGATGGGGCCGCCAGCTGTGGAATTGTTGCGCTCGTCCTTTGTCGTCGCTCATCGGCCGTGGACTCCCGTTGCTACGCGTTGCGTCGCAGCCTACCAGCGCAGCAGCGCCGAACCCCAGGTGAAACCGCCGCCAAAGGCCTCCAGCAACAACAGGTCGCCCGATTTGATCCGGCCGTCGCGGACCGCGACGTCGAGCGCCATCGGCACCGAGGCGGCCGAGGTGTTGCCGTGATCCTGCACGGTCAGCACCACCCGGTCCATTGGCATATCCAGCCTCCTTGCGGTCGCCTGGATGATGCGGATGTTCGCCTGGTGCGGGATCAGCCAGTCGATGTCCTTCTTTTCCAGGCCATTGGCCTCCAGCGTCTCGTCTACGATCCGGCCGAGCGTGTTCACCGCGACCTTGAACACCTCGTTGCCCTTCATCTGGATCGAGTTGTCGCCGCCCACCGGCCTCATGCCGCGCGCCACGCCGGTGGGGAAGTACAGCAGGTCCTTGTACTGCCCGTCCGCGTGCAGATGGGTCGACACGATTCCCGGGGCATTGTCGGCGCGCAACACCACCGCGCCTGCGCCGTCGCCGAACAGCACGGCCGTGGAGCGGTCGGTCCAGTCGAGCATACGCGAAATGGTCTCCGCGCCGATCACCAGCGCGGTCCTCACCGAGCCCGAGTGGATGAACTTGTCAGCGACCGCGAGTGCGTAGATGAATCCCGTGCAGGCGGCCTCGATACTGAATGCCGGGCAGCCGTGCACGCCGAGCCGGTCCTGCAGCACCACGCCGACGTTCGGGAACACCTGGTCCGGCGTGGTGGTGCCGACCACGATCATGTCGAGTTCGTCCGGTGTGACGCCGGCCGCCTCCAGGGCACGTCGCGCAGCCTGCTCGGCCAGGTCCGTCGTGCCCTCGCCTTCGGCGGCAATGTGGCGCCGCTCGATGCCGCTGCGAGAGCGGATCCACTCGTCGGTCGTATCGACCATTTTCTCCAGGTCGAAATTGCTGAGGATGCGCTCGGGCAGATAACGACCAGTGCCGATGATTCGCGAATAGATCACTCTGCCAGCTCCCCGAAGCTCTGCTCGGCCATGACGCGGCCGATGCGTGTCGGCACACCTTTCTGCGCCTCGAGCACCGCCGTATTGATTGCGGTCGAAAATGCCGTTTCGTCGGCGCCGCCGTGGCTTTTGATGACGATACCCTGCAGGCCGACGAAGCTTGCACCATTGTAGCGTCGCGGGTCGAGACGCGCGGCCAGCGCGCGAAACAGCGGTGCTGCGCTCAGCGCCATGACGCGGCTCGTGAGGCTCTTCTTCAGCTCCTGGCGGGTGACCTCGGCGAGCATCCTGGCAGTGCCCTCGATGGTCTTCAGTGCGACGTTCCCGGTAAAACCGTCCGTCACGACCACGTCCACCTCGCCGGACATGATATGGCTGCCTTCGACGAAACCAAGGTAGTTGAGAGAGCTGGACCGCAGCCACTGGTGCGCCAACTTCAGCGTGTCGTTGCCCTTGATCTCTTCGGTGCCAATATTCAAAAGGCCGATGCGGGGACTCGCCAGGCCATGCAGATCGCAGGCAACGATGTCACCCATGACGGCGAACTCGCAAAGCTGGCGGGCCGTGCAGGCGGAATTCGCGCCGAGGTCGAGCATCAGGGTGTGGCCACCGAGCGCGGGAATGGCCGAGATGATCGCCGGCCGGTCCACGCCCGGCAGGGTTTTGAGGACGAACTTGGAAATCGCCATCAGCGCGCCGGTGTTGCCGGCGCTGACACAGGCGACGGCCTCGCCGTCGCGCACCAGGTTGACGGCCACGCGCATCGAGGAATCACGTTTGCGACGCAATGCATCGCCCGGCGACTCGTCCATCGCGACTACCTGGCTTGCCGCGCACACACTGAGCCGCCCGTGCAGGCGCGCTCGCCGAGGGCCGATCAGGGCCTCGATTTCCTCGGGCGGCCCGACGATGACCGCCGCGAGCCCGGGATTGCGCTCGAGCAACGCGAGCGTGGCGCCCACCGGAACGGCCGGCGCGCTGTCCCCGCCCATGGCGTCGATTGCGATGGTCAGCGGCGTGCGCATCGGATAGCAAGACCAGCAGCAGTCGCGCCTGAGCCCGGCGAGCTGCCGTCGTCCGCTATTCCTCGTCAGGCGTCGCCGGGGTGTCGATCACCTTCTTGCCGCGATAGAAGCCATCCGCCGTTACATGGTGGCGGCGGTGGGTCTCACCGCTGGTGGGGTCGACCGACAGCGTCGGGTTGCCAAGCGCGTCATGCGAGCGCCGCATGCCGCGCTTCGAGGGAGTCTTGCGATTCTGTTGTACAGCCATGGTGGCGATGCTCCGTCAATCAGTCAGTACGCTTCAGCCCGGCGAGCACCGCGAAGGGACTCGACGACCCATCCCCTGTTTGCTCGGGGGCAAGGCTCGCCAGCCGGTCAGCCAGCGCGCCGCAGTCCTCCATGCAGCCATGCACGGGAAATGCCGGAAACGACAGCAGCAACTCATCCTCGAGCAACTGCCTGAGCGTCACACCCGGCTCCAGCTCGCAAGGCTCGAAACCCGCAGCCTCCGCCGCGGCAGCCGCAACCTGCGCTGTCGGCCCGAACACAAGCCTCGGGCTGGCCCGCAGGTCCAGATCCATCGGCTCGAGGCAACGCTGGCAGATGCAGCGCAGCCTCACAGCCAGTTCAGCCTCCATTACCGTGATTCCGCCCGGCTCGGGCCGGAAGCCGACCTGGATTCGAACCACCTCAGTGCCGGTCGAATCCTGCCGCCCGGAGGAGGCATCGCCGCCTTCCAGCGCCGCCAGCCGCGACCACTGCCGCAGGGGCTCGTCGGCATCGAGCTTCCAGGCCCTCGCGGCCAGCGCCTCGGGGGCAAGCACCCGGTCCAGCTCGGCAAACATAAGCCGGCTAGAATATCCGCCGCGGGTACTCCTGTCAAAATGCTGAAAGCGCAGCTTTTTTGCGCGCCCCTGCCGACGATATAGTGCCTCCACCATGGCCCCGGATCAGCACACTCCGCATGCCCCCGCCCGGCCTACGCTGGTGCTCGCTTCGGCCTCGCCCTACCGCCGAGCCTTGCTCGAGCGCCTCCGCCTGCCGTTCCTGCAGGAGGCCGCCGACATCGACGAGGCACTCGCGCCTGGCGAGCCGCCGGCGGATGCCGTCATGCGGCTCGCTCGCAGCAAGGCCCGTACGGTGCTCCTGCGCCATCCCGGCGCGATCGTGATCGGCTGCGACCAGATCGCCGTGCGCGGCGACGAGGTGCTCGGCAAGCCCGGCAATGCCGCCGCGGCTGCCTCGCAGCTGGCACGCTCGGCGGGCCGCCAGGTGGAGTTCCTGACCGGCGTATGCGCGATCCACGGCGCCCGCCCGGATGAGCCGGAGGAGCACATGGACATCACGCGCGTGGTCTTCCGGCCACTGTCGCCCGGGGAAATTCGCATCTATGTCGAGGCCGACAGGCCCTTCGACTGCACCGGCGGTTTCCGCTCGGAAGGACTTGGCATCGCGTTGTTCGAGCGCATCGACAGCCAGGATCCGACCGGGCTGATCGGCCTGCCGCTGATCTGGCTGGCCCAGGCGCTTCGCCGCCTGGGCTTGCCGCCGCTGGCGGGGATCGAAGCCTCGACCGCGATCAGCGGCCCGCCGCAGTGATGGTCGATGATTCCGCTGCCGCCAGCAGCCGCGGCAGCGCATCGATCGTGTCGATACAGGCCAGCGGTTCGTGCGCCTTCAATCGCTCGCGCGGGTGCGCCCCATAGCTGACCGCGATGGCGTCGACTCCGGCACGGCGTGCCATCTCCAGGTCCCATTCCGTGTCGCCCACCATCAGCGTCGCCTGCGGCGAGACCGCCAGGCAGTCCATCAGTTCGAGCAGCATGTCCGGATTGGGCTTGGAGCGCGTCTCGTCTGACGTGCGCGAATCACTCATGAAACGCGCCAGCCCGGTCGCGTCGAGATCCCGATCCAGCCCGCAGCGACTCTTTCCGGTCGCGACGGCCAGCAGGAATCCCTGCCCGGCAAGTGTCTCAATCACTTCGGCGGCATGGGCGTAAAGCCGCGCGGTCTGCAGCTCCGGCGCAAAGAAATGCTCGCGATACGCCTCGACGAACGGCAGGAAGCACTCCGGGCCCAGTCCAGGGAAGAGCCGCTGCCACGATTCCTTGAGGCCAAGCCCGATGATTTCGCGGATTGCCTCTTCCGGGCGCGACGGCAAGCCGAGATCGGCAATCGCGCGCCTCGCCGCGGCGACGATCTGCCCGGTCGAATCCATCAGGGTTCCGTCCCAGTCGAACACGATCAGGCGCGTACGCTCGGCCACCTCAATCTCGCTCCAGCCTGGAAAGCACTTCGCGCAGGTCCTCGGGCAAGGGGGCGGAGTACAGCCGCCATTCGCCGCTCGCCGGGTCCTCCCAAGCGACCGAGGCGGCGTGCAGGAACAGGCGGCCGAGCCCGAGGGATTTCATCCTGCGGTTGAACTCGCGGTCGCCGTAGCGCTCGTCACCGGCCAGGGGATGGCCCGTTTCCGCCGCCTGGACCCGGATCTGGTGGGTGCGCCCGGTCATGATCCGGACCTCGAGCAATGAAGCTTCGGCGCCGATCTCCACGGGACGGAATTCGCTGGCGGCCGCCTTGCCAGCGTGATCCACCGTTATCACGCGCTCTCCGCCACGCACGGTCTTCCTCAGCCGGTCCTCGAGTCGCACACGGCCCCGTCCCCACCGGCCCCGGACCAGCGCCAGGTAGCGCTTCTCCACTCGCCCTTCCCGTAACAGTTCATGCAGGGTTCGCAACGCGCTGCGGCGCTTGGCAAGCAGCAGGCAGCCGCTGGTCTCCCGGTCCAGCCGGTGCACCAGTTCCAGGAAAGGCGCCTCGGGACGCGCCGCGCGCAGCGCCTCAATGACGCCGTGCGACAAGCCGCTGCCGCCGTGCACCGCGATCCCCGAAGGCTTGTCCAGCACGATCAGCCGCTCGTCCTCGTGCAGCACTCGCTCCTCCAGACGCAAGCCTGTCGATCGCCCGCGCGGAGCCGGCGGGGCCGTTTCCGCTCGGCGTACCGGTGGCAATCGCACCATATCTCCCGGCTCGAGCCGATATTCGGGCTTCGCGCGGCCCTTGTTGACCCGGACCTCGCCTTTGCGCAACAGGCGATAGACATGCGACTTGGGCACGCCCTTGAGGCGCGCCAGCAGGAAATTGTCGAGCCGCTGGCCGGCGGCATCCTCGCAGATCCGGACGTATTCGACGGCGGGCCGGCCGCCGGAGACTGCGGAATCCAAATTCTCCTCCCGGATTCAGGAGCTTAGCGATTGCTGAGGCGTGGTCTGGTTGTTATAGTACGACACGGGCCGCTCGCCACGCTCGCTGGGAATGCATTGAGGACCGGGCGTGCGGCCGCTGGTTACGGGCCGGTCGCGGAACGTCCGCCGGCCGGCAGGCATGAGTTTCTTTCCATCGCTCGGCCGACGCCCCCCACCCGCCCCCGCCAAGGCGGTCGCACGGGAATGCGGGGTGCGCTTCGGGTCGCGGGCGGTGCCCGGCACGGACTGAATGACCGCCATACTGAAAACTGTCCTGGTCGTCCTGCTGCCGAACCTGCACCACGCGGGTGCGCCATTGCGCGCGCCTTCGTCCCGTTCCCGTACGCGCATCTCCGGCACCGGGAGGCTCCCGGCCGCACAGGATCTGCGAGTTTCAACCCATGAAGAGAATGCTGGTGAACGCAACTCAGCGCGAAGAGTTGCGTGTGGCCGTCGTCGACGGCCAAAAGCTCTACGACCTCGATATCGAGATTCCATCACGGGAACAGCGTAAGGCCAATATCTACAAGGGCCGCATCACGCGACTCGAACCCAGCCTCGAGGCGGCGTTCGTAGACTTCGGTGCCGAGCGCCATGGCTTCCTGCCGCTGAAGGAGATCTCCCCCGAGTACTTCCTCGAGGGCGACCGCAACGGCAGTCGCGTCAACATCCGCGACGTGCTCCGGGAAGGCCAGGAGATTGTCGTCCAGGTCGAGAAAGACGAGCGCGGCAACAAGGGTGCCGCGCTGACCACGTATCTCAGCCTGGCTGGCCGTTTCCTCGTGCTGATGCCGAACAACCCGAATGCCGGCGGCGTCTCGCGCCGCATCCAGGGCGACGACCGCGAAGCCGTGCGGGAAGCAATGGAGGGCCTGGCGGTTCCAGAGTCGATGGGCGCGATCGTGCGCACGGCCGGCGTGGGTCGCGGTCTCGATGAACTGCAATGGGACCTCGACACGCTGTTGCAGGTCTGGGAGGCGATCAAGCGCACGACGGTAGAGCGGCCCGCACCCTTCCTGATCTACCAGGAAAGCAATGCCATCCTGCGTGCCTTGCGCGACCACTTCTCGGCGGACGTCGGTGAAGTGCTGGTGGACGATGCACGGGTCTACGAGGAGGCCCGCCTGTTCATGGAGCGGGTGATGCCGCAGAACCTGCGCAAGCTCAGGTACTACAGCGATCCGGTGCCCCTGTTCACCCGCTTTCAGATCGAGAGCCAGATCGAGAGCGCCTATTCACATGTCGTGGACCTGCCGTCCGGCGGCAGCATCGTCATCGATCACACCGAGGCGTTGTTGTCGATCGACATCAACTCGGCACGCGCCACCAAGGGCGAGGACATCGAGACCACGGCACTGAACACCAACCTCGAGGCTGCCGATGAAATCGCGCGGCAACTTCGTATCCGCGACCTGGGCGGACTGATTGTCATCGACTTCATCGACATGAGTCCGCAACGCAATCAGCGAGAGGTCGAGAACCGCCTGCGCGAGGCCGTCAAGATGGATCGGGCGCGCGTGCAGATCGGCCGAATCTCGCGTTTCGGCCTGCTGGAGATGTCACGCCAGCGGCTACGGCCCTCGCTCGGCGAGTCGAGCCACATCACCTGTCCCCGCTGCCAGGGCTGGGGTTCCATCCGCAGCGTTGAGTCGCTGTCGCTGTCGCTGCTTCGACTGATTGGCGAGGAGGCCCGCAAGGAGCGCACTTCGCGGGTGATCGCCGACGTGCCGGTCGACGTCGGCACGTACCTGCTGAACGAGAAACGCGGCTGGCTTGGCGAAATCGAACAGCGCGAGGGAATGCAGATCATCGTGGTGCCGCGCGAGCACCTCGAGTCGCCGCATTTCGAGATCCGGCGCGTCCGTGACGATGCCGTGGCGCTGCCCGAGAACGCCGGAATCAGCTACCAGCTGCCGGTCACCGAGCCCGAAGGTGCCGAGCAGCTTCCCGGTCTGAAACCGGCGCGCAAGATCGAGCAGCCCGCCGTGTCCGGCGTCGTGCCGGCCACGCCGGCGCCGGCGC
>CAZOSZ010000070.1:2582-12172 GCA_964582505.1 uncultured Ectothiorhodospiraceae bacterium | reverse complement strand
GGAGGGGCTTCAGCCCCGATGCACGCAATCGACGAACTCTACATGCGCCGGGCCCTGGAACTCGCAAGCTGCGCCGAGGCGGAGGGCGAGGTACCGGTCGGCGCCGTGGTGGTCTTCGACGGACGCATCGTGGCCGAGACCTGGAACCGGCCGATCTCGCTCGACGATCCGACGGCGCATGCGGAAATCCTGGCGCTGCGCGCCGCCGGGCTGGCACTCGGCAACTACCGGCTACCCGGCGCCACGCTGTACGTTACGCTGGAGCCCTGCGTCATGTGCGCCGGGGCGATGGTGCACGCGCGCCTGGCCCGGCTGGTCTACGGCGCGGCGGACCCCAGGAGCGGCGCCGCCGGCAGCGTGTTCGAGCTGTTGCGCGCGCCGCAGCTCAATCACCGTGTAGAGGTCACGGGAGGCGTGCTGGCCGATGCCTGCGGCGCATTGCTGCGGGAGTTTTTTCTCGCCCGCCGTGGCGGCGCGTAGGAGCGGCTTCAGCCGCGATTGGCGCGTCGCGGCTGAAGCCCGCTCCTACCGGTCGCGGCTGAAGCCGCTCCTACGGGGTTGCGGCGACCAGCGGTTTGTCGAAGCTCTCGGCAGTGATCCAGGCCATCACTTCGTAGTAGCGCCGGATGTTGTCGACGAAGCGCACCGGCTCCCAGCCGCGCGCATAGCCGAACCGCGTGGTCTTGTACCAGCGCTCCTGGGTCAGCAGCGGCAGGCTCTCGCGCACATGCACCCAGCGATCCGGATCGAAGCCGCGCGCCTGGGTGACGCGTCGGGCGTCCTCCAGGTGGCCCCAGCCGACGTTGTACGCCGCCAGCATCATCCAGGTCCGGTCAGGCTCAGGAATCCGCGCCGGCACCCGCTGCATCACCTCCGTCAGGTAGCGCGCGCCGCCACGGATGCTCTGCTCGGGATCCTCCCGATCGATGACGCCCATGGCCTCGGCGGTGCGCACCGTCAGCATCATGATGCCGCGCACCCCGGTCGGCGAGACGGCCTGCGGGTTCCAGTGCGATTCCTGGTAGCCGAGCGCCGCGAGCAGTCGCCAGTCGAAGCCGTGCTCCGCCGCGACTTCCTCGAACCAGCCGCGATACCGCGGCAGGCGGGTCTCGATGTGCCGCAGGAAGGTGCGCGTGCCGACATAGTCGAAGCGATCGGTGTGGCCGTAATAGCGGTCCATCAGGTTGGCCAGCCGGCCGCTGCCCTTGATCTCCGCGAAATAGCGATCCGCGGCCTCCACCAGGCTGCGGTCCATGCCGATGCGAAACGCCCAGGCCACTGACCGCGGCTCGCTGACATCGAAGGCCACACGGATGTCGGGATGAAAATAACGGTTGATGAGCACTGCGGTGGAGTCGGCCAGGGTGAAGTCGATCTCGCCCGAGGAGACCCTGCCCAACAGCTCCTGAATGTCCTGCGAAGGATTCTCCAGCCAGGTCAGCCCGGGGTTGAGCTGGCGCAGCGTCTCGAGCGTGCTGACGAAACTGCTGCCGGCGACCACCTCGATACGCCGGCCGTAGGTCTGCTCCAGGTCGCCGGGAACCGGCGTCCCCTGGCGGTACACCAGCTGGTGGGTGACCTTGCGGTACTCGGGACCGAACTCCAGCAGATCCTCCCGCACCGGCGTCACCGTCAGGGCCGCGGCCGCGAGATGAGCGCGGCCCGCCATGACTTCCGGCAGGATCTGGCCGACGCTCTCCAGGGTGTAGATCTCGAGCTCGACGCCGAGGTGCTCGGCGAAGCCCCGCGCCAGCTCGTACTCCGGCCCCACCGGCCCCTCCGTACCGATGTAGTAGGCGGTCGGCGCATTGCGGGTGACCACCTTGAGCACGCCCGCCCGTTGCACCTGCGCGACCAGCGTCAGGTGCGGGCTGCAGGTGCCCAGCATCAGGCACAGCACGATGGTCGCGAGTACTCTCAAGGCCCCTCCCGCCCGGCACCGTTCGCGATGCAGTCTAGGCGCTTCAGACGCCGCGGGCAGCCGGCGGTTTCACAGTTCTGCCATGGATTTTGCGAGCCCCCAGCCAACCCCTTGTTTGTCAAAAGCTTTAATTGGGGTCAGAGACGAGTTTGAAAGTTCGCATTCGGGCGTCGCACTTACAGCGGCCAGACCCACAGCAAGGCCGGAATGCTCACCGCGATCACCAGCAACTCCAGCGGCAGTCCGAGACGCCAGTAGTCGCCGAAACGAAAGCCGCCGGGGCCGAGGATCAGCGTGTTGTTCTGGTGCCCGATCGGGGTCAGAAACGCGCAGGAGGCGCCCACCGCCACGGCCATCAGGAACGGGTCGGGGCTCGCCCCGAGCTGGTCCGCCGTGCCGATCGCGATCGGGCACATCACCGCCGCCGTGGCCGCATTGTTCATCAGGTCCGACAGCGTCATGGTGACGATCAGCACGACCGCCAGGCCGGCAATCGCGTGACCCTGGGCGACATGCTCGAGCAGCACCCGCGCGATCAGGTCGGCGGTGCCGGTGGTCTCCATCGCCCCCGCCACCGGGATCAATGCGCCGAGCAACACCACCACCGGCCAGTCAATGGACTCATAGATCGAACGCAGCGGCAGCACGCGCAACGCCATCACGGCCAGCACGCCCGCAGCGAAGGAGATCGCGGCCGGCAGCAGCCCGAAGGCCGCGCCGCTGACCGCCGCGGCCATGATCAGTGCCGAAAGCAGCACCTTCCGCCGATCCGGAATGCGCAGCGAGCGCGCCGCCAGCGGGACGCAACCCATCTCGTTGGCAAACTCGGCGATCGGCTCGGGCGGTCCCTGCAACAACAGCACGTCGCCGGCCCTGAGATTCATGGTGCGCAGCCTCGCCATCGACCTGCGGCCGCGCCGCGAGACCGCCAGCAGGTTGACGCCATAGCGGCTGCGCAGCTGCACGTCACTGGCGGAACGGTCCACCAGCCGCGACTGCGGCAGCACCGCAAGTTCCACCAGCGTGATCTCCTCCGAGGCGGCTGCCTTGTCTTCCTCGCGTTTCGCCTTTCGCTCTTTGGTTTTCTTGCCGCGATCCTTCTTGTCCGGCGGCTCCTTCCCCTTCCTGGCTTCTTCGAGCTTCAGGCCGAGGCCGGACAGCGCCGACGCCAGCGAGCCGGCTTCCGCCTCGACGATCAGGATGTCATCGGCCCGCACTTCCCGTCCGGGTTGCGGCGCGTTCACCCGCACGTTGTTGCGAATCATGCCGAGCACCTGGGCATCGGAGGCCTCGAGCGCCGCCTCGATTTCGCGCATGCTCAAACCGTCGGCCTTGCTTCCCCCGGGGACGCGCGCCTCGGTGATGTACGCGCCGGTCTCGAACTCCTCTACGCCGGTGCGCTTGCGCACCGGCACCAGGCGCCAGCCGAGCAGCGCGACGAACACGATACCCGTGCCGGCCACCGCCACGCCCACCGGTGTGAAGTCGAACATCGCGAAGCTGCTCATGCCCGCCTCGGCGCGAAAGCCGGAGACGATCAGGTTCGGCGGCGTGCCCACCATGGTCGTCATGCCGCCGAGGATCGAGCCGAAAGCCAGCGGCATCAGCACCTGCCCCGGCGCCAGACCCTGCTTCGACGCGACCTGCAGGGCGACCGGTATCAGCAGTGCCAGCGCGCCGACGTTGTTCATGAAGCCGGAGAGCACTGTGGCGACGGCAGTCAGCACAGCGATCGTAAACGTCGGGCCGGCACCAGAGGGCATCACGCGGCGTACCACGGCGTCCACCGCGCCGGAAACCAGCAGGGCGCGGCTCAACACCAGCACGCAGGCCACGGTGATCACCGCGGGATGGCCGAAGCCGTTGAACGCCACGGTGGAAGGCACCAGGCCGGCGAACACGCAGGCCAGCAGCGCGCCCAGCGCCACCATGTCATGGCGCCAGCGGCCCCAAAGAAACATCGCGACCGTCGCGACCAGGATCGCGAGGATCAGCCATTGCTCGAGGGTCATGGCGATTCGCCCTTTGACAGTTCCACCTGGGAAGTCTGCCCGAGGCGCAAGTCGCATGCGAGCACTGTACCGGGGCCGGCGCGCGGTCCGCGGCGACGCTGCCGCGGACCGCGCGCCTCCGCAAGTTACTCGGCCGCCGGCGCCTCCGTATAGGCCGCCGCCTTCCAGGTGTTGCCGTCTTTCACGTACACGCTGGTGGCATGGATCCTGGATGGAATGACTTGGCCGTCGCAGACCGCGTCCTGGTTGGCGGAATACACCAGGAACGCCACGTTCTGTGCCGGCCGGAGTACGGTGAATTCTCCGAAGGAGAAGCTGTTCACCTTGCATCCGGCGTCGGCGATCATCTTCACGTTGTCGGCCTTGCCGATGGTCACGCCGCCCGGTGTCATGTTGACCGCCACATCCGCCAGGTGCTTCTCGAAGGCCGCCGAATCCGCGTCGGCCCACGCCTGCCACAAGGATTTCTCAATCGCTACGAGGTCTGCGTCCATGGCATCCGTCGCCAGGGCGACCCCGGTGACGAGCGAAAACAAAGCCGTCGAGGCGCACAAGGCGCCCAGCACTCGATTACCCATGTCTCCCCTCCTGGTAAAATCCGGACCGGTTGATCCGGACTTGTTTGGTCCAGGGCATCATGGGCCGAAGCGGTAGCCGCGGCAAGCCGGGCTTGGTGGCGGAGGGGGTGGGATTGACTCGCGCCTTAGGCGCTCGCCCTTCGGGCGGCGTCGCTGCGCTCCGCCGTCCCACCGGCCTGCGGCCGGTGGTCGAACCCCGCCTTTCATACCGTGGGTTCGAATCTCGCGGGATCAGGCGAGTGGCGGAGGGGGTGGGATTCGAACCCACGGTAGGGGGGAACCCTACACTTGATTTCGAGTCAAGCCCGATCGACCACTCCGGCACCCCTCCGAAGGGCCGGCATTGTCCTAGCGGGGGTCCGGGGTGTCAATTGCGGCGCGCCGGCCTGCCACCACAGTCCGCATCGCGCGGTCCGGCCGATGCTGCGGCGAATGGCGCGCATTCGGGAAGAACAGCTGTTCGTCGCGTACCCTGTACTCGGCGATGGCCGCCTGGCCCTCCCCGCCGAGCAGCCATTCATGCCACTGCCTTGCGAGTGCATGCCTGAGGTGCGGGTGCCGCCCGGGGTGGATGAGCACGCTGCCGTACTGGTTGAAAAGCGCCGGGTCACCGGCAAACAGCAGCTCGAGATCCTGCCGGTTCCGGAAGCTGATCCAGCTGCCACGGTCGGCGAGCACATAGGCATCCATCGCGGCAGCGGTATTGAGCGTGCTGCCCATGCCGCTGCCCAGTTCCCGGTACCAGCTGCCGCGGGCAGCGATCCCGACACGTTGCCAGATACGCAGTTCCGCACGATGCGTGCCGCTGTCGTCGCCGCGGGACACGAACGGCAGGCGGCCGCTCGCGATCCGCGAGAAGGCCTCGGCAGCATCGTCCGCGTCGCGGACTCCGGCCGGGTCGGCGGCGGGACCGACAATCAGGTAGTCGTTGTACATCACGTCGCGACGTTCGAGCCCGAAGCCGTCGCGCACAAATGCCTCCTCACCGGCGGTGTCGTGCACCAGCAGGGCGTCGGCATCCCCGTTGCGGGCGATTGCAAAAGCTTGTCCCGTGCCGACCGCCACCACCCGGACATCGATTCCGGTGGCAGCGCGAAAGCGTGGAATGAGGTGGCCGAACAGCCCCGAGCTCTCCGTCGAGGTGGTCGAGGCCAGCACGATGTAGCGCTGCTCGGCCAACGCAAGGGACGCCGCGAGCAGCGCCAGACAGGCGATCAAGGTGCGCGCAAGGCGCTTCATTCCGGTGTCCTCCTCGGGAGCGCAGGACCTGCAGGCTGGCGCCCCGGCGCCGGCGGGCTATGATGTCGCAAGCCCTGGCGCCATAGTCTACAAGGCCCGAACGTCGCGTGATCATGGAGGCGTGGTGTGAGCGAGAGATTCACGGTTTCTATTGAGGCCGAACTGGCGCGCGAGTTCGACGGCTACATGCAACGCAGGGGCACGCACAACCGCTCGGAGGCGGTGCGCGACCTGATCCGCGAGGCGCTGGCCCGCGAGCAGTTCGACAAGGCGCCGGATACCGCCTGCCTGGGCGTTTTGACCTACCTCTACAACCACCACGAGCGGGAACTGGGCAAGCGCCTCACCGAGACGCAGCACGCGCACCACGACCTGACCGTGACCACACTGCACATGCACCTCGATCACGACCATTGCCTGGAGGCGGTGCTACTGAAGGGCCCGGCCTCGCAGGTCGAGTCCTTTGGCGACTCGGTCATGGCCAGGCCGGGGATCCGTTACGGCCGGCTGCACCGCATTCCCTACGCCGGCCAGCCGCAAGGCGGACATGGCCAGCCGGGCCACGATTGACGGACGGTGTCTAGCGAGTCCGGACGCACTCGAACACGACCGTGCTGACGCCTCCCGCGCTGTCAGTGACCGTCGACGCACGGGCGTCCGCGCCGAAGCCGGCGCAGTAGCGCTGCGCCTGGGTGGTTGCATCGATCAAGTCGCGCTCATCACGGTAGGTGTACTGCACCGTCGGATTGGGCGGCATCGGAGGCGGCTGCGCGCCGGCAAATGCCGCAGTTCGTGGCTGGGCGCAATCGAAAGTCACGGTGTTGCCGCCGTCCGGAGCCAGTTGCACGCTCGACCTCGTCGGCCAGGAGTTGAACTGCCGACAATAATTTTCAGCCTTGAACGTCGCGTCGATCAGGCCCTTGTCGCCCTTGTACTCGAAGGTCACGGACGGCGCGGTTTCCTGTATGGCCTCCGCCCGCCCGCTGGGGGTCCCGCACGCCGCCAGTGCGGCGCCCAGAACCAGGACTGCCGCGGACTGCGCGAGGCGGGTGGCGATATCGGAACAGACATGCGTCATGAGGATGACCTCCTCGGTCAGTGCCCACCCCTCCCAAGCCCTTGTGTAATGCTTTCGACCCCGCGGTGACATGCGGGTTCGACGGGCGGATCCCGCACCGCGCCACGAAACCGGTGGCAATTCCCTATTGAGGGCGGAAAGCCACATTGGTATGAAGAACAACGGAATCATCATACCGGGGTATGTCGATGCGCCTGGCGTCGCTTTCCGGCGGCCGCGCTGGCCGGCTCGTCAGCTTGTGGTCTGTTGTGTCGCTGTGCCTCGCCGTGTGGCCTGGCGCGTCCGCAGCCCACGCCCTGCTGCACGAGGTCGACGAGGGCGAAGCCGTGATCCTGCGGTTTTCGTTCCCGGGCGCGGACCCGCCGAGGTTCGAGGCTTATGAACTGCGCGCGCCGGGGCAGGATGCCCCGTTCCAGAGCGGTCGACTGAACGCGCTCGGCGAGCTCAGTTTCCGACCCGACCGGGCGGGCACCTGGCAGGCGCGAGTGATCACCCAGGACGGTCATGGCGCCGTCGTCGAACTCGAGGTGGACGAGGCCGGCAGCGTGTCGCCTGTGAGCGGCGGCCGTGGGCGCGCGCATGGTCACGGATGGCGGGTGTTCGCCGCGCTCGGCTACCTGTTCGGCGCGTTCGGCCTGCTGGCGCTGTGGCGCGCGCGCCGCACCCGCGCGACCACGGCCTGAGCGATGCACATTCCCGATGGCTTGATATCGCCGCAGACCTACCTGCCGGCCTACGCGCTGGCCGTGCCCTTGTGGGTGATCGCCGGCCGCCGGCTGCGCGACCGGCTGGGCGACGAGGCACTGCCGCGGCTCGCGGTGTTCACTGCGCTCGCATTCCTGCTCTCCACGCTGATGCTGCCGCTGCCCGGCGGCACCTCCGGTCACGCGGTCGGCGTCGGCCTGCTGGCGCTGGTGTTCGGCCCCTGGATCGCCTTCATGGCCTACAGCCTGGTGCTCGTGATGCAGGCGCTGGTGGTCGGCGCCGGCGGCATCACCGCGCTGCCGGTCAATGCGCTGGCCATCGGCTTCGCCGGCGCCTGGCTGACGGTCGGGCTGTACAGCGTGTTGCGACCGCTGGGCGAGGGCGCGGCCGTGCTGATCGCAGTGTGGCTGGCGGTGATGGTCTCGGCGCTGTTGCTGGCGCTGGTGCTAGGGCTGCAGCCGTGGATCGCGCAGGCGGCCGACGGCACGCCGAGGTTCTTCCCTTTCGGGCCGGCGATCACTGTGCCGGCGCTGCTGGTGCCACACGCGCTGATCGGTGCGGGTGAGGCCGCCCTGACGCTGCTGGTGTACCGCCATGCGCGCAAACGCCGCTGGCTCGAGGCCGCACGATGAGTCCGCGGGCCTGGCTGCTGGCATGGTTTGCGGCGGTGGTCGGCGTGACGCTGGTCCATGAGCCTGCCTGGCTGGCGGCTGGGCTGGCCGCGGTGCTGCTGGCCTCGGGCCACGGCCGGCCAGGTCTTTTGTGGCGTGCCGTTCGGGCGGTGCTGCTGATCAACCTGGTGATCTCCAGCGGCTACTTGTTGATGGCCTGGCTGAGCGGCGCCGTGGCCTGGAACTTCCTGCTGCTCCTCAACCTGCGTGTGCTGTTGCTGGCGCTGTTGACCGCATGGCTGGCGCGCGATCTCGACCTCGACCGGGCGCTGCGCGGTCTGCCGGTCGCGCGGCGCTGGCTGGGCATCGTGCGATGCCAGCTGGGCGTGTTTCGCCGCCTTGCGAACGAATACCGTGACGCCCTGTCCAGCCGCAGCACCCTCGCACCGACACTGGCACAGCGCTATCGCGCCGGCGCCACCCTGGGGCTGGCGGCCCTCGACAAGGCGGTATACAACTCGGAGGCCGTGAGCCAGGCGATGCGCTCGCGCGGAGCCTTCGATGACTGAACCGCTGTACTCGCTGGACGCCGTCAGCGTCCATTACGCTGATGGCCGGGCCGCGCTGGACGATCTCAGGCTGCGCATTGCGCCGGGCGAGCGGCTGGTGCTGCTTGGCGCGAACGGTTGCGGCAAGAGCACCCTGCTGAAGCTGCTCGATGGCCTGGTGTCGCCGAGCGCGGGGACGCTGCGCTTTTGCGGTGATGCCGTGAATGCGGACCGGCTGCGTGATCGCGCCTGGTGTCGCGACTTTCGCCGGCGCGTGGTGCTGATGTTCCAGCATCCCGAGGCGATGCTGTTCAACGCCACGGTGCGCGAGGAGATCGGCTACGGACTGCGGCACCTGCCGCAGCCCGAGGCGGATGAACGCGTGCGCCACTGGGCGGAGTTCATGCGATTGTCGGCGCGGCTCGAGGAGCCGCCGTCACAGCTCTCCGGAGGCGAGAAGCAACGCCTGTGCCTGGCGTGCCTGCTGGTGCTTGAGCCCGAGGTGTTGCTGCTCGACGAGCCGACCGCCAACCTCGACCCGCGCACTGTCGGCTGGCTGATCGACTGGCTGGCCGAGCGCGAGATCACCACGGTCGTGGCGACGCACCACATGGCGCTCGCCCCGGAACTCGGCCAGCGCGCCGTGATCCTGTCCGAGTCTCACCGGATTGCCTTCGACGGCCCGGTCGGCGAGGCGCTCGCCGATCTCGAGCTGCTGCTCGCCAACAACCTCGCGCATCGTCACCGCCACCGCCACGAAGGGGTGGACCACGAGCACGTGCACGGCCACCCGATCTGGGGCCCGGCGCGCTGGTAGGAGCGGCTTCAGCCGCGATTCCGCCCGTCGCGGCTGAAGCCGCTCCTACAGGCGTCCCTGCACGGTGCACATGCGGGTTTT
>CAZOSZ010000070.1:0-2482 GCA_964582505.1 uncultured Ectothiorhodospiraceae bacterium | reverse complement strand
GTCGCGGCTGAAGCCGCTCCTACAGGCGTCCCTGCACGGTGCACATGCGGGTTTTCCCGCTTGTTCCTGTCGTTGCAGCGCGTCATGCTTGTTCGCGGCCGTCACTGAAGCGCCATTGTGTCCAACAATCTTTACATCGCTGCCACCGAGCCGATGAGCGGCAAGTCGCTCGTGGCGCTCGGCGTGATGGAGCTCTTGTCGCGCCGTCGCGCACGACTCGGCTTTTTCCGGCCGGTGGTCGCGCGTGCCGAACGGGCCGACAACGACATCCTGCTGATCGCCGGCCGTTACCACCTCGAGATCGGCACCACGGCGGTGCATGCCTATACCCACGACGAAGCACAGCGCGAACTTGCGGCCGGTCGCCACGACGAGGTGCTGCAGCGTATTCTCGAATGCTACAAGCGCCTCGAGGTGGAATGCGATTTCGTGCTCTGCGAGGGCACTGACTACACCGGCGTGTCCTCGGCCTTCGAGTTTGACTTCAACGCCGCCGTGGCCAAGAACCTCGGTGCGCCGATCCTGCCGGTCCTCAGCGGCCGACAGCGCAGCGATGACGAGATCCACAACGCCATCCAGGTGGCCCGCGAGGTGTTCACCGCTCGCGGCTGCGACGTGGTGGCAAGCTTCGTCAATCGCGCCACGGCCGTGGATCCGCTGGCGCTGCGCCGGGCGCTCGAGGCAACCCGCAGCAACGGCGAGCCCCTGTACGTGATTCCGGAGGACCCGGCCCTGAGCCGACCCTCGGTTGCCGACGTGGCGCGTGCGCTCGACGCCAGGCTGCTGCACGGCACGCCCGATTCACTCAAGCGCGACATCGCACACGTCACGGTTGCGTCGATGAACCTGACGCATTTTCTGGAGACGCTCGTCCCGGGCAGCCTGGTGCTGACCTCGGGCGATCGCGCCGACATCCTGCTGGGCAGCTTCGTCGCCAATCGCTCGACGGCCAGCGGCGCCCCCGCCGGGATCATCCTGACCGGCGGGCTGGAATCGGCGGTCGGGATCCGCACGCTGATCGGCGGTCTCTCCGACGAGTCGCTGCCGGTGCTGACGGTAAAGTGTGACACCTACCAGGCCGCCACGCGGGTGCACGATGTGCGTGCCTGGCTGTCGCCGGAGGACGAGCCGAAGATAGCCCGTGCACTCGGCCTGTTCGAGGCCTGCGTCGATGTCGAGGAGCTGGAAACACGCATCAACCTGACTCGGCCCGCGCGCATGACTCCGTTGATGTTCGAGTACGAGCTGATGCGGCGCGCGGCGTCCCAGCGCAAGAAGATCGTGCTCCCGGAGGGCGAGGAGGAGCGCATCCTGCGGGCCGCGGACATCCTGGTGAAACGCGGAGCCGTGGATCTTGTCCTGCTTGGGGACCAGGCCCTGGTGCGGCGGCGCATCTCGGCGCTGGCGCTCGGGCTGGAGGGCATCGAGGTCATCGATCCGGCGCGCTCCCCGCGCCTCGAGGCCTATGCCGCCGAACTCCACCGCTTGCGCCGGCACCGCGGCGTGACGCCGGAGCGCGCACTCGACATGATGCGCGACCGCAATTACTTCGGCACCATGATGGTGCAGCTCGGCGACGCCGACGGCATGGTGGCGGGGGCCGTGACCACCACCGCGCACACCATCCGCCCGGCCTTCGAGTTCATTCGCACCCGTGCTGGCGTGTCCACGGCCTCCAGCGTGCTGTTCATGTGTCTGCGTGACCGTGTCCTCGTCTATGCGGACTGCGCGGTGGTGCCTGAGCCAACCGTGGAGGAGCTGGCGGACATTGCGATCAGCTCGGCGGCCACTGCACAGATGTTCGGCGTCGAACCGCGCATCGCGATGCTGTCGTACTCCACCGGGGAGTCGGGTGCCGGCGCCGAAGTCGAGCGCGTTCGCGCTGCCACGGAGCTGGTGCGCCAACGGCGGCCGGATCTTCCGGTCGAAGGCCCGATCCAGTACGACGCGGCGGTGGATGCCGCCGTGGCGCGCACCAAGATCCCGGGCAGCGAAGTCGCCGGCCGCGCCACCGTGCTGATCTTTCCCGACCTCAGTTCCGGCAACAACGCCTACAAGGCGGTGCAGCGTTCGGCCGGTGCGGTGGTCGTCGGGCCCGTGTTGCAGGGCCTGAACAAGCCGGTGAATGATCTGTCCAGAGGCGCCAGCGTGGGTGACATCGTCAAGACCGTTGCGATCACCGCGATCCAGGCCCAGGAGCTCGGCCGGTGAGGGTGCTGGCGCTGAATTCGGGCAGCTCGACCATCAAGTATGGCTTCTACCGAATGCCCGCGGAGTCACTGCTCGCCGGTGGACTGATCGAGCGCATCGGGCAGGACGATGCCCGCCTGTTGCAGCGGGATGCGGGAGGCGAACGGGTCGAGGCGCTGCGGGTGCCTGATCACGCGGCCGGCTTCGTGGCACTGCTGGCGATGCTGGAGGCGCACGGCGTGCCGGATGCCATCGGTCACCGGGTGGCGCACGGCGGGGCGCGTTTCCGGGC
>CAZOSZ010000069.1:0-12244 GCA_964582505.1 uncultured Ectothiorhodospiraceae bacterium | reverse complement strand
GAGGGCCCCGCCGGCCTGGCGAGGGCCTTCCTGCTGGCCGGCGCACGGCGGGTGCTGGCGACCCAGTGGAGCATTCCGGACGACGCGACTGTGGAGCTGATGGACCGTTTCTACGCCGGGCTGCTCGATGAGGGGCTCGGTCCGGCGGCGGCGCTGCAGGCGGCGCAGCGCTGGATGGCCGGACAGCCCGGCCGGGAACACCCGTTCTACTGGGCGGGGTTCAGTTTGACCGACGCAGGCATGCATTAGGGAGGTGTGAGATGAGCAATCACGGAACGGGCCGGTGGAGAGCCAGTTACGTGGCGCCCGGGTCAGAGGCCAGTTCGCTGCTGGAAGACGGCGACAGCTTCGAGGTCGAGCTGCAAAAGGGCAAGGGGGGTCGGAGATTCCGTCTGCAGTTTCCCAGGGGCGAGCGCCCGGTGTGCGAGGGCGACTGGGTGTCCACGACTGCGCTGGGCTCCGAGCTGAGGATCCTCAACGGCAAATTCGACAGCGGCCATGTCCATGCCGTGACGATCGTCTGCATCAAGGATGTCTCGACCCCCGGTGCAACGTGGCGCATGTGGGGTCAGATCGAGCATGCCGCCACCGGCGAAGTGCAGCTGATGCACTACACCGGTTACTGGCACGCGGAGGAAGACTGAGCGCCAGCCCGCTCAGGGGCCAGGCAGGATCTCGAAGGCAAACTCGGCGATCACCGCGCCGCCGGCCCGCTCCCGCCCGGCCATCTGCAGGCGATAGATGCCCGGCTCGAGCACGCCGCGGCGCAGCACCAGCTCGGCGGTGCCGCCTGCCACCGGCGCCACCGCCGCCCAGGTCGGCGTCGCCGACCCTGGCGGATACAAGGTGAGCTGGACGCCGCGGGAATGCTGCTCGTCGACGGGAACCGGCAGGACGAGGCTGACCGCGGTGCCGTCATCGGGCAGGGCAAAGCGCCAGGGCGGCCGTTCGCCGGGCGCCGCCCTGAGCGGTGACAGTCGCACCCGGATCGAGGTCACTGCCGGCGCGCCGAGGACTTCCAGCTGGCGCGCCAGCTCCACGGACTCGCTTCGGTACTGGGCGAGCTTGATGAGCGAGTACGCGAGGCCCGGCAGAACCATGGCCAGCAACAGGCCCGCGGCCCAGGCGTAGCTGCGGGGCATCCGCTCGACGCCGGAGGCAGCAGCGGGGAGGAAGCGCGGGTCGCCCCCGATCAAGGACTTGCCTTGCACCAGCAGCTGTTCGGCCTCGACCAGCCTCGCCAATGCCTCGTCGGCGAAGTAACGCTCCTCGAAGGCGGCCGCCTCCGCCTCCGGCAGCTCCCCCCGCACATAGGATTCGATCCGCTCCTGGATGTCTCTTTGCTCGGGCTTCATGCCATTTTCCGTCCTGCCCGGGTGTGGGCCACCGTCAATGAACAGTGGCGGTTTGCGCGTGGAAATCTCACCCCGCCGCTCCCGGCGGCAGCAGCGCGGCGAGCCGCTGCCTCGCCCGATACAGCACATTGTTGTAGTTCAGAACGCTGAGCCCGAGCAGCTGGCAGGTCACCGCCTTGTCCTCCTCGCACAGGTAGTGCCGGACGAGTACCTGCCGGTCCCGATCAGACATCTGTGCCAGGCACTCGCGCAGCCTGCCAGCCAGTTGATCCCGGTCGAGCAGCAGCTCAATTCCGTCGCCGGGATCGGGAATGGTTTCCAGGAATTCATCCGTGGCAGTCGCATGGCGGGTGCTGGCCTTGCGATCTTCCAGCGCCACGTTGCGGACCGTGCCCAGCAGGAATCCGAAAAAGCGCCTGGGGTGGTCCACTCCGCCACGGCGGAGGACCTGCAGAACCCGCAGCCATACTTCCTGGCGCAGGTCCGCAATGAGCTCGGGGTCCGGGTGATGCTGGCGCAGCTTGACCAACAGCCGGCGATCGAACAATGCGATCAGTTCCGCCTCGGCCCCCCGGTCGCCTGCGGTGATGCGCTCCACCAGGGCTGCCGCACGGGCATTCTCCGCCTGGAATCTTCCTTGTGGAGAATCCGCCGCCGCCACCGCGCTCACTGCTGCTCCCGGGCCTGAGTCGTGGGGCAGTATAGCCGCGCCGTTGGCGAGGCGTAGCCGCCGCGCTGTTTGTCCGTATTGCCGCTCGCGTCGTTCCAGCCAGAGAATGGTCCGGGCCGATGGTCGCGACGCCTGTGCAGCTGCCCACCCTGACCCTGGTCCTGTTCGGACTGGTGAACCTGCCGCTGTCGATGCTGATGTCGCCGACCGCGGCTGTGCTGCCGAACTTCTACCTCGATTACAGCGCGGTGACACTGGCGGGACTCGCCACCGCGACTTTCATCGCCCGGCTGTTCGACGGCGTGACCGATCCGCTGATCGGCTACCTCTCGGACCGGTCGGGAAGGCGCAAGCCCTGGATGATCCTTGGCGCACTGCTGGTGGCGGCCAGCACCTGGTTCCTGTTCAACCCGGCGCGCGATGCAGGGCTCGGGCACCTGCTGGCCTGGTACCTGCTGGTGACGCTGGGCTGGACGCTGGTCGAGATCCCGCACACCGCCATGGCGGCGGAACTCTCGACCGGTTACCACGAGCGCTCGCGGATCATGCTATGGCGGCAGTTGCTGGGCTTTGCCGGCGGAGTGCTGTTCATGGCCTCGCCGATGCTGCTGATCGGCGGCACCACGGCGTTCAGCCCCGCGGTGATGCGCAGCCTGGCGCTGTTCATCATGGTCGGCCTGCCATCGTTAGTCGCGCTGATGTGCGTCATCGTCCCCGAGCCGGCGCGCCGGGTGCGCGCCCGGCCGGTGAAACCGGGCGATCTCTATCGCGCGCTGCGCGACACGCGGCCGCTGCAGTATTTCCTCGTCACCCAGGTGTTGTTCGGGCTTGCCACCGGTGCGGTGGCGAGCCTGTTCGTGATCTACACCAGCCAGTATCTCGGCCTGCCTGACAAGGTGCCGCATATCGCGCTGCCGATGACGCTGGCGATGGCGCTCGGCATGCCGCTCTGGTTGCAGGTGATGCGCCATGTCGACAAGCACCGTGCCTGGGCCGCCGCCGCTGTCGGGATGATTGCAACGCTCCTGCTGGTGCCGTGGCTGGCGCCCGGGCCGGCTGCGCTGCGGCCCATGATCGGCATCATGGCCTGCTTCGGTTTCTTTCTCGGCCTGTCGTCGATTGCACTGCCTTCGTTGCTGGCCGATATCGTCGACTACGACATCTGGCGCAACCGTCAGGACCGCGCGGCCATCTTTTTCTCGTTCCAGGCACTGGTCACCAAGCTCAACCAGGGCGTCGGCGGCGCGATCGCGCTGTCGATCCCGGCGCTGTTCGGCTTCCAGGCAAAGGGGACGCCGAGCGACACAGCAGTGCTCGGGCTGAAGTTCGCCTTCGTCGCCTGGCCGTGCATGCTGCTGCTGCCGATGCTGGTGCTGGCATGGCGCTATCCGCTCGGCCGGCGGTCGCACGGCATCCTGGCGCGACGGCTCGCCGGCCGCGCCCGGTCGCAGGGCACCACCGGCAAGGGCTTCCGGTCGGAGGGGTGAGTCCGCGAGCAGTGCGGAACGAAGGCGTCACGGAGAGCAGGCTCTCGGCGCGCCCGGCCCGCTGCTGCGTCCTCAGGTGTGACGAGGCGTCGCCCCGCGGCGCAGACGCCGCAGCCTGCGGGCCATGCGGGCTTCTCTGGCGCTGGGAGGCGGCCTGTCCCTGGGAGCGCTTTGGCGGGTTTCCATGACTACCTCCATAGACTGGGTCCACACACCGATCGCTACGCAGCCTAGCAAGCGACCTGTAAGGCGAACCTGACCCAGGTCAAGTTCGCAGACGGTTGTTTTAGGTAGTTTTCCCGATCGTGAAGGCCGTCACGGCTCGGCCGCAGCGCGCCCGCGGGACGGGAGCTGGTGCCGGGTCGGCAGCGAACAGTAACCCCGCATGCTCAGTCGGACGGCCAGGGATGAAGATCGGCCGCGAGGTTGGCCAGCGTTGAACCGACCGTGTGATCCGTCAGCACTGGCGTCAGCAATATCAGCACGACAAAGGTTGTGGTGAATACCACGGCGAATTTGTCGCCTCGGGTCCATGGGAGCTGCCACGGGGGGTGATTGTGGACGACCTCCGACTCCGGCACCGCCGGGCGCCTAGGGCGCCCGCGTGTAACGACGGCCTTGGCGACATGCGCCATCTCATCGACCGACACCAGCACACCGCGCATGGCGCGCTGCCAGGCTATCACCCGCGCCGTGGCCTGTGCACCAGTGCGGGCCGCGGCACCGAGCCCTGCCACGCCAAACAGCACGTCGATGTAGAGGCCCAGCCATAACGCCACCAGCACCAGGCCGATATCGAGCTTGAGGTGCCACAAGACGCGGCCGGGCCGTCGATCCCGCGTTCCCTTGCGCTCCAGCGCAAACCACTCGAGTACGGCGTGAGCCGCCACGACTGCGACCAGCCAGAACAGCGAGATCGTCATGCTTAGCACGAGACCTCCGCCGACGTAGAGCACCATGAATAGCCAGCTGTCGTCGTGCTTCGCAATCCAGATCAGGATTCGGCGACGCAGCGTCATCTCGGCGACAGTTGCTTGTTCGATGATCGCTCCCCCTCAAAATGCCCAAAGATTAGTGGCTGTAGCAGCAGAATCCAATATGCATTCATGAGCTGCGCAGGTGGTCCGCCGTGATCTTGATGATGACCGGCAAGCGAAAGCTGAACATGTGGCGCTGCCAGAAACGCTTGCGCTTGTCGCAGACCTTCGAGTCGTTGTAGCGGGAGGATGCCCCTCGCAACTGCTCCGCATTGGCCGCGGCCGGGCGGCCGTCCGCGCTGGCCTTGAGCCGCGCTTGCGGGCGCCGGGCCTGGGCGATGACCTCGGCCACAGTACTGGCCTGCTTCGCCGAGATCCAGTCGCAGCGGTGCTTCAGCTCATTAAGCCGCTCGACGTTGTACTTCGTGTTCACCAGCTCGGCGCACGGCGAGGCTCAATGGAGACGTCCGGCGCCGGCGAACCGCGCGCGATAGTAGTCGTCGTTGATGCTGGAGACCCTCACCAACTGCCCGGTGTCGGGGGCGTGAATGAACCGCCAATCGCCGATGTAGATGCCGACATGCGTGATCCGGCCGCGCCGGCCGAAGAACACCAGGTCGCCGGGCATCGCCGCGGCAATCGGCACGGGTCGGGCCGCGCGATATTGCGCTTCGGACGTTCGTGGCACGGGGATCCCCGCCTCGCCGAACGCGAAATACACCAGGCCGCTGCAGTCGAACCCGTCCGGGCCGTGCCCGCCCCACCGGTAGGGGGTGCCGATCATCCGGGCCGCCAGTTCGACCACCGGCGAGTCGCCGGCCCGAAGTGGCGCGGCAGTTCCACCGGGGTCGCGCACCTCGCGATCGGCGGCTCCCCAGCTCGACCAGCTCGCGCCGTCCTCAGCCGGGTCGGTCGAGCGGTCCGGCGCCCAGGAGCAACCTGCCGCGGCCAGCGCAGTGCCCAGCAGGATGGTCGGGAGGACGTGTTGCATGCTTCGCTCCGGCCGTGGCCGCCGACAGCATGCCGCGAGCACCGCCGCCGGATCAAGCGAGGCCCTCAGCTTCGCAGGTAATCGGCAGCAACCTTCATGATGGCGGGCAGGCGGAAACTGAACATGTGGCGCTGCCAGAACAGCTCACGCTTGTCGCAGACAGTCGAGTCGCTGTAGCGGGAAATCTCCCCGCGCAACCGCTCCACATCGGCCGCGCCCAGGCGGCCGTCCACGCTCGCCTTGAGCCGCGCACGCAGGCTCCGCGCCTGGGCAATGCCCTCGGCCACCGCGCTGGCCTGCTTCGCCGAGATCCGGCCGTAGCGGCGTTTCAGCTCGTTGAGCCGCTCGGCAGCGTCGTAGGTCGCGTCCACCAGCTCGGCACGCGTCATCCACTCGGTTTCGTAATTGAGGATCTGCTCCCAGCTCGGCTGCACCAGCAGCTGGCGGTGCTCTTCGAGCGTGTGCGCCAGCTTGCGATAGCCGAAGCGCGCGGGTTCCTCGAAGATCCGGCTGCCCGGGTCGAGGAACGGACCCATCGGCGAGATGAAGCACTGCACTCGCGAATCGCCCATGCGGAACAAGTGCTCGCAGTAATCGACCGTCGCCATCACGGAGGCATGGGTCTGCCTGGGCAGTCCGATCATGTAGAAAATATCGATGCGGTGGCAATCGAGCTTCAGGGCCTCGCGCAGGAACGCCTCCATGGACTCGTTGTCGTAGCCGATCTCGCCTTCCATGGCGCGGCGCACCGCTTGATCGTGGCTTTCCGGGCTGATCTCGAAGCTCCAGTTGCGCAACCGGGCGTCGATCTGCTGCAGGAAGTCGTACGGCGGTATGTCAAAGAACTCGAAACAGATCTGGTTGGTCACGCCGGCCGCGGCAAGCTCCTCGATGACCTGACCGGCGTAGTCGCGGCCACCCTGCAGCAGGTCGCCGGGGATCACCACCGGGCCGCGCGAGAAGCGGCCGATCGCGGCGACGTTTTTCGCCAGGCTTGCGGGGCTGCGGAATACCGGCCTTTTTCTCCGCGTGAGGTGCGTGCAGGTCGTGGCGGAGCTGCCGCAGGTGACGCACTCGTAGGCGCAGCCTTTCAGCGGCAGCACCATGGTGGTCGGATTGCGCAGCCAGCCGTTGAACGGCAGCACGCTGGCAAAGTCGCGGTAGCGCAGTCCCATCTCGATCAACAGCTCCGGCCGGACGTCGACGTAGTCCAGCGAATCGGGAACGAAACTCAGCGGGTTGACTCGGATCTCGCCGTCTTGCCGCCAGCTCAGGTTCGGAATCTGCGCCAGCGAGCCGCCGTGTTGCAGAGTGGTCAAGAGCTGGTGGAGCGGCGGCTCGGTGCTGTCGCCGCGCAGCACGAAGTCGATCTCCGGGTACTCGAGGAGCTCGCGGTGGTAATAGGTCGAGGACAGGCCGCCGAAGATCACCGGTACGTCCGGGTGGACTTCCTTGGCGAGACGCGCGATCTCCACCGCGCCGTGGCAGTGGGGCATCCAGTGCAGGTCGATGCCGATCGCCCCGGGGCGCTGCCGGGCGAGGAACTTGCGGACATCGAAACTTCGGTCGGTCAGCATTCGCAGCGCGAGATTGACGATGCGCACCTCCATGCCCTGCTGCTGCAGGTAACCGGCGATGGTCAGAAAGCCGATCGGGTAGAGCTCGAACACCACCGAGGACGGCACCATGTCGCTGACCGGGCCGTAGAGGATCGACTTCTGGCGGAAGTCGTAGACGCTCGGCGGATGCAGGAGCAGGAGATCCATGACGGGGTTCACTTGCGGTAGGGCTGGACGCGCACGCCGTCATCCACGGCACTGTCCGGGTGCACGATCACGAGATCCCCGGCCGCAAGCCCGCCGAGCACCTCAGTGAACAGCCCGCTGCCCTGCCCGATGGCGACGGCTCGCTGCCGGGCACGGCCGTCTTCGACCACGAATGCAGCCCAGCCGCCGTCGCGGCGAAACAACGCGCTCGCCGGCGCGGTGAGCGCATCCTCGCGCTCCCAGACGACAAATTTCGCTTCGACGCGGTAGCCGTCGCCGAGCCGCCGCCAGGCCTCCGGTGGCGAGTGGATGTCGGCGATCACCAGCACGCGCTGCTCTTCCACACCGAGCGCGCTGACCTTGGTGAAGCCGGTCGGCTCCACGGTCCGGACAACGCCGTCCAGGACCTCGTCGCCGCCCCAGCGCTCGAACAGCACGCGCCCGGCCGGCTCGATGCGCACCGCGTCGCGCGACAGGACCTCGACCTCCACCTCGAGCTCACCGGGATCACCGACCTCGAGCAAGGGCTGGCCCGCGGCGACGACCCCTGCGCTTTCCTGCACCACTTTCAGCACTCGGCCGCTCGCCGGGGAACGCACCGGCACGGTCTCGATCGGCGCATCACCCTCGCCGGCCCCCGAATAGCGCAGCGCGGCGAGCGCGGCCTCGAGCTCGTGGCGTGCGACCTCGATCGCTGATTCGGCAGCCCGGTGCGTGGCCTGGGTGGCACGCATCCTGCTGCGCGCCTGGTCGAATTCCGAGCGGGAGATCAGCTGCCGTGCAAGCAGGTCCTCGCGTCGCCGGAACTCCTCCTCGGCCAGCTCGGCATCGGCCTGTGCCTGGCGCGCCGTGGACTCGGCACCCGCCAGCGCCGACCGGGCCCCCGCGACCCTCGCGTCGGCCTCGGCGCGCGCGCGGGGATCGAGCACCGTGGGGCGCAGCGGATCGAGGAGCGCCAGAGCCTCGCCAAGCTCGACCGGATCACCGACGTCGAGTTCGATGCGCCTGAGGTATCCGGCCACGGGCGCGTAAAGCACATAGCGGTCCTTGACCCGCGTCCGGCCTTCTTCCTCGACGGTGATCTGCAGCGGCCGCCGGGCCACCTCGCCGGTTTCGATCATGACCGGCCGCGGCCAGAAGCCCCATACCAGGGCGAGCACCACCAGCGCGGCGACGACGAGCATGCCTTTAAAGCGTCCTGGAGCCACGGCCTACTCCCGGGTCTTCAATACCTCGACCAGGTCGAGGCGGGCCAGCTTGCGCCAGATCAGCGCGCCGGTCATCGCGAAAGATACCAACACGATGACGGCGGCAAGTGCATAGGTGGATGGCGCAATGATCAGCGGAATCCTGTATAGGTCCGACGAAAACGCCAGCGACAGGTAGCCCGACAGCGCGCCTCCGAACCCGAATCCCAGCGGGATCGCGAGCAGCGTGAGGAGCCCGATCTCGCCGAGCAGGATGTAGCCGACTTCGCCACGGGTGAAGCCGAGCACCCTCAGCGAGGCCAGCTCACGACTGCGTTCGGAGAGCGCGATGCGGGCCGAATTGTAGACCACGCCGAAGGCGATGAAACCGCCCAGCAACGCGGTGACGAAGGTGAAATACAGGATCGTCTCTTCCATCATTTCATTGAACTGGTCGATCGAGGTGTCGCGGACGATGGTGCCGGCAACGCGCGGCATCTCCCGCAGGAGGCGGTAGATCTCGGCCTGCCGGTCTGCATCCACTGCCAGGCGGGCGCCGGAGATGGCCGGGCCTTCGTGCATCAGCCGGTTGAGCGCCGCGCGGCTCATGTAGGCATTCACGCCGAGGTACTGCCGGGTGACGCCGGCCACCGGGACCTGCAGCACCGGGCGTCTGCCCTCCAGCACTTCGATGGTCAACCACTGGCCCGGCTCGATCCGCAGAATTTCGCTCGCCAGGTACTCCGTCAGCACCACGCCCTCGGTGGGAATCGAGACCGGTTGCAGAGCGGCGTCGAGCACCCGTCGCAGCTCCCCGCCCGGCTCGATGCCATCGACCGAGGTGCGGTAGCTGCGATGGCCGTGGACGAGTCGTGCCGGCACGGCACGAAAGCCTTCCGCGAGCTGCACGCCGTCGAGGCTCTGCAGCGAGTACAGGGCGCGCCGCGGCGTCGGGTCGGTGAACATCACCGTCAGGTCCTCACGGCTGCTCAAGCCATACTGGACCCCGACCATCCAGTCGATGGCATCGCGCTGGAAGTTGGTCATCATCAGGATGCCACCGGCGGCGGCGATGCCGAGCATCGTCAGGCCCGCCTTGAACGGCTGGCGCGCCAGGTGCCGGACAATCATCCGCGAGGGCTCCGCCAGGCGGCGTTGCAATCCTGCCCGCTCGAGAATGGTGGCGCGATAAACGGGGGGCGGCTCGGGCCGCATGCCCTCGGCCGGCGACAAGGAGGCCGCCCGGCGCACCGCAAAGGCCGTGCCGGCCAGCGCGGCGATCACCGTCACCAGCCCCGCCTGCAGCAGCACCAGGGGATCGAGGTGGAACTGCAGGTAAGGAAAGCTGTAGAACTCCGTGTAGACGTTGGCCAGCCCCCTGGCGAACCACAGCCCGAGGGCGACGCCGGCGAACAGTCCGACGGCGGTGATGGCCAGCACAAGCTTGGTGTAGTGCACGCCGATCTGCAGCGTCGAGTAGCCGAAGGCCTTCAGGGTGCCGATCTGCTCGCGCTCGGTGCCGATCAGCCGCGTGATCACCACGTTCAGCAGGAAGGCCGCCACGCCGAGAAAAATCACCGGGAAAATGGTCGCCATCGTCTCCAGGCCCCTGAGTTCCTCGGTGATGAAGCGGTGGCTCAGCTGGTCGTCGAGCGGGTAGGCGCCGAAGCCGCCATAGCGCGCGAGCACGGCATCCACGCGGTCGATCAGGGCCCTGGCCGAGGCGCCGCGCTGCAGCGAGAAGCTCACGTCGTTGAAGGCACCATCCATGTCGACGGCGGTGGCCAGCGACTTGCGGTTCATCCAGAGGATCCCGTAGCGCTCGTGGTCCGGGAAGATCGCGCCGGGCGGAATGGCGTACATGTACTCCGGCGACAACACGATGCCGACGATATCGAGCCGCTTGCGATGACCCTTGATGACCGCCCAGATCCGGTCACCCGGCTGAAGCCCATGCGCGTCGGCAAATTCCTCGCTGAGGGCGACCTCGTCGTCTGCGCGCGGCATGGGCAGCCGGCCGCGCCGCACCCAGGGCACATTCAGCAGTGGTTCGCCAACCTCCGGCAATGAGTTGATCCGCCCGGTGACGGGATCGTTGTAGCCGGCGACCTCGAGGTTGACCGGCGCGACCACGCGGGTCTCGACCTGGTTGACTCCCGGGAGCTGGGCCAGCTGCCCGGCAACTGACTCCGGCGCGCGGACCAGCCTGCCGAACACGTCGGCAAAGCGCTGGTCGACGTAGTACCGCGTCAGGGTGATTTTCAGCGACTCATAGGTGACCCGCGACATCACGAAGGTCGAGACGCCGCCGATCATCACCAGCGAGATCGCAACTGCCATACCGCGCATCTGCCAGAGGTCGCGCCACAGCTTGAGATCGAGGGCACGCATCACCAGTGCAGTTCTCGCGGGGACCTGCGGGACGCATTGCGCGCCTCGCCGGCGATCCGGCCGTCAGCCATGCGGATGACGCGGTCGGCCATCTCCGCGATGACCATGTTGTGCGTGATCACCACGGTGGTGGTGCCGAGTTCCCGGTTGGCGCGCTCCAGCGCCTCGAGCACCACGATGCCCGTGGCCGAATCGAGCGCGCCGGTCGGCTCGTCACACAGCAGCACCGCCGGGTTCTTGGCGATGGCACGGGCGATCGCGACCCGCTGCTGCTCGCCGCCGGAGAGCTGTGCAGGAAAATGGTCCAGCCGCTGGCCCATGCCGACCAGCTCGAGGGCCACCTCCGGCCTCATCGGGTCGGTCGCGATCTCGGTCACTGCGGCGACGTTCTCCCGGGCAGTGAGGCTTGGGATCAGATTGTAGAATTGAAAGACGAAGCCGACATGATCGCGGCGAAATGCCGTCAGTTCGCGATCTTTCGCGCGCGTCAAGTCGTGGCCGCTGTACCAGACTTCGCCGGAAGTGGCGGTATCCAGGCCGCCGAGGATGTTCAGCAAAGTGGATTTGCCGCTGCCGGACGGACCCAGCAGGACGACGAACTCGCCGCCATACAGCTCGAGGTCGACGCCGCGTAATGCGACCACCTCGATCTCGCCCATCGGGTAGACCTTGGTCAGGCCACTGGCGCGAAACACCACCGGGGCATTCATGGCTCGAGGATAACTGCCGGGGCCGGGATTGCCGATCGGGACTTGGCGAAATGTGCTGACGCCCGTCGGGTTCAGGCGCTGGGGCCGGCCCGGCCGGATTGCCCTGGCCGCCGGACCTGGACTACCGTCATGCGATGAACTCGCTGCGGGAACAGGTCGAGCAACTGCTCCCTGACTGGGAGAACTGGTACCCGAGCCTCTTCGAGGCGGCACGGGATCTCGGCGTGATCCGCGCCCGCGTCTGCGACCCGGGCAGCCTGCTGCTGGCGAATCGTCATGCCGGCGTCAACAGCGAGGCGGCGCGCGCCCATCGCGAGCAGTGGAGCATCGAGGACGAGCCCGCCGGACCGGCCGCGGCGAGGCGCCGCCGCCGCCGCTGAAGCCTGCACGCTCTCCGTGCTTCCTCCACAATTCCCCCTTAACCTTGTGCCGCAGGACCGCGGCTGGACCGGAGTTCATGCGCCTGGGCATCACCGCCAAGCTGTTTCTCGGGGTGCTCGCCACCAGCGTGCTGGTCGCGCTCGTCATGGCCGTGACTGGCCAGCTGACGTTCCAGCGCGATTTTCGCGCCTACATCGAGGCGGGTGAGGCCCGTCGCATGGAGGCGCTGGCCGAGACGCTCGCGGCCGCGTACGCGGAAAGCGGCGACTGGTCGTCGCTGGCCGGCTCCGACCGTCGCTGGCGGTCCTTGTTGCGGACCCACCCGCGCC
>CAZOSZ010000068.1:0-12255 GCA_964582505.1 uncultured Ectothiorhodospiraceae bacterium | reverse complement strand
GCCGTAGGAGCGGCCGTAGGAGCGGCCGTAGGAGCGGCTTCAGCCGCGATTCCATATTGGATATCGATTGGATCGCGCCTGAAGCCGCTCCTACAGCCGGTCGGCGGCGAGCACCACCTCGGGCTCGCGGATCTGGTAGCCCTGGATGTACTGCACACCGAGCTGCCACAGCACGGCCATGGTGTTCGCGTCCTCGACGCGTTCCGCGATGGTCTTGATGTTGCGCTCCGTCGCCGCGCGCACGATGGTCCTGACGCGCTCCTGCAGGCTCTCGTCGCCGGCCAGGCCCTGCATCATCGAGCCGTCGATCTTCAGGAAGTCCATTGGCAGATGCGCCAGCATCTGCGCCGCCGCGCCCTGGCTGGTGAAGCCCTCCAGCGAGAAGCAGAAGCCGTTCTTCCTGAGCCGCGTCGCAAGCTCGTGGGTCTGCTTCAAGTGCGTGGCCGCAACTTCCTCACCGACCTGGAAGATCAGCGAGCCTTCCTTGAGCGCGGTGTTCTTCATGCGGGTTTCGAGCCAGGCGGGCAGCATCGAGTCGAGCATGGTGTCCTTTGACAGCCGCACAAAGGCGCGCGCGCCCGGGCGCGACCGGCAGAACGCGAAAGCCGAGCCGATCACCCAGCGGTCGATGTTCTTGATCAGGTGATTGCGTTCGGCCGCCTCGATGAACTGCGCGGGCAGCACGTCGTCGCCCTGTTCGTCCACCATCCGGACCAGCAGGTCGTGAAGATCACCCTGCTCGCCTGTGAGGCTCGCGATCGGCTGGGTCGCCAGCCGGAAGCGGTTCTCCACCAGCGCCTTCTTGATGCGCATGACCCACAGCTGGTCCAGTTCCTCGATGCGGGTGGAGTCCTCGGCCTCGCGATTCATGGCCGCCTGGCCGTGGCCCAGCTCGCGCGCCTTGGCGAGCGCCTCTCGCGCGTCGGCGTGCAGCACGTCGGGCTTCATGCCGCGGCGCTCGGCCACCGCGATGCCGGCGCTGAGCGACAGCGGCACTGACTTGCCTCCGGCCTCGAACAGCGTGCGCGCCACCTTGGCGATGATGCTCTGGGCCCAGGCCTTGAGATCGCGCCGCTTGCCGCGTGCGATCAATGCGCCAAGTTCATCGTTGCCCAGCCGACCGTACAGGTCTCGCGCCTGGACCGAATCGCGCAACAGGTCGGCCAGGCCGGCGACCACCATGTCCGCGCCCTGCGCGCCGATCTGGCGCTCCAGCTTGTGGAAATCGTCCACCGAGATCAGCACCAGCGCCTGCACACCCGCCGGCTGATCCCCGGCGAGCCGCGTCTCCAGGCACTCGAGAAAATGTCGCCGGCCGTACAGGCCGGTGCCCTGGTCGAGGCGCAGCGCTGCCTGCAACCGCGCCCCCAGCATCTCCTCGTCCATCTCTGGGCGCGCCGGCACGCGAATCCGCACGCACGGCTCCTCGTCGAAGCTCGCCGGCTCGAGATCGAGCTGCAGGGAGATCGGCTTGTCCTGTCGGGTCAGGCCGGTCGCGCGGATGCCCTGCGGCGGGAGACGCCCCTGGGCACAGGCCACCAGCGCCCCCTTGATGGCCGGCTGGTCGGCCGGGGAAAACAGATCCATGAAAGTCAGGCCCGGCAGTCCCGTCTCGTCGTCGAAGCCGAACAGCTGGGCCCAGGCGCTGTTCGCGTCGAGAATGATGCCCTCGCCGACGTGCGCAAGCGCATCCGCCGTCCCGGCCACCACGCGGCGAAGTTGTTCGCGGTAACTCGAGGCGCTGGTGATCGCTTCATGAAAGGCATGCTCGAGGCGCCGGAAACGCAGCGCACGCTCCAGCACCGCGCCGAGGCGATCCTGGCGCTCCAGCGAGACTGCGTCATGTGCGCCCGCGGCGATATCAGCCGCAATGGCGTTTTCGTCGAGCTGCTCCCGGCAGCTCACCAGCGGCAGCTCCACGCCTGAGGCTTCGATCACGGCCGCGGCCGTCACCAGCAGCTGTTCGCTCTCATCGGCGAATGCCACTACAAGCTGGTACTTGTCCCCGGCCAGGTGCGAAGAGAGGTCACCGGCGTCATCGAGCCGCTGGACATGCGCCGCGCGCCCGCTGTTGCGCAGGATGCGGTTGATCGCCTCGGCGTTGTCCGCGTGCCTGCTGAGCACGATCACCGGTACGGCTGCGGCCTCGCTCAATCCCTTAGTCCTCCCTGCCGCCGAGCGGCGGGCCATTCTAGCACCTGGCAGCGCCCTGGCCAGCCGGCCGCACGGGCATCTTGCAGGGCGCGCCGGCAAGCTCGCGGACCAGGCGCGGCGCCAGGTAACCGGGCAGGCGTCGCAGCAGCCCGGCGTGCAGTTCGATCGCCCGCCGTTCGGCGACTTCGAAATGCGCCGTGCCGGCAACGCGGTCGAGCAGATGCAGGTAATAAGGCAGCACGCCGGCCTCGAACAAGGCGGTGGACAATTCGCAAAGCGTATCCTCGTCGTCGTTGACGCCGGCCAGCAGCACGGACTGGTTGAGCAGCGTGGCGCCGGTCGCGGCCAGGTCCCGGACTGCCGTGCTCACCTGCGGGGAGAGCTCACGCGGGTGATTGACGTGCAGCACAATGACTGTGCGCCATGGCAATCCGGCCAGCCAGTCGAGCAGCAGCGCATCCACGCGGGCGGGCAGCACCACCGGTGTGCGGGTGTGGATCCGCAATCGATTCAGGCCAGGGAGCGCAGCCAATGCCTTGCCGATGCGCGCCAGCCGCGCGGTCGGCAGTGCCAGCGGATCGCCACCGGAGAGGATCACTTCCTCGATGCCCGGCATGGCGGCCAGTGCCGCGACCGCTTGCTCCAGTCGCGCCGGCGTCAGCGATCCCGAGTCATAAGGGAACTCGCGGCGGAAGCAATAGCGGCAGTGCACTGCGCAGGCGCCGGTGGTCATCAACAGCGCGCGGCCGTGATACTTGGACAGCAGGCCCGGAACCTGCAGGGCGGCGAGATCACCCACCGGGTCCGAACCGAAGCCCGCCACCGTTGCCGTTTCAGCCTCCAGCGGCAGCACCTGGCGGAGCAGCGGATCGGCCGGATCACCGCGATGCATCAGCGCCAGGTAGGCGCGCGGCACCCGCAATCCGAAACGCGCCGCCGCGCGGCGGGCGCCGGGAAGCAGCGCCGGGTCGAGCTCCAGCAGCGCCAGCAGCTCGGCCGGGTCGGTGACCGCAGCGGCCAGTTCCCTGCGCCAGGGCTCGAAGTGACGCGCTGCGTCATCGGGCGGTATCATCACCCGCTTTCCTGCGACCCTTCCCAACGACAGCCCGGCTGCTGGTGTATTCATGGCGACCTATAGTACCAACGAGTTCCGCTCCGGCCTGAAGATCCTGCTCGACGGCGATCCGTGCGTCATCCTCGAGAACGAGTTCGTCAAGCCGGGCAAGGGCCAGGCCTTCAACCGCGTCAGGATCCGCAACCTGAAGACCGGCCGCGTCAATGAGAAAACCTTCAAGTCCAACGAGTCGGTGGAAGGCGCCGACGTGGTCGATACCGACATGCAGTACCTGTATTTCGACGGCGAGTTCTGGCACTTCATGGTGCCGGATTCCTTCGAGCAGTACGCCGCCGATGCCAAAGTCGTCGGCGAATCGAAGGACTGGCTCAAGGAGCAGGACCTCTGCCAGGTCACGCTGTGGAACAACCAGCCGCTGCAGGTTTCACCGCCCAACTTCGTCGAGCTGAAAATCGTCGAGACCGACCCCGGCGTGCGCGGCGACACCGCCACCGGTGGGCAGAAACCGGCCAAGCTCGAGACCGGCGCCGTCGTGCGCGTGCCGCTGTTCATCGAGGAGGGTGAGGTCATTCGGGTCGACACGCGTAGCGGTGCCTACGTCTCCCGAGTCAAGTAATCCGCTCGAATGGCGGCCGGCGGCATCGCCGGCGATGCTGCGCCTGCGCGCCCGGCTGCTAGAGAGGAGCCGCGCCTTCTTTGTCGCGCGCGGGCTGCTCGAGGTGGAAACGCCGCAGCTTTCCGCAATGGCCGCGACCGATGTGCAGCTCGAGAGCCTGGTGGTGCAACGGCCGGGCGGCGAGGCGCTGGGCTGGCTGCAGACCTCGCCGGAGTTCCCGATGAAGCGCCTGCTGGCCGCCGGCTCGGGCGACATCTGGCAGCTCGCCAGGGTGTTCCGCGGCGCCGAGCGTGGCCGGCGACACAACCCTGAGTTCAGCCTGCTGGAGTGGTATCGGGTCGGCTGGGATATCGCCGCGCTGATGGACGAGGTCGAGGCCTTGTTGCGCGAGCTCGCCAGGGGACTCGTCGCGATAGGTGCCGCCGAGCGGATCAGCTATCGCGAGGCCTTCGGCCGATTCGCGGGCTTTGATCCGTTCACCGCTGATGGCGCGGCGATCACACAAGCACTGGCCGATGCCGGTGCCGCCACGCCCGAGGGCATCGAGTTGGACCGCGATGCCGCGCTGGACCTCGCCCTGTCGGTGCTGGTCGAGCCGGCACTGGAAGCAACGCGGCCGGTTTTCATTTACGATTTTCCCGCCAGCCACGCGGCTCTGGCGCGCATCCGCCCGGGCGATCCGCCGCTGGCCGAGCGCTTCGAGCTTTTTTTTGGCGGCATGGAACTCGCCAACGGCTACCAGGAGCTCACCGACGCGGGCGAGCAGGCGGCCCGGTTTCGCGCCGATCTCGAGGCGCGACGTACGCGGGGCCTGCCCGAGCCGCTCCCTGATCGGCAGCTGCTGGCGGCGCTGGCCCACGGCCTGCCGGAATGCGCCGGGGTGGCGCTGGGCTTCGACCGGCTGGTGATGGTGCTCGCCGGCGCGACACGGATCGACGATGTGCTGGCGTTTCCCTGGGAAATCGGTCTCTGAGCCTGATTCCTGACGGCGGAGGAGCCAAGATGCAGCAAATGACCGGGCCCGATTACGGCGACAAGCCTCGCTTTTATGCCCAATTGCAGGCGCAGGCGCGGGCGCTGGTGGAGGGCGAGACGGACCGTGTTGCCAATGCGGCCAATCTCGCCGCGCTGGTGTTTCACGCCTTGCCGCGAATCAACTGGGCCGGGTTTTACTTCCTGCAGGGCGAGGTGCTGGTACTCGGCCCCTTCCAGGGCAAGCCCGCCTGCGTGCGGATTCCGGTCGGGCAAGGCGTCTGCGGTGCGGCCGTGGCCGAGGCGCGCAGCCAGCTTGTACCGGACGTGCATGCCTTTCCCGGCCACATCGCCTGCGATGTTGCATCGAGGTCCGAGATCGCGGTGCCCCTGAGGGACGCCGGCGGCCGGATTTTCGGTGTGCTCGACATCGACAGTCCCGAGCCGGGGCGTTTCGATGCCGCGGACCTTGCCGAGCTCGAGCAGCTCGCCCACCTGCTGCCGTAGGAGCGGCCGTAGGAGCGGCTTCAGCCGCGACTGCGACGAGCGTCAAGGCAGTCGCGGCTGAAGCCGCTCCTACGGCATGCGGGCCAGCAGCTGCCCGACGCGCACGTCCCGGCCGGCGGCGATTTCCGGCGCGAAACGCGGTCCATGCTCGGGAAGTATCACGATCACCGTCGAACCCATGTTGAAGCGGCCCAGCTCCTCGCCGCGTTCCAGTCGCACCGAGCCGGGACCATCTTCCGGGTAGCGCCAGACGGCCGCCTGGCGGTCCGGGCCCGGCGCCACCTGGCCGGCCCAGGTGGTGGCCATCGAGCCGACATTGAGCGCGCCGACCAGCACCACCCCCATCGGCCCGAAGCCGGTGTCGAACAGGCAGGCGACCCGCTCGTTGCGGGCGAACAGCCGCGGCACCGCGTTGACCGTGGCGTGGTTGACGCTGAACAACGCACCGGGCAGGTAACGCATCTCGACGAGTCGCGCATCGGCCGGAGCATGAACGCGGTGATAGTTCCATGGCGCCAGGTACATCGTGGCGAAACTGCCGCGCGCCAGGGCAGCCGGCGACTCCCCACCGAGCAAGCGTGCCAGCTCGTAGCGATAGCCCTTGGCCTGCAGCAGCCGGCCGTGATCCAGCGCCCCGCACTCGCTGACCGTGCCGTCCACCGGGCAGGCGAGGGCGGACTGTTCCGCAGGCATGATGCGCGCATCCGCGCGCAGCGCGCGCGTGAAGAAAGCGTTGAAGCTTGGATAAGCAGTCGCTTCCGGCTCGGCGGCCTCGCGCATCTCGACCGTGAACAGCTTGAGGAAGCCGCGGATCAGCAGGTTCTTGACCGCCGGCCGTTCGATCCCGGCCAGCCAGCCGACCAATCTGGACACGCCATGTTGGGGCAGAAGCCACTGGAACCAGGCGAACAACCTGCCGGGCATCAGTTCCCGGCCTGGCCGACCGCTGCCGAGAATGTCAGTCGGCGTCCGTCTTCCAGCATCAGCGCCAGCTCCACTTCGCCGCTGGACGCAGCGCCGTTGTGCGGCTGCATCAGCATCAGGTGCAGCCCGCCGGGCTCGAAGCTCACGGTCTCGCCGGCGGCCACCGTGATCTCGTGCCGCTGCCGCATCCGCGCGACGCCGTCCACCAGTTCCGTGCCGTGCATCTCGATAGAGCCGAACTGCGGGCTTTCCGCGCCGACCACCACGATCGCCCCCGGACCGGGGTTGTAGAGGGTCAGGTAACCGGCAGTCATCCGCGCGGCCGGCGGCACCGCGCGCACCCATGCCCCGCTGATCAACGGTCCGGCGGCTTCCGGTCGCGGTGCCGCTTCCGGAGCCGGAGCAGGCGCCTGGGAATCGCCACCGGGCGCGCAGCCCCACAACAGGCATGCCAGCAACAGGGTTGTCAGTCTCATCGCTCGTTCTCCATGGCAAGAATGCGGCGCAGGTCCGTGGCAATGCCCTTTGAAGTGTGGGGGGCGGGAAACACCGCCACGATGTGTGCCGAGGGATCCACGAGAAACATCGAGATGGTGTGATCCACGGTGTAACTGTCCTCGCCGGCGGGCAGGTAGGCATAGGCGACGCCGAAGCCGCGCGCCAGCTCGGGAAGGTGCTCGTCCGCGACGCTGAGCCCGCGGAACTCGGGATCGAAGAACGGCACGTATTCGGCCAGGCGCGACGGCGAGTCGCGGCCCGGATCCAGCGAGATCATCACGAACTCCGGCTGCTCGTCCGGCGGAAGGTCCTCGAGCATTCGGCGCGTGCCGGCCAGCGCCTGCAGGGTCGCAGGGCAGACGTCCGGGCAATGCGTGAAACCGAAAAACACCAGGCTCCACCGGCCCTCGAATCCGGCCACCCCGAAGGGCAGGCCGTGGTGATCGAAGGTCGGCACGTCGGGGACCGGGCGCGGCGTGTCCAGCACGCGGGCCTGCTCGGGCATCTCGGGGGCCGCCAGGCGCGCCGCCAGCCATGCGCCGGCGACAGCAGCCGCGACCGCAAGCACGATCGCGGCAGCGAGCAATCCGGGTCGACTCATGCCCGACATTATCTCACAGCTCCCCGCGGGGCCCCGCCGGCGCGCGATTGCTCGGGTATCATGGCACTCGCCGGCGAACGGCGCGGCAGGCAAGAGACCGGGCGTGAGCCCCAGCGAACAGGCAGTGCAGGATCTCGAGACCATCGCGGACTTCGTCCGCTGGGGTGCCAGCCGCTTCGGGGCAGCCGGGCTGCACTTCGGGCATGGCACGAACAACGCGATCGACGAAGCGCTGGTGCTGGTGCGCCACGCGCTGCACCTGGGCCATGACCTGCCGCAGGAGTTTTACGCCGCGCGGCTGACCGTGCCGGAGAAGCGCGAGCTGCTGGCCCTGATCGAGCGGCGCATCGTCGAGCGCGTGCCGGCGCCTTACCTGACTGGCGAAGCGTGGTTTGCCGGCCTGCCGTTCCTGGTGGACCGGCGCGTGCTGATTCCGCGCTCGCCGATCGCCGAACTTGTCGAGGCCGGCTTCGCGCCCTGGCTGGACGCCGAGCGCGTCGAGCGGGTGCTCGACCTGTGCACCGGCAGCGGCTGCATTGCGATCGCCTGCGCGCTGGCCTTTCCAGCGGCCGAGGTGGATGCCGTCGAGCTGTCGGATGGCGCGCTCGAGGTGGCGCGCGCCAACGTCGAGCGCCACGGCGTGGGGACGCAGCTGGAGCTGCTGCAGGGCGATCTCTGGGAGCCGGTGGCCGGGCGCCAGTACGACCTGGTGGTGAGCAATCCGCCCTATGTCAGCGACCCGGAGATGGCCGGGTTGCCGCCCGAATATGCCCACGAACCGGAACTCGGACTGCGTTCCGGGCCGGATGGCCTCGGCGTGGTGGCGCGCATCCTGGCCGGCGCACGCGGCCATCTTCGTTCAGGCGGCGTGCTGGTGGTGGAGGTCGGCAACTCGGCCGAGGCGGTGGCGCGCAACTGGCCGGAGCTGCCGTTCACCTGGATCGACTTCACGCGCGGCGGCAGCGGCGTGTTCCTGCTAAACGCCGAGGAGCTGCCCTGATGTCCGGCAATACCTTTGGCCGGCTGTTCACGGTCACCAGCTTCGGCGAAAGCCACGGCCCTGCGCTGGGCTGCATCGTCGATGGCTGCCCGCCGGGACTGCCGCTGGATGAACAGGACCTGCAGCGTGACATCGAGCGCCGCCGCAGCGGCAAGTCGCGGCATGTCAGCCAGCGGCGCGAGCCCGACCAGGTGCGGATCCTGTCGGGGGTCTACGAGGGTCTGACCACCGGCGCGCCGATCGGCCTGCTGATCGAGAACGTGGATGCCAAGCCGAAGGATTACGCCAGGATCGCCGAGCTGTTCCGGCCCGGCCACGCCGACTACACCTGGGCGCGCAAATACGGCATTCGCGACCATCGCGGCGGCGGCCGCTCCAGCGCCCGCGAAACGGTGATGCGGGTCGCTGCGGGAGCGATCGCGCGAAAGTACCTGGCGACCCACGGCGTCCGGATCCGCGGATGGCTTGCCCAATTGGGCCCGATCCGGCTCGAGCCGCTGGACCTCGACGCGGTGGACGACAATCCTTTCTTCTGCCCGGAGCCGGCGAAGGTTCCCGAGCTCGAGGCCTACATGGATCGCCTGCGCAAGTCGGGGGACTCGATCGGCGCGCGTGTCAACGTGATCGCCACCGGCGTGCCGCCCGGCCTGGGGGAGCCGGTGTTCGACAAGCTCGACGCCGACATCGCGGACGCGATGATGGGCATCAATGCGGTCAAGGGGGTCGAGATTGGCGATGGCTTTGCGGTGGTCGAGCAGCGAGGCACCGAGCACCGCGACGAGATCACGCCACAGGGATTCCTGTCGAATCACGCCGGTGGCACGCTGGGCGGCATCTCCTCCGGGCAGGCGGTGCGCGTCAGCATCGCGCTCAAGCCGACCTCCAGCCTGCGCCTGCCGGCGCGCACTGTGAACGTGCGTGGCGAACCGGCCACCGTGGTGACCACCGGGCGCCATGATCCTTGCGTCGGCATCCGCGCAACCCCGATTGCCGAGGCCATGCTTGCGCTGGTGCTGATGGACCACCTGTTGAGGGATCGCGGCCAGAACAGCGGCGTGACCCCGGGAGCGCCCCTGATCCCTGATGCCCCGGCCTGACGGCCTGGAGGCGCCGCGCGGGCGCACCACGCCCGGCGAAGCACCGCGCCCGTTGTATGCCCGGCTGTCGGCCTTCTATCTGTGCTATTTCGGGGCGCTCGGCGTATTCGTTCCCTATTACGCCTTTTTCCTGCAGGCCGAGGGCTTCGGCGCGATCGCCATCGGACAGTTGATGGCGATTCCGATGGCGATGCGCGTGCTGGCGCCCGGCCTTTGGGGCTGGGCTGCCGATCGCAGCGGGCGGCGCGATCTGGTGTTACGCATTGCGGCATTGCTGGCGGCCACCGGCGCCGCCATGCTGCTGGGCGCCAAGGGCTTCGTGGCCGTCGCGCTCGGCCTGGCGGCCTTCTCGCTGCCGTGGAGCGGGCTGCTGCCGCAATTCGAGGCCACCACACTCGGGCACCTCGGCGACCGGCCGCAGCGCTACGGCCTGGTCAGGTTGTGGGGCTCGGTCGGATTCATCCTGGCGGTGGTGATCGGCGGCCTGGCCTTCGCCGGCGATCGAGCCTTCGCCGTACCGCTGGCGCTGGCCGCGCTGGTCGCCTGCACCGCGATCGCCGTCTGGCGCGTGCCGCCCGTGCCGCTGATCGATGCCTCGCAGGCCGACCGCGGCCTGGCCGCCGCGCTGCGCCGTCCGTGGGTGATCGCGCTGCTGGTGGTCTGCGTCCTGCAGCAGGCCTCCTTCGGGCCCTACTACGTGTTCTTCACCATCCACCTCGACCGCCTCGGTTATGGAACCGGCGCGGCCGGTCTGCTGTGGGCCTGGGGTGTGGCTGCCGAGATACTGATGTTTCTCTATACTTCCCGACTGATCGACCGGTTCGGGTCCCGCGTGCTGCTGGTGTTCGCTCTCGGCGCATCCGCCGTACGCTGGCTGCTGACGGCGGTGGCCGGCAGTTCCCTGCCCTTGTTGCTGGTGGCGCAAACCCTGCACATGGCCGCCTTCGGCTTGTTCCACGCCGTGGCCGTGCTGCTGGTGCATCGCGCCTTCGGCGGACGACTCCTGGGGCGAGGGCAGGCGCTGTACAGCGCTGCGGGCTTCGGCCTCGGCGGGGCGCTGGGCAGCCTCGGCAGCGGCTACGCCTGGGCAGTACTCGGGCCGACCGGAACGTGGCTCAGCGCCGGGCTGATCGCGGGCCTGGCGACGGCGATCGCCTGGCGGGGTCTCCGGGCGGCGCACGGCGGGCCGGGCGGGGCATGGCGTGGCGTGACATAGGGAGCGCACATGGGCAGGGGCTATTCGGTCGCAGTGGTCGGCGCCACCGGGCTGGTCGGCGAGGCCATGCTCGCCTGTCTCGGGCAGCGCAAGTTCCCGGTGGGCAAGCTCAGGCTGCTCGCCAGTGCGCGATCCGCCGGCACCCGGATTGCGTTCGGCGCCACCGAGCACCGGGTCACCGAGCTGGCGGCCTGCGATTTCAAGGGGGTGGATTTCGCGCTGTTCTCCGCTGGCGGGTCGGTCTCGAAAGAACATGCTCCGCGGGCCGCGGCCGCCGGTGCGATGGTGATCGACAACACCTCCTGTTTCCGTTACGACGACGATGTGCCGCTGGTCGTTCCGGAGGTCAATGCCGGCGCGCTCGCGGGCGCGCGGGCCCGCAACATCATCGCCAATCCGAACTGCTCGACCATCCAGCTGGTGGTCGCACTCAAGCCGATCTATGACGCGGTCGGCATCACGCGGATCAATATCGCCACCTACCAGTCGGTGTCGGGCGCCGGGCGACAGATGGTCGAGGCGCTGGGCCGTCAGTCTGTCGCGATGCTGAGCGGCCGGCCGCTGGAAGAACCGCGTAAAGCGCGCCGCGTGGCGTTCAACGCGGTACCGCAGATCGATGTGTTCGAGGACAACGGCTACACGCGGGAAGAAATGAAGATGGCGTGGGAGACCCGCAAGATCCTCGGAGACCCGGATATTGGCGTGAACGCGACGGCAGTGCGAATTCCTGTATTCTTCGGTCATTCCGAGGCCGTGCACATCGAGACCGTCGACAAAATCACTGCGGCCCAGGCGCGCAGGCTGCTGCGCAACGCACCCGGGGTGTCGCTGCTCGACCGGCGCGTGCCGGGCGGCTACCCGACCGCGCGCAGCGAGGCGGCCGGGACGGATGCCGTCTGGGTGGGAAGGATTCGCGAGGACATTTCCCACCCGCGGGGGCTGAACCTCTGGGTGGTCTCAGACAACATCAGGAAGGGCGCCGCGCTCAACAGCGTCCAGATCGCTGAAACATTTGTAAATACCTACCTGTAGTTTATAGTTGGGCGCCAGTCATGAAGGGTTTTGTCATGATGATGGCGCCGCTCCGCAGCGGTTCGCGAGAAATCGCGGAGCGTGGTCGCACTCGGGGAATGACAATGTCGCGAAAGCTGCTGATCATCGGGGTCTTGTCCCTCGTCCTCGTGCCGGGAGCGGCCTGGTCTCTCGGACTCGGCGAGATCCGCCTGGATTCCTACCTGAACCAGCCGCTCAACGCCCAGATCGGGCTCAGCATTGCCGCATCCGAGGAACTCGAGACGCTGCGCGTCGAGCTCGCCTCCGCCGAGGCCTTTGGTCGCTACGGGCTGGCGCGCCCTGCCTATTTCGACGACCTGCGCTTCCAGGTGCGACGCACCGGTCCGTCGAGCGCGGTTGTGGAGGTCAGCTCATCGCGTCCGATGGTCGAGCCGTTCCTGACCTTCCTGGTGCAGGCTCGCTGGAGCGGCGGCCGGATGCTCAGGGAATACACTGTGCTGCTCGATCCGCCCGTGTTCGTGCCCGGCGCGGCGGTCGAGACCGCTCCGGCGCCGGCCCCGGTGGTCGCGGCGCCTGCTCCG
>CAZOSZ010000067.1:0-12357 GCA_964582505.1 uncultured Ectothiorhodospiraceae bacterium | reverse complement strand
GCCGGTGCGCCGTCGCCACTGGCGACCGGCGCGGGCGTGCTGGCACAGCCGGCTGCCAGGGCGAGGGCCGCCGCCAGTGCCGCCAGACGAGCCGGCTCAGCCCGCATCCGGGATGACCGGGAGCCGTTCGAGAATCGCCTCGCCGAGCTGGTGGACGGCAAGCGCATACATCAGGCTGCGGTTGTAGCGCGTGATCACGTAGAAATTGTGGAACCCGGCCCAGTAACGCGGCCCGTCCGCGTGCTCGAGGACGAACAGCCCGGCGGTCGCGGAGCGGGTCCGCGGGGCCGGTCCGGCCAGGCCGATGCCGGCGGCCCAGAGCGTGCCGACGGTGGTCGTCGGCACGAGTCCCTGGTCGACCAGCGAGGCGGCACCGTCGCCCGCGGCAACAGCCGGCGCGACGACCGGCTCGCCGGCCCGCCAGCCGTGGGCACGGAAGTAGTTCGCGACGCTGGCCAGGATGTCCTCGATGCTGGTCCACAGGTCGATCCGGCCGTCGCCGTCGCCGTCCACGGCGTAGGCCCGGTAGCTGGACGGGATGAACTGCGGCAAGCCCATCGCGCCCGCATAGGAGCCGACCGGTGTTTCGATCTCCAGGCCCTGCTCTCGCACCAGCAGCAGAAACTGTTCCAGCTCGCGGGCGAAGAACGCACTGCGCGGCGGGTACTCGAAGGCCAGCGTCGCCAGCGCGTCGAGCACCCGGTAGCGGCCGATGATCCGGCCGTAGAAGGTCTCCACGCCGATAATGCCCACCAGGATCTCTCCAGGCACGCCGGTCTCCGCCGCGATTCGCTCGATGCCCTCGCGATGCGCCTGCCAGAACAGCACGCCGGCCTCGATCCGCTCGGCAGTCATGAAGATCCCGCGGTATTCGTGCCAAGGCCGGACGCGCTCCGCCGGCCGGCTGATGGCCTCGATGATCGGCGGTTGCAGCCGCGCCAGGGCGAGAATGCCCCGCACCGCCTCGCGGTCGAGGCCATGCTGGTGATACACGCGCTCGACGAAGTCCTGCACGTCCTCCCGCGCGGGGTCGAGCACCGTGGCGTCGGCGGGCAATGCGGCGACAAGCTGTCCGGAGACCAGGAGGACGCAGGCGGCGGAAAGTATCGAGCGTTTCACCTGGCGAGGAGATTCCGGTGCCCGTTGATGGACATGAGGATACCGAAACCGGCCATGAGGGTCACCATCGAGGTGCCACCGTAACTGATCAGCGGCAACGGCACGCCCACCACTGGCAGCAGGCCGGTCACCATGCCGGTATTGACGAACACATAGACGAAGAACGTCAGGCTGATGCTGCCGGCGAGCAGCCGTGTGAAAGTGTCTTGCGCCTGTGCGGCGATGTACAGGCCGCGGCCGATCAGGAACAGGTAGCCGAGCATCAGCAGCACCTGGCCCAGCAGGCCGAACTCTTCGCCGAGCACCGCGAAAATGAAATCTGTCGAGCGTTCCGGCAAGAACTCCAGCTGCGCCTGCGAACCGCTGCCCCAGCCCTTGCCGAATATGCCTCCCGACCCGATGGCGATTTTCGACTGGATGATGTGGTAACCGGCGCCGAGCGGATCGGATTCGGGATTGAGGAAAGTCAGCACGCGACGGCGCTGGTAATCGTGCATCAAGTGCCACATCAGTGGCACCAGCGCCGCGCCGGCCGCGCCGAGCAGGATCATCAGGCGCAGCCGCAAGCCGCCAAGCAGGATGACCAGGATTCCGGAGCTCGCCACCAGCAAGGCGGTGCCGAGATCGGGCTGCAGGGAGATCAGCAACGCAGGCAACACCGTCAGCAACAGCAGCGCCAGCAGCTCGACCAGTCGCGGCGGAAGCGAGCGGTCGCGAAGGTACCAGGCGGTCATCATCGGCACCGCCAGCTTCATGATCTCCGAGGGCTGGAATCGCACCACGCCAAAGTCCAGCCAGCGCTGCGCACCCTTGCCGACGTCGCCGACCCACAGCACCATCGCAAGCAGGAATAGTCCGAGTACGAACAGCCAGGGTGACCAGAATCGCAGCACTTTCGGCGGAACCTGCGCAATCGCCACCATCACGGCGAGGGCGATGCCGATGCGAATCGACTGGCGAACCAGCAGTGCCGGGTTCTGGCCACTGGCGCTCCACAACACCACCAGGCCGAAACCGCAAATCAGCAGCAGCCCGGCCAGCAGCGGAGCATCGAGCTTGAGTTCGGCGAGGATGCGCCCGCCGAGGCTGGGCGATCGACGCTCGCGCAACGCGGATGCGGAGACGGCCACCTAGCCAGGATCCCTGCTGAGCCAGGCGTCGATGACCTGGCGCGCAATGGGTGCGGCAGCCCCGCTGCCGCTGGCGCCGTTTTCGACCAGCACGCCGACGGCGATGCGCGGCGCCTCCGCAGGCGCGAATGCAATGAACAGGGCGTGCGGGCGATGGCGTTCATCCACGGCGCGCTCATCGTAATCTTCGCCCTGGGCAATGCCGATCACCTGCGAGGTACCGGTCTTGCCGGCGATCGTCCAGCGCGCGCCTGCACCGCTGGCGCGGGCCGTGCCGCGCGGGCCGTGCACCACGGCCACCATCGAAGCCACCGTCAGCTCGAGTTGCCCTGGCGAGAGCTGCAGCGGCGGCAGCGGCCGTGGCGCGAACACCTGGCGCTCGCCGGTGATCGGGTCCTCGACCGCTGCCAGCAGCGTAGGCTGGAATCCCCGACCGCGATTACCAAGGATCGCCGCTGCCTGGGCGAGCTGCAAGGGCGTCATCAGCATGTATCCCTGACCGATACCCGTGATCACGGTCTCGCCCGGGAACCACGCCTGGTCTGCCGGCCGGCTGAATGCCGAGCGTTTCCATTCCCGTGAGGGCAGGATGCCGGCCTGCTCTCCGGGGATGTCGATGCCGGTCGGCTGCCCCAGGCCGAACAGACCGAGGAATTCGTGCATGCGCTCAATTCCGAGCGTGACCGCCAGCCGGTAGTAATAGACATCACAGGATTGCGCAACCGAGTCCCTGAGATCGATCACCCCGTGGCCGGATTTTCTCCAGTCGCGATACCGGTGCGAGTGGCCGGGCAGGCTGAACCAGCCCGGGCAGAAAATCGTGTCGTTTGGCCCGACCACGTTGTAATGCAGTCCGGCCAGCGCCAGCAGCGGCTTGATGGTCGAGCCCGGCGGGTACTGGCCGCGCAGCGCGCGATTGAACAACGGCTGGTCGATGTCTTCCTGCAGCGCCCGATACTGCGCACTGCTCAGTCCCATGCTGAAAAGGTTCGGGTCGTAGCCCGGCACGCTGGCCAGCGCCAGCACCTGGCCGTCGCGCGGATCGAGCGCGACCACGGCGCCGCGCCGCCCCTGCAGCGCAGTTTCCGCGGCTGCCTGCAGCCCAAGGTCGATGGTCAGGTAGACACTCAGGCCCGGGGCCGCGTCGCTGCGTTCGAGTTCCTGCAAGGTGCGACCCTGGGCATTCACCAGCAGCTGGCGGTAGCCTGTGGAGCCGTGCAACAGGTCCTCCCAGGCGTGCTCTGCGCCGAGCTTGCCGGTCTGGGCAGTGCCGGCGTAGTTGGCCGTGTCGAGTCGTTGCAGGTCGTTTTCGCTGATCGCTCCAACGTAGCCGATGGCGTGCGAAGCGATGTCGGCGAGCGGGTACTGCCGGGCGAGTCGCGCCTGGATGTCGACGCCGGGGAAGTTCTGCCGCTTGACCGCGAAGCGCGCCGCCTCCTCGTTCGTAAGGCGGTGTCTCAGGACGGCTGGTTCGAAGCGGCGCTGGCTGCGGATCTGGGCCCTGATGCGGGGCAGCTCGTCGGCGCGCAGTATGTCGAGCTCGACCAGCGTGGCGAGTGTGCCTTCGATGTCCCGGACCTGTTCCGGAATCATCTCCAGCTGGTAGACCGGGCGATTCTCCGCCAGCACCTGGCCATGACGGTCGAACAGCAGCCCGCGCACCGGGGGGACTGGCTCGAGGCGGACGCGATTGCCCTGCGACAGCCGGCTGAAGTGCTCGTAGTTGACCACCTGCAGGTCGACCAGGCGATACACGACCAGGCTGGCCAGCAGTACGATGATGATCGCTGCCGCCAGCGTACGGCCCGCGAACATCTGCTGTTCCCGCCAGTGGTCCTTGAAGCGATCGGCGTACATCAGGGCATTCCGAGCCGGCCGCGCAGCCGGTCGAACAGCACGGCGACCAGGGGCCAGCAAAGCATCGCCGCGACGGTCGGCGCAAGCCGGGTCCAGGCCAGCTCAGCCTCTCCGGTCACGCCGTCCACCCAGAACACCAGGAACTGGTGCACGGCAATCAGCGCGCCGATGGCCACGGTCTGTTGCCAGATCGGGAAGATGCGCAGCCGCAGGTGGAAACGCAGCGCCAGCCATACGGCGACCGTCATGGCCAGCGCATGCTGTCCGAGCACGGCACCCTTGAGCACATCCAGCACCAGCCCGGCGCTCCAGGACATCGCCAGGCCGTAACGGCGCGGATAGGCCAGCGCCCAGTAGATCGCGGCAAGTGCCAGCCAGGGCGGGCGCCACGGCGCGAAATCTCCCGGCAGCGGCGTGACCTCGAGCGACAGTGCCACCAGCAGTGAGGCCAGTACCGGCCAGGTGCGCGGGCCGACCACGGCGTTCACGGTTCGCTTCCGCCGTCCGCTGAACCGATGTCGACGTCGGGCTCGGCGTCCGGGAGAGTTCCGCCTGCGAGCGGAGCGATCGGCGCCTCGCCGCCTTCCCAGACCAGCAGCACCTGGCGACTGCGGTTGAGCGCCGCGGTCGGCTCGGCTTCCACCTGTGCAAACGGCTGGCCTGGGCGGCGCTCCACGCGCGTCACCCGAGCCACCGGGTAGCCTGCCGGAAAGGCATCGCCGAGCCCGGAGGAGACCAGCAGATCGCCCACGCGGATGTCCGCGCTGTTCGGCAGGAAAGGCAATTCCACCCGCGAGACGTCGCCCACGCCGAGCGCGACAGTTCGAAGCCCGTTGCGATTGATCTCGACCGGCGTGGCATGGCTCGGGTCGGTGATCAGGATGGCCTCGGCGCCCAGCGGATCGACCCGGGTAACCTGGCCGACGATTCCCTCCGCGTCGAGCAACGCCTGGCCGGAGTACACGCCAGCCTGTTCGCCGCGGTTGAGCGCGATCCGGTGACGATAGGGGTCGAGGTCCACAGACAGGATCTCCGCAATCTGCACCCGGTTGGCGAGCCGCGCCGGCGACTCCATCAGCCCGCGCAGGCGGGTGTTCTCAGCCTCGAGCGCGGCCAGCTGCAGCAGGCGCGCGCGCTGCCGCATGCTCTCGGACCGGAGGTCGCGGTTTTCGGCCACCAGGTGAGTGCGTTCCGACAGGTACTCACGCGTCCAGCTGAAACCCGCAGACGGCAGGTCCACCAGCACGCGGATCGGGTAGACCGCGACCGCCAGGGTGCGGCGCAGCGCCTCGAGGTGTCCCTGCTGGTGGTCGAGGACCATCAGTCCGACCGACAGCAGGACGAGCAGCACCACCCGCGTGCCGAGCGACGGCCCGCGAACGAATAATGGCTTGTTGTCTGTCTGGCTGAGTGGGTTCACGACGCGGTCACGGCCAACCGCTGACTATTGTGACCCCACGACGGGAGCTGAGGCCAGCGCCTCACTCGAGTCCGAACAAACCCGGGCCGTGCTGATCCATCAGTTCCAGGACCTTGCCGCCACCCAGTGCGACGCAGGTCATCGGTTCGTCGGCGATGATGACCGGCAGGCCGGTTTCCTCCATCAGCAGCTTGTCGAGGTCCCTGAGCAGGGCGCCACCGCCGGTCAACACGATGCCCCGTTCCGCCACGTCAGCGCCGAGTTCCGGCGGGGTCTGCTCCAGCGCCGCCTTGACGGCCCCGACGATGCCCTGCAGCGGCTCCTGCAGGGCCTCGAGGATTTCGTTGGAGTTCAGCGTGAAGCTGCGCGGCACCCCCTCCGAGAGGTTGCGCCCTTTCACCGAGATCTCGCGCACCTCCTGCCCGGGGTAGGCAGAGCCGATCTCGTGCTTGATGCGCTCCGCGGTGGCTTCGCCGATCAAGATGCCGTAGTTGCGCCGCACGTAGCTCATGATGGCTTCGTCGAAGCGGTCACCGCCGATGCGCACCGAGGCGGCATAGACGATGCCGTTGAGCGAGATCACTGCCACCTCGGAGGTGCCGCCGCCGATGTCGAGCACCATCGAACCACGGGCCTCGTGGACCGGCATGCCGGCGCCGATCGCCGCCGCCATGGGCTCCTCGATCAGGTAGACCTTGCGCGCGCCGGCGCCTTCCGCGGATTCGCGAATCGCCCGACGCTCGACCTGGGTCGAGCCGTACGGCACGCACACCAGCACCCGCGGGCTGGGCCGGAAGTAGCGGCTGCCGTGCGCTTTTTTGATGAAATGCTGGAGCATCTTCTCGGTGACCGTGAAGTCGGCGATGACGCCGTCCTTCAATGGCCGGATCGCGGTAATGTTTCCCGGCGTCCGGCCCAGCATGTTCTTTGCCTCCGCCCCCACCGCCTGCACCGTGCGGCCGCCGCGCGCGGTTTCCTCGCGGATGGCGACCACTGACGGCTCGTTGAGCACGATGCCGCGGCCCCTGACGTAAATGAGGGTATTGGCCGTGCCCAGGTCGATGGAGAGGTCGTTGGAGAAGTATCCCCGGAGGTTTTTGAACATACGTTGACCGAAAACGCGATCGGAATGGCGCCGATGGGCGACACCAGTGGCGCCGGCGGCGGGCGGCGGACAAGCCCGTAAATCTAGCAACGGGGGCGACTTCGGGCAAGCGCGAGGGTATCATCCGCTGCGGGTTTCAGGGCGGTATTTCGCGCATTTGTATTCAGGAGGCCCGCATGAAGCTGAGCCGTCAGGAGGTCGAGTCGATCGCGCAGCTCGCACGACTGGAGATTTCCGCCGGCGAGGTCGCCGCGTATGTCGACAACCTGTCCCGGATCATCGATTTTGTCCAGCAGCTGGAGCGGGCGGACACCGAGGGCGTCACGCCGATGGCGCATCCATTGAACATGACCCAGCCCTTGCGCGACGACGTCGTCACCGAGCGCGACCAGCGCGCGCTGTTCCAGCAGAATGCCGCAGCCGTGGAAGCCGGGCTCTACCTGGTTCCCCGCGTCATCGAGTAGCCGAGGAACGCGCCAGCATGCACGGCAAAACCCTGGCCGGGATCGCCCGCGCGTTGCGCGCGGGGGAATTCAGCAGCGCGGAGCTGGCGGCCCACCTGCTGGCACGGATCGGGCGCCTGGACGGCGAGCTCAACGCTTTTCTCACGCTCACCGAAGAGGCGGCCCTGGCGACGGCGCGCGAGGCCGACGCCCAACTCGCCGCCGGCCGGGGCGGGCCGTTGACCGGCGTGCCGATCGCCCACAAGGACATCTTCTGCACGGCCGGCGTCAGGACGAGCTGCGGATCGCGCATGCTCGACAACTTCATCTCGCCTTACGATGCCACGGTGGTCGAACGGCTGAAGACCGCCGGCACCGTCATGCTCGGCAAGACCAACATGGACGAGTTCGCCATGGGCTCGTCGAACGAAACCAGTTTCTATGGTCCGGTTCGCAATCCCTGGGACCTGAAGCGTGTCCCCGGCGGATCGTCAGGCGGTTCGGCGGTGGCAGTCGCGGCGCGCCTGGTGCCGGCGGCAACCGGCACCGACACCGGCGGCTCGATCCGCCAGCCGGCGGCATTGACCGGGATCACCGGGATCAAGCCGACCTACGGACGAGTGTCGCGCTACGGCATGATCGCTTTCGCTTCCAGCCTCGACCAGGCAGGCATCCTAGCCCAGACCGCGGAGGATGCGGCGCTGCTGCTGGCGGCGATTGCGGGGCACGATCCGCGCGATTCGACCTCCGTGGATGCGCCGGTGCCCGATTATGCGGCCAGCCTCGGGCAGCCGCTCGACGGCCTGACACTCGGGCTGGTCGAGGAATTCATGGACGCGGGACTCGACGCAGCCAACGCGGTCGCCATCGAGGAGGCGCTCGCAGAAATCGCGCGGCTCGGCGCGAACGTCCGGCGCGTCAAGCTGCCGAACATCGGCCTGTCGGTGCCGGCCTACTACGTGGTCGCGCCGGCCGAATGCTCGTCCAACCTGTCGCGCTTCGATGGCATACGCTTCGGCTATCGCGCCCGGGACCCGCGCGACCTTGCCGACCTGTACAAGCGCAGCCGCGGTGAGGGCTTCGGCGCCGAGGTGAAGCGGCGCATCATGACCGGCACCTATGTGCTGTCGGCAGGCTATTACGATGCCTACTACCTCAAGGCGCAGCGCGTCCGGCAGCTGATCGCCGCGGACTTCCGCCGCGCCTTCGAGTCGGTCGACCTGATCGTCGGGCCGACCACGCCGACGCCCGCCTTCGAGCTCGGCGCCAAGGTCGACGACCCGGTCACCATGTACCTCAACGACATCTACACCATCGGCGTCAACCTGGCGGGGCTGCCCGGACTTTCGGCGCCCTGCGGCCTGGTCGGCGGCCTGCCGGTCGGCCTGCAGATCATCGGCCGGCCGTTCGACGAAGCCCGCATCCTGAACCTCGCCCACCGCTTCCAGCAGGCCACCGACTGGCATGCCAGATCGCCGGGCGGCGCGTTCGCCTGAGGACCGAAGGCATGGAATGGGAAACCGTCATCGGGCTGGAAATCCACGCGCAACTGGCGACCCGCAGCAAGATCTTCTCCGCGGCTCCCACGGCCTACGGCGCCGGGCCCAATACCCAGGCCTGCCTGGTGGACCTCGGCTACCCCGGCGTGCTGCCGGTGCTGAACGCCGAAGTGGTGAGGATGGCCATCGTCTTCGGCCTGGCCACCGGCTCGACGATTGCGGCGCGCTCCGTGTTTGCCCGCAAGAACTATTTCTACCCCGACCTGCCGAAGGGCTACCAGATCAGCCAGTACGAGTTGCCGGTGGTCCATGACGGGCAGATCGAGATCCGCCTCGACGACGGCTCTCACAAGACCATCGGCATCACCCGGGCGCATCTCGAGGAGGACGCCGGCAAGTCGCTGCACGAAGACTTCCACGGCATGACGGGCATCGACCTGAATCGTGCCGGCACGCCCTTGCTGGAGATCGTCTCGGAGCCCGACCTGCGCTCGGCGAAGGAGGCGGTAGCCTACATGAAGGCCATCCACCAGCTGGTGCGCTACCTGGGCATCTGTGACGGCAACATGCAGGAAGGCTCGTTCCGCTGCGACGCCAATGTCTCAGTGCGCCCGCTCGGGCGGCACAAGTTCGGCACCCGGACCGAGACCAAGAACCTGAACTCGTTCCGTTTCGTCGAGCGCGCCATTTTGTTCGAGGTCGAGCGCCAGATCGACATCCTCCAGTCCGGCGGCAGCGTAGTGCAGGAAACCCGGCTGTACGACCCGGAGCGCGACGAGACCCGACCGATGCGCAGCAAGGAGGAAGCGAACGACTATCGCTACTTCCCGGACCCGGACCTGCTGCCGCTGGAAATCGAGGCATCGCAGGTCGAGGCGGTGCGCGGCACGCTGCCGGAACTGCCATGGCAGAAGCGCGACCGCTTCGCCAGCGACTACGGCCTGTCCGACTACGATGGCGCGGTGCTGAGCGCCAGCCGCGCGGTCGCGGACTACTTCGAGACGGTCGCCGCGGGCCTTGCCGACAAGAAACTCGCCGCCAACTGGGTGATGGGCGAGCTGGCCGGCGCGCTCAACAAGGCCGGCGTCGAGATTTCGGCCTGCCCGGTCGGTCCGGACGCGCTGCTCGGGCTGTTGCGGCGAGTCGAGGACGAGACGATCTCGGGCAAGATCGCCAAGGAAGTGTTCGAGGCAATGTGGGCCGGAGAGGGCGATGCCGATGCCGTGATCAAGGCCCGCGGCCTGAAGCAGATCACCGACGCGGGCCCGGTCGAGGCGGCGATCCGCGAAGTGATCGCCGCCAATCCGCAGCAGCTCGAGCAATACCGCTCCGGCAAGGACAAGCTGTTTGGCTTTTTCGTCGGCCAGGTGATGAAAGCCACCGGCGGCAAGGCGAACCCGGCGTTGGTCAACGAGTTGCTGAAAAAGTTGCTGGCGGGCTGATGTCTGGCGGCGACGAGCTCAGGCGCTTCCTTTTCGAGAACTTCCCGGTACGCGGCGAGCTGGTGCGCCTCGGGGCGAGCTGGCGTGCGGTGCTGGAGCGGCAGGCCTACCCGCCGGCTGTCCGCGAACTGCTCGGCGAGGCACTGGTGGCGACCGTGCTGCTCGCCTCGACGCTCAAGTTCGAAGGCCTGCTGACGCTGCAGATCCAGGGCGACGGCGACCTTCACCTGCTGGTCGCACAGTGCGGCAGCGACCTGTCGGTGCGGGGCCTGGCCAAGTGGCGCGGCAGCGATCCGCGAGGCACGCTGGCCGAACTGACAGGCGGCGGGCGCCTGGCGATCACCATCGAGCGGCGCAAGGCTCGCGAGCGCTACCAGGGCATCGTGCTCGCCGACACCGATACGCTTGCCAGCTGCCTGGAGGGCTATTTCGCGCGTTCCGAGCAGCTGCCGACGCGGATGTGGCTGGCTGCCGGGGAGGCGGGAGCTGGCGGGTTGCTGTTGCAGCAGATGCCGCTGGAGGGCAACGCGCAGCAGGGGGATCCGGACGGCTGGAACCGTGCACAGCGGCTCGCAGAGACGCTGTCGGTGGAGGAACTGATCGGGCTGGAGGCGCCCAGGCTGTTGCGACGGCTGTTTCACGAGGAAAACCTGCGACTCGTCGATCCGCGGCGGGTCGAGTTTCGCTGCAGCTGTACCGCGGAGCGGGTCGAGGCGGCCCTGCGCCTGCTCGGCCGCGACGAGCTCGAGCAACTGCTGGAGGCCGACGGCCATATCGAGGTGCGTTGCGAGTTCTGCAACAAGGCATACGCGCTCGACAGGGTGGACGTCGAGCGGCTGCTGGCCGACCAGGGCGTCGCGCCGCCGGTCTCGGATCGACTCCACTAGCCGGAGCCCTGTAGGAGCGGCTTCAGCCGCGATTGCTTCAGCCGCGATTGCTCGCGGCTGAAGCCGCTCCTGCGGGTGCAAAGGCGACGAACTCGCCGACAAAGCGCGCGGCGATCGAGTCGCCCGGGCCGCCAATCAGCACCGGGACCGTCAGGCGCGCGCACTTGCGCCTCGCCAGCGCGCCACGGAAGGTGGCGACCGCTCCGGCGGATGGCATCGCGGCCTCGGCGACCAGTTCCCCGGAAACCGGCTCGATGAAACGTATCCGGGCGTCGCGGATGACCACGTGGCTGGCGGCCTGCTCGCCGGCGGCCACCAGGGCAACGCCCCAGCCGGCGAGGGTCGCCAGGCCCTGCAGACTGCCGCCGAATGCGGTGCCCATGTGATTGCGATTGGGCGCCAGCGGGGCGGCGAGCACCAGCCGCTCTGCGTCGAGGCAGCGAATCTCGACCTGCATGGCCGCTGCCAGAGGGATCCCCGCGGCCCACAGGCTCTCCAGCCGCGGCCGCCAGTCGGGGGAAACGATCTCGTCCGCCATGTTTACACCTATATAAAGATATGCTTATATTCGCCCAGGTCCATCCTGGCCCAGGAATCCCTCATGGAACGCCCGCTGGAAGCCTTCAAGGCCGTCGCCGAACCGACCCGCCTGCGGCTGCTTGCGCTGTGCGCCCGCGGAGAGCTTACCGTGAGCGAGGTGACCGAGGTGCTCGGACAGAGCCAGCCGCGTGTATCGCGCCACCTCAAGGTGTTGTGCGCGGCAGGGTTGCTGGACCGGTTTCGCGAGCAGAACTGGGTCTATTACCGCTTGCCACTCGGCGGGCCCGGCGCGGTGCTCGCGCGCGGGCTGCTCGGCCTGGTTGCGGCGGACGACCCGCTGCTCAGCCTCGACCGCGAACGGCTGGAGCGGGTCCTGAGACGTCGAGCCGAGCAGCTGCGCGGCAGCGTTAGGGGCGACGCGGCGCCCACCCCGGCGGGCGTCGACGCGCGCATCGTCGATTTGATGGCCGGCGAGGCGCTTGGCGAGTTGCTCGACATCGGCACCGGCACCGGGCGCATGCTGAGGCTGCTCGGCGTGTCGGCGGACACGGCGGTCGGTATCGACATCTCGCGCGAAATGCTGGTCCTGGCGCGCAGCAATCTTCATGCGGCGGGGCTCGACCACCTGTCGGTGCGCCAGGGCAACATGTACCAGCTGCGCTTCGCCGATGGCAGCTTCGACACCGTCACCATCGACCAGGTGCTGTATCGCGCGGAGCAACCCGCCGAGGTGCTGCGGGAGGCGGCGAGGGTGCTGCGGCCGGGCGGCAGGCTGTTACTGGTGGAGTTCCTGACCGGAGAGGGACGCGACCCTGTGCCGGAGCGCGGGGCGGCGCCGATCACCGCCGATCGGCTCGCCGACTGGTGCGCGGCAGCCGGATGCCGGCCCGAGGCCACCGAGAGGCTGGCCGGCCA
>CAZOSZ010000066.1:5647-12396 GCA_964582505.1 uncultured Ectothiorhodospiraceae bacterium | reverse complement strand
CGCGGGCGCCTGGAGCGGCGGTTGGCTGGTGGCCAGCGCGGACGCGCCGGAGCTGCCCTTGCGGCGCGGCCGCGGTGCACTGGATCCGCGTGCACAATTGCTTGCCAACCGGGTCGCTTTCAGTTTCCAGCCGCATGACCGGCGCAGCACCAACGGCACGCTGGCCTGGTGCGACCGGCGCGGGCCGGTCGCGGCGCGCGCCATCGTGATTGCCCCGACCGGCCGGCCGAGACTGGAGCATGGCGCCGGCACGCTGCCATGTGCGGAGCCCTGAAAGTGCGCGGCATGGCCATGACCGAACTTCTGGTCGCGCTGCTCGTGCTGGCGCTGCTGGTCAGTGCCGCACTGGCCTTGTCACTGGCAGGCTACGCGGCCACGGCGGAGTCCAGGCGCGCGGAGATCGCTGCCCAGTTTGGTGCCGATCTCGCCGAGCGCGTGCGGGCGATTGCCGGAGTGGACTGGAGCGCGCTGCCGGCAGGCGGGCCTTGCAGCTCGCCGTGCACGCCAGAGCGGCTGGCCGCACAGCAGCTGGCGGAATGGCGCGAGGCGGTGGCGGCGTCCTTGCCGGCAGGCAGCGGGTCGCTCGAGACCGGCATGGCCGGGGAAGCGGTGGCCGTCGTGAAATGGTCGGACAGCGGTGGCCTGGACCGCGAGTTCCGCCTGGGAATCGGCCGGTGAGCGCGCCACGCTCCAGGCCTCGCGGCTTCACCTTGCTCGAGATGGTGATCGCCATGGCGCTTGCGCTCGGACTGGTGCTGGCCGCGGCCACCCTGCACGCGCGAGTGCTGTTTCTCGCCACCGAGAGCGCCCGGACTGCCGATGCCCAGGACACGCTGCGAATTGCGCTCGCGGTGCTGGAATACGAGTTGCAGCACGCCGGCTACTGGGGCCTGGTGCCGGACGCGGTGCTGATCGCCGGGCGCGGCGGCAGCACCGAGCCGCTGGCCGTGCCGGTGAGCGGCGATTGCGGCCCGGGGTGGACGACCGACCTTGACCGGCCACTGCAGGCCTGGAGTGCCGGCTGGCCGCTGTCCTGCGCGCCCTATGGCGGCGCGCCACCCCAGGGCGCGGTGCTGGTCTTGCGGCGGGTCGACACGCAGGCCGCCGTGCCGGATGCCGGTGTGCTGCAGGTCTACGGCAACCCCTGGCAGGGGCGCCTCGGCGCGAGCGGTGAAGCGGTGCAGCCCGGCGAGGAAGTGCGCGACCTGGTGGCCCGGGCCTACTATCTCAGTCCGCGCTCGACCAGCGACCCCGGCCGCCCTTCCCTGCGTCGCAAGACCTTGCAGCGCGGACCGCGCGTGGTCGACGAGGAAGTGCTGCCCGGCATTGCCGGATTCGAAATCGCGCTGGGGGTCGACACCGATTTACCCGGCGAGCCGGGTCGTGGGCAGCCGAATCTGTTCGTCGCGCCCGGCGAGGCCGACGGCCAGGTGGTCGCTGTGCGGGTGCGACTGCGGGCCGACGATCCGGCGGGCATGTCGCTCAGCCGCACCATCGTGTTGCGCAACGGGCCCGCGCCATGAGCCGGCCCGGCCTGCCGCAGCGACCGGCGAAGGCGCTGGGCGCAGCGCTGGCAGTGGTGCTGGTGCTGACCGCCGCCGGAATGGCGCTGTCCTCGGTGATCGCCGGCGCGGCATCCTTCGAGTTCGCCATGGCCTCCCAGGTGGCGCAGCGCCAGCGCGCCTTCGAGGCGGCCGAAGCGGGATTGGCAACAGCATTGCGTGCGCGGGAGTGGTCCGCGGCGGCGCCATGGACAGCCGCAGGGACCCTGCGCGAGGGCGGCGCATGGCAGGTCGCGGTGCGTCTGGCGGCGGCGCGGCTGGACCCCGGCGGCGCCCCGGTGGAATGGCACTTCGAGATCGACAGCCAGGGCCGCGATGGCGCGGCGCGAGTCGCCCTGGTGCAGGGTTTCCGCGTCATGGGCGCCTTGCCGGGCGAGCCGCAGCCGAGCTGGTGGCGCCAGGCGGAACCACCGCCATGAATCGCGGCTTCACGCTCATCGAGCTGCTGATCTGCGTGGTCATCGCAGCACTGCTGGCCGGCGTCGCCCTGCCCTCCTGGCGCGGGCTGTTGATGCGGGTCCACCGCACCGACGCGAAGGCCGCGCTGTATGCGCTGGCGATGGCCCAGGAGCGTTACCGGCTGGTTCACGGGCATTACGCCAGCCAGGCGGAACCTGCGCCACCAGTCGGGCTCGGCCTGGCGTTCAGCGCACGCGGATGGTACGAGCTGCGCGTGGAACGCGCGGATGCGGCCAGCTTCGTTGCCACCGCGCGTCCGGCGCCCGGCTCGCCGCAGCGTTTTGACGTGGCTTGCCGGCTGTTCACCATCGACGAGAAAGGCGTGCGCGGCTCCGTTCCCGAGTCGCCGGAAACCTGCTGGCGCTAGACCCCCGCGCCTTGAGACCGCGAAACCTGCGGGCTGATCGGGGCGTCACCCGCACTGGACCTCGCCGCGTCAGGCCGAGCGCAGCACCTTCGGCAGGGAGAACACCACGTGCTCCTCGCGTCCGTGGATCTCTTCGGGCAGCTCGCCGCCCCACTCGCGGAGACGTGCGATGACCAGCTTCACCAGCACCTCGGGTGCCGAGGCGCCGGCGGTGACGCCGACGGTCGCGCAGCCCACGAACCATTCGCGGCGCAGATCGTCAGCGGAGTCCACCATGTGGCCGGGGATGCCGGCCTTGAGCGCGATCTCCTTGAGGCGGCTCGAGTTCGAGCTGGCCCTCGAGCCGACCACCACGATCGCGTCACAACGCGCCACCAGCGCCTTGACGGCGTCCTGGCGATTTTGCGTCGCATAGCAGATGTCTTCCTTGCGCGGGCTGGTGAGCGCCGGGAATCGCTGCCTCAGCACATCGATAACGCGGGCCGTATCGTCCACCGACAGGGTCGTCTGGGTGACGAAGGCGAGTCGCAGCGGATCGCGGACCTCGAGCTTGGCCGCGTCGTCCGGATTCTCGACAAGGTAAATGTCTCCACCGTGGCTGCGGTCGTACTGGCCCATGGTTCCCTCGACCTCCGGGTGTCCGGCGTGACCGATCAGGATCACCTCGCGACCCTCGCGACCATAGCGCGAAACCTCGACATGCACCTTGGTGACCAGCGGGCAGGTGGCGTCGAACACCTCGAGGCCGCGGCGTGCGGCTTCGGCCTGCACTGCCTTGGAAACACCGTGGGCGCTGAAGATCACGGTGGCGCCGTCGGGCACTTCGTCGAGTTCCTCGACGAACACTGCGCCAAGGCTGCGCAGGCGCTCCACCACGTAGCGGTTGTGGACCACCTCGTGGCGCACGTAGATCGGCGCGCCGAACAGCTGCAGGGCGCGCTCCACGATATCAATGGCGCGATCCACGCCCGCGCAGAAACCCCGCGGGTTGGCAAGCAGGATCTTCATGCCGTCGATTCTAGCGGAAATCGGTCGGCGCCGGCGGCGTGCGGATGCGCCGCGGCGGATTTCGTTCGAGTTCCTCGAGCAGTACCTCCACGGCCTTCTCAAGGCTGGGATCGCGCCCTGCGGCAATGGCCTCCGGCCGGTCGATGACCTCGATGTCCGGCGCCACCCCCTCGTTTTCCACTGCCCAGTTGCCGTCGGTGTCGAGGAACCGGAACGTGGCGGGCATGATGTTGCCGCCGTCCGCCAGGGAGGGATTGCCGCTGATGCCGATCAGCCCGCCCCAGGTGCGCGTGCCGATCAGCGGCCCGAGTCCCAGCTTGCGGAAGTAGTACGGCAGCGCATCGCCGCCGGAGCTGGCCAGGCCGTTGATCAGCATCGCCTTGGGCCCGTCGTGACTGAGCAGCGGCCGCGGCTGCGGCTCGAAACCACGCCATACCCAGTAGTTCAGCGGCGTGCGGGCGAGCAGCTCGATCATCCGGTCGGGGATGAAGCCGCCGCCGTTGTAGCGGTCGTCGATGATCAGCGCGTCGCGTCGCGCCTCGGCCAGCATGCCCTTGAAGAGTTCCCGATTGCCTTCCACCGCGGTGTTGGGCACGTGGATGTAACCGATCCGCCCGCCGGACAGCTCGTGCACGCGATGGCGGTTGTGCGTGACCCAGTCGAGATAGCGCAGGCGCACCTCGCTGCTGACGGTCTTGACCTCGGCGTCGCGGGCGCCGCGCTCGCTGGGCGAGTCGTTGAGCTTCAGGCGTACCACGCGATCGCCCTTGTTCTCCAGCAGGCGGTAGAAATTGTCTACGCCGCGGGTGCTGACGCCGTCCACCGCGAGGATGAAATCACCGGCCCTGGCGTTGACCCCGGCCTCGGTCAGCGGCGAGCGGTAGTAGTCGTGCCAGTTCTCGCCGGGATAAATGTGGCTGATGCGAAAATAACCCGATTCGTGCGGCTCGATCCGTGCGCCCAGCATGCCGCCCGCGCGCCGCTCGACTTTCGGCATGTCCCGGCTGCTGTTCACGTAGATGTGGCCGGCGTTCAGCTCGCCGGCCAGCTCGCCGAAGATGTAGTCGAGATCGGCGCGGTGCGCGACGTGCTCGACCAGCGGTGCATAGCGATCGCGGATCGCGACCCAGTCCTGACCGTGGTGGCCGGGATCCCAGAACCAGTCGCGCAGGATGCGCCAGGCGTCGACGTACATCTGCTGCCACTCGACGCGCGGGTCCACGCGCATCTCGAGGCGGTCGAGCTTGAGTGCCGTCTTATCGGCGTCGATCTCCGGCTTTGCATCGGCGATGCCGAACTTCTCCCCCTTGCGCCACAGCAGCTTCTTGCCGTCGGCCGACAGCACATAACCGGTGACTTCCGACAGCACCTTTTCGACCTTGCGCTTCTCCAGGTCGTAAAAGCGCAGCTCACCGCTGCCGTTGGCGCCCGGCCGGGGCGTGATCGACAGGAAGAATACCCCCTGTTCGCTGGCGGACAAGCCGGTGTAGCTGCCGGCAGGCGCCTCCAGCGCGACCACGCGATCGCCGAATCCCTCGGTGTCGAAGCGCATCGGTGCCGCCGGCTTCTTGTCCTTGTCCTCGGCCTTGTCCGGAGCCGCGCCGACCTCGTCACTCCGCGGACGGCTCAAGGCCGGTCCGTCGGCCGCGAGCGTCGCCGCATACAGCCGCGTGGCGTCGTTGTAGAGGTAATTGAACTCGTAGGAGGCGAACGCCAGGTTCCAGTCGCGTGTGGAGCTGAAATACAGGTAACGGCCCTTCGGATCGAACACCGGACTTTGCTCGTTGCTGGTATCCGGGGTCAGTTGGCGCGTGCCGCGCTCTCGCAGCGACCAGACCCAGATCGAGCTGTTGTAGCTGGCATTGACCTTGGTGTAGGCCAGCCACTGGCTGTCCGGAGACCAGGCGTATTGCGTCAGGTCGCGGAAGGTGTTGCTGGTGTGCCGCGTGGTGTCCACCACCGTGGCGCGCCCGGAATCCACCTCGACGACGTTCAGACGACCGGCACTGTCGGCGAACGCCAGGTGCGTGCCGTCGGGCGACCACACCGGCGGGAACCGCCACACCTCGCCGTCGCGCGTGATGCGGCGCGGCTCGCCGCTGCCATCCTGGGCGCGCAGGTAGATCTCATACTCGCCGCTGGCGTCCGACAGGCAGGCGATCCACTTGCCGTCCGGCGACCAGCTCACGCTGATCTCGCGCGACTCCGGAGTCCGGGAGATGTTGCGGATCTCGCCGTGCTGTGCCGGCACCGTGAAGATCTCGCCGCGCGCGCCGAACACCGCGCGTTCGCCTTTCGGCGCGATGTCGAAACTCTCGATCTGGGCGGCGACCTTGCGGAACCCGGCGAGCGCATGCGGCCGGTCGTCGCGCACTTCGATGGGCACGCGCCGTGTGCTGTCGCCGGCCGGGTCATGCAGCCAGATGTAGCCGCCCTGCTCGAAGACGATGCGCCGGCGGTCGGAACTCGGCCACAGCACGTCGAAGTCGTCGAAGCGGGTGACCTTGCGCTGACCGCCACCGTCGAGGTCCATGACATACAGGTTGAGCGTGTAATCCCGGTCGGAGGCGAAGTAGATCCGGCCGTCGACCCACATCGGCTGGTGATCGGTGCCCGGAAAATCGGTGAGCTGCCGCGACACCTTGTTGACCAGGTCATAGCTCCAGACATCCTGGGCGCGCCCACCGCGATGACGTTTCCAGGTGCGGAACTCGCGGTCGATCGGCGTGTAGACGTACAGGCTGCCGTCCGCGGACAGCATGCCGCCGCCGGTTTCCGGCGGCCCCAGCGGCTGTTCCATGCCGCCTTCGAAAGGCACCAGCACCGGCAGGCCGTCACGTTCGCCGTAGGGGGTGCGATTGGCGCGCACCAGCACCTGACTGCCATCCGGCGTCCAGTCGAGCACGCGGTAGTCGGTCCCCCCCCGCGGCGGCATCGGGCCGACGTCGCTGTAGAATGTGAGCTGCCGCGGCGGGCCGCCTGCGGCGGCCATCACCCATACCTGCCGGGTGCCGGAGTACTCCGCCGAGAACGCGATCCACTGGCCGTCGGGCGAGAACTTGGGGTACAGCTCCTGGCCCTCGTGCGAGGTCAGCCGCTGCGCCACGCCTCCCTGCGTGGACGCCGTGTACAGGTCGCCGGCATAGACGAAAACGATGCGTTCGCCATGGATGTCGGGAAAGCGCAGCAGGCGCGTGTCCTCGGCGACGACCAGGGGCGCGAAGGCGATGAGCAGCAGCGGGGCGAGCGGGAACAGGCGCATGCCGGATCTCCGGGGTCGGTCAAAAGTGCGTATTGTAGACACACCGGTCCGGGATGGGTTCCTGCTGCAGGAGCGGCTGCAGGAGCGGCTG
>CAZOSZ010000066.1:0-5547 GCA_964582505.1 uncultured Ectothiorhodospiraceae bacterium | reverse complement strand
GCTGCAGGAGCGGCTGCAGGAGCGGCTGTAGGAGCGGCTTCAGCCGCGATGCCAGGTCGCGGCTGAAGCCGCTCCAGATCGCGGCTGAAGCCGCTCCTACTAGATGATCTTCCGCTTGCGCCGGCCCTCGTAGAAGCTCTCGAACAGCAGGATCGCCGCGCCCACGGTAATCGCTGAGTCGGCGATGTTGAACGCCGGGAAGAACCAGCGGTCCCAGTGGACGCTCAGGAAGTCCACCACGTGGCCGCGAAATACGCGGTCGATCACGTTGCCCAGCGCGCCGCCGACGATCAGCGCCAGCGAGGCCGCCAGCCAGCCCTGGCCGCGGCGCGGCATGCGCCTCAGCCAGATGCAGACCAGCGCGGCGACGGCGATCGCGATCACGATGAAAAACCAGCGCTGCCAGCCACCGGCGGTCGCCAGGAAGCTGAACGCGGCGCCGGTGTTGTGCATCCGGGTCAGGCCGAACACCGGCAAGAGCTGCAAGCGCTCATACAGTTCGAATCGATTGACGATCCACGCTTTGCTGAGCTGGTCTGCGGCGATGGTCGCGAGCGACAGCCACAACCATCGGAGTGCGCCGAGGCGGTCAGGCTGTGACGTCGCGCCGTTCATGCCCACTGCCTCTGCTCGCCTTCGCCCGCCACATTCTCGGCGCAGCGCCCGCAGATCTCCGGATGCCCGGGATGGGCGCCGATGTCCGGCCGGCGGTGCCAGCAGCGCCCGCACTTCGGCTGATCGCTGCGATACACCGAGGCGAACAGCCGGTCGGCGAAGCCCTCCAGCGAAATGGCGTCCGCGGGTCGCGCCTCGAGCGGCTCGATCCGCGCCGCGGAACTCAGCAGCAGAAAGCGCAGCTCCTCGCCCGGACCGCGCAGCCTGGCCGCCAGCTCCGGTGCTGCGTAAAGCACGATCTCGGCGTCCAGCGAGGAACCGATCCGGCCGGCATTGCGCAGCGCCTCGAGCTCGCGCGCCAGGACGATGCGCACCGCGTGCACCAGATCCCAGTCGGGATCGTCGACGCGCAGCGGCACTTCCGGAAGCTCGTACCAGGTGGTCATCAGCACCGACTCGGGCCGCGCTCCCGGGAGGCTCGCCCAGATCTCTTCCGAGGTGTACGCCAGCACCGGCGCGAGCCATCGCACCATCGCCTCGGCAACGTGGTGCATGGCGGTCTGCGCCGAGCGCCGCGGGTGACCGCCAGCGGGGGTGGTGTACAGGCGGTCCTTCAGCACGTCCAGGTAGAAGCCGCCCATGTCGACCACGCAGAAGTTGTGCACCCTCTGGTAGATCAGGTGGAACTCATAGTCGCGATAGGCTTCGACGATCTCGGCCTGCAACGCCGCGGTCTGCGCCACCGCCCAGCGGTCCAGCGCAATCATCTGCTCCGGCGGGACCGCGTCACGCACCGGGTCGAAGCCGTGCAGGTTGCCGAGCAGGAAACGGGCGGTGTTGCGCATCCGCCGGTAGGAGTCCGACATGCGTTTCAGGATCTCGTCGGAGACATTCATCTCGCCGCGATAGTCGGTGGCCGCCACCCACAGCCGCAGCACGTCGGCGCCGAGCGTGTTCAGCACCTTCTGCGGCGCGACCACGTTGCCGAGGCTCTTCGACATCTTGCGGCCTTTCTCGTCGACCGTGAAGCCGTGGGTCAGCACCGCGCGGTAGGGCGGTGCGCCGTGCATCGCCACCGAGGTCAACAGCGAACTCTGGAACCAGCCACGATGCTGGTCGGAGCCTTCCAGGTAAAGCTCTGCCGGAAAGCCGACCTCCGTCCGGGTTGCGCTGAGGCAGTGGTGCATCAGGCCGGAATCGACCCACACATCCATGATGTCGCGCACTTTCTCGTAGCGCGCCGCGTCCTCGCCGAGCAGCTCGGCGGTATCGAGCGCCCACCAGGCGTCGATACCGTCCTTTTCGACTCGCCGCGCGACGGCTTCCAGCAGGCGCACCGAGTCGGGATGCGGTTCGCCGCTGTCGCGATCCACGAACAGCCCGATCGGCACGCCCCAGGAGCGCTGGCGTGAGATGCACCAGTCCGGCCGGCCCTCCACCATGGCACGGATGCGGTTCTCGCCCCAGCCGGGCATCCATTGCACCTCGCCGATGGACTGCAGCGCGCGCTCGCGCAGCCCGGCGCGGTCCATGCCGATGAACCACTGCGGCGTGGCGCGAAAGATCAGCGGAGACTTGTGGCGCCAGCAGTGCGGATAACTGTGCCACCAGGGCTCGTGGTGCAACAGCGTGCCGCGTGCCTCGAGCAGCTCGACAATGACCGGATTGGCTTCGAACACGCCCAGGCCGCCGACCACGTCCAAATCGGCGCGGAAGCGTCCGTCGTCGAGCACCGGGTTCTCCACCGCCAGGCCGTAGCGCTGGCCGATCACGTAATCGTCGTGGCCGTGCCCCGGCGCGGTGTGCACGGCGCCGGTGCCGGCCTCCAGCGTCACGTGCTCGCCAAGAATCACCGGCACGCGGCGCGCCAGGAAAGGGTGCTCGAGCTCGAGCCCCTCGAGCGCGGCGCCACGGCACACGGCCAGCTCCTCGAAGTGCTCGATTCCCCAGCGACGGGTCACCTGCGTGAGCAGCTCGCGGGCGATGACCACGCACTCGGCGCCAGCCGGCCCGTCGAAACACACCAGCGTGTATTCCAGCTCCGGATGCAGCGCCACCGCCTGGTTGGCCGGCAGCGTCCAGGGCGTGGTGGTCCAGATCGGGATCGAGGCCGGCCCCTTCACATTGTCGCGTGCGGCGCCGCCAAAAGCCGTCAGCAGGGCCTGTTCGTCCACCACCCGGAAACGCACGTCGATGGCCGGCGACTTGCGGTCGGCGTACTCGACCTCCGCCTCGGCCAGCGCGGAGCCACAGTCGAGGCACCAGTGCACCGGCTTGAATCCCTTGTAGACGTGGCCGTTGGCGAAGATTCGCGCGAAGGCGCGCAACTGCTCGGCCTCGTAGGCCGGGTCCATCGTCAGGTAGGGCCGCTGCCAGTCGCCCAGCACGCCGAGGCGGCGAAAGTCGCGGCGCTGGCCCTCCACCTGGGCGGCGGCGAAGCTCCGGCAGGCGGCGCGGAACGCCTTGGGGTCGAGCCGGTCGCCGACCCGGCCGTGCTCGCGTTCGACCACCAGCTCGATCGGCAGGCCGTGGCAGTCCCAGCCGGGGATGTAGGGCGCGTCGAAACCGTCCAGCGTGCGCGAGCGGATGACGATGTCCTTCAGCACCTTGTTGACGCAGTGCCCGAGGTGGATCTCGCCGTTGGCGTACGGCGGCCCGTCCGCCAGCAGGAAGGCCGGACGACCGCGCACCGTATCGCGCAGCTTGCCGTAGACATCGCGCGCCTCCCAGTCCGCCAGCATCTGCGGCTCGCGCTGCGCCAGCGCCGCGCGCATCGGGAACTCCGTCTGCGGAAGGTTGAGCGTGTCCTTGTAGTCAGCCAACTTGATCCATCCTATTCAACAGCCTTCCGCGGCAAGGATCTGCCGCGCGAGTTCCGCGTCGCGGCGCATCTGCGCCGTGAGGCTTCCCACGTCCTCGAAGCGCTGCTCGTCGCGCAGCCGGGCGACGAACTCGACCGTGATGCGCCGGCCGTACAGTTCACCGGAGTATTCGAACAAGTGTGCCTCGAGCAACGGCTCCGTCCCCTGCACGGTCGGTCGGGTACCGAGGTTGGCGACCGCCGGCCAGGGGTTCGGACCGACGCCGCGCACCCACACCGCGAACACTCCGGTCACCGGCAGCACCCGGCGGCCAGGCCGCAGGTTGGCGGTCGGGAAACCGAGCGAGCGCCCCAGCCGCCGCCCCTCGACGACCCGGCCGGACATCTCATAATGCCGGCCCAGCAGCCGCGCCGCGAGCCCCAGGTCGCCCTCGGCCAGTGCCGTGCGCACCGCAGTGCTGCTGACCCGCCGACCGTCGAGCATACAGGTCGGCGTGTCGGCCACCTCGAAGCCATGCGCCCGACCTGCCGCCTGCAGGGTGGCGAAGTCTCCGGCACGGTCCCGGCCGAAACGGAAATCATCGCCGACCGCCAGGTAGCGCGTCCCCAGTCCGTCGACCAGGTACTCGCCGATGAATGCCTCGGGCGAAAGCGCTGCCATGGCCGCGTCGAAACGTGCGCAGAACAGTCGGTCCACGCCCTGCCCCGCCAGCGACTCGAACTTCTCGCGGAAACGCGCCAGCCGCGGCGGCGCGGCGGCGCCCAGGAAGTACTCCCGCGGCATCGGCTCGAAGCTCATCACCACCGCCGGCAGGCCGAGTTCGTGCGCGCGGCCAACCAGTTTCGCCAGCACGGCCCGATGACCCAGGTGCAGGCCGTCGAAATTGCCGATGGTCACTGCGCTGCCCCGGTGGCCAGGGCGCAGGTTGTGCTTTCCCCGAATCAGTTCCAAGGCCGGGTACCAGATCTCGCCACAGGCTGCATGCCAAAAGAGCGCGGATTATACGGAACGGCCGGCCGCCGTCGCGTCCGGGCGACTGCGCAGATGCCGCGGCCGCAGGCCGAGCGCCAGCAGGCTGGCCAGATAGACCGCAAGGCCGAGCCCGATGCAGACGGCGAGCTTCAGCGCACGTCCATGCCAGGCGGCCGTAAGCCATTCGTCCAGCGGACCGGCCACCAGCCACAGGGCAACGGCCATCGCGAGGTTGGCGAACAGTGCCTGCGACAGCAGCCGGCGCCAGCCGGCGCCGGGTGCATAGATGCCGCCGAGCCGCAGCCCGCGATACAGCGCGCTGGCATTGTAGATCGCGGCCAGTCCGGTCGCCGCGGCCAGCCCCGCGTGCGCGCCGGGAATCCGGTAGTGGATCATCGGCAGCACGATGAGCGCGTTCAGCACGACGTTGGCGAGCATCGCGCGGATGCTGACGCGCACCGGCGTGCGTGTGTCCTGGCGGCTGAAATAGCCGGGCGAGAGCACTTTCACCAGCGTGAAGCCGAGCAACGCGACCGAGTAGGCCATCAGGCTCAGGCTCGCCATGCGCGTGTCGTGGGCACTGAACTCACCATACTGGAACAGCGTGGCGAGCATCGGCCCGGCGAGCATGAACATGCCGACCGCCGCCGGCAGCGCGAACACCACCACCAGCTTCAGCGCCCAGTCGAGCGTCGCCGAGAACGCTGCCATGGACTGCTCGGCATGACGACGCGACAGGCCCGGCAGGATCACCGTCGCCAGCGCGATCGCGAAAATGCCGAGCGGGAACTCCAGCAGCCGGTCGGAGTAGTACAGCCAGCTGATGCTGCCGGTCACCAGGAAGGAGGCAATGATGCGGTCTACGATCAGGTTCAGCTGCGCCACCGAGGAGCCGAGGATCGCCGGCAGCATCAGGCGCAGGATTTTCTGCACCCCCGGATGTCGCCAGCCCCAGCGCGGCCGGGGCAGCAGCCGGATGGCGCGCAGGAAGGGCAGCTGGAAGGCAAGCTGTACCACGCCGGCGAAGAACACGCCGAGCGCGACGCCAATGATCGGACGCCCGAAACGCGGCGCCAGCCAGATCGCCGCGCCGATCAGCACCAGGTTGAGGAACACCGGGGTGAAGGCCGGCACGCCG
>CAZOSZ010000065.1:3081-12483 GCA_964582505.1 uncultured Ectothiorhodospiraceae bacterium | reverse complement strand
AGGGTCCCGCGGCACGATCGCGCAGGCCGCGCCCTCGTGGCGGGCTGCCGCGACGCGCTCGTCCAGCACTTCGAAATAGAGCGTGCACTCGCTGCGGTCCACCGGAGAGTAGCGTCCCTCGGGAGGCTCCTCGCGCAGCAGCGCGCCCGGGTCGCGCAGCTGCTCGTCGCGCCTGTCCAGTTCGCGGAAGCTTTCGTAGACCAGCAGCGTCTTGCCGCTCTCGGCCGTGAGGGCGCGCATCGGCGGACCCCAGGCGTCGACCAGTTCGGCGAGCGGCGCGCCCACCCAGGCCTGCAGGTCCTGCTGCCACCACGGGCCCGAGGCCGCGCAGGCGGCGCTCAGCGTCGTCGCGGCCAGCAGGCAGTGGATCCGGCACATCCGCATGTCCCGGCCATCATATCAGTCCGCGCTTCCGGCTGGTCAGGTGGATCGCGAAGGTGGCGAGCATGGCCGCGCCCAGCAGGCCGATGGCGACCCCGGCGTTGTTCAGCGCCGTCGGCGCCATCAGCATCAGCCCGCCCAGCCCGAGCATCATCATCCCGGACATCAGCTTCAGCAGCCGGCCCTCCGACTCGCCCAGCTTGCGCGAGCCGAAACGCAGCACGAACAGCATCACGATGATCAAGAGCGGGATCACGTAGATGATGTTGTACAGCACCAGGTACATGTAATAGACGAAGGTGTCAGCCTCGCGCAGGGTCAGGATCCGGGTATAAACCATCGGCAGGCCCGCCGTGCAGAGCAACTCGTAGCTGTTGACCGCAATCGCCAGCACCGCGGTGCCGAGCAGCATCGCCGGCAGGCTCCTGGCTGCCACCAGGTTGCGCATCCGCTGGTACATGCCCGGCTTCTTCGACTCGGGTATCGACAGCGAAGGGCCCGAGTTGAACCAGAAATAGTCCTTGATGTTGATCGACGCCAGCCCGACCGCAATCAGGCCCGCCACCAGCGTCACCAGCCTGAGCTCGCCGATCAGCAGAAAAACGTTCAGCCAGGCCGCCATGAACACGAAGTAGATCAGCCCGGAGATCATCACGAAGGTGCCGCCCACCATCATCATCCGCGCCCGGCTGCGGGCGTGCACCATCAGGCTGAGCAGGAACAGCAGCACGAAGAACGCGCATGGGTTGAAGGCGTCGAGCCCGGCGATCACCACGGTCAGGATCGGCAGTCCCCAGTCGGAGGGGTTGATGAAGCCGAGGACCGGCACCTGCACGCCCATCACCTCGCCCGGTACCGGGCCGGCCTCCCTGAGCACGGCAATGTAGCGCTCGGGGTTGGCGTGACACGATTCCAGCCTCACAAGGAGCAGCGCGCCGGTGGTCTCGGCGGTGTCGTATCCGGTGTGCATCGAGCCGCAGAACAGGAAAGCCGGCACGCTGCGGGCGCGCTCGCCGATGGCCGCCGCAGTGTCGCGAAACAGCAGGCCGTGCTCGCGGCTCTCGGTGATCTCGTAGGCGCGCAGCTCGATCCAGTCACGGGCGTCGAGCGCGGCGACGAACGGCTTGGCCTCGATGCAGTGCGGGCAGGTATCGGAATAGAAATAGTACACCACCACCCGGGTCTCGCCCGCCGGGCCGGTGCTGAGCCACTGGACGTCCGCGAGCGCCGCGGCCGGGGCGCTCAGCAGAACCAGCAGGACCGCGAGCTGTCGAGGGAAACGGGATGGCCGCATGAGACCTCCAGGTCGACTGGAGCGCCGCACTCTACGTTCGGCGACGGGCCGGGGCAATCGTGGTAATCCCTTGCGGGCGTGTCTCGTCCGGGTTGATGATTACAGGGTGCGCAAGGGAGGTCCGGCCGCCAGTGATACGACAACTCATCGATCTTTCAGTCCGCCAGGCGCGCCGGCTGGTCATTGCCGTGATCGGCACCACGGTGCTGCTGCTGGGCATTGCCCTGATCGTGCTGCCAGGACCGGCCTTCATTGTGATCCCTGTCGGGCTGGCGATCCTCGCCGTCGAGTTCGCCTGGGCACGTCGCCTGCTGCATCGCGTCAGACGAGGGATCAGCGAAACCCTGCGCAATGGCCGACTGAGAGGGCTGTCGCAGGAATAACGGGCCGTCCCCGCCTGCGGGGACGGCCCACGATGCACGCCGGGCTCAGGGATTCAGGGCCTTGAGGATCTCCGGATCCTCCTCTCGCTCCGCCAGGATCGTGTGACACAGCTCGCAGCTGCGCGAAATGCCTTCGCCCTCGGCGGTTTTGTGCTGCCGGTTGTGGCAGCGGAAGCAGCCGGGGGCGTTCTCGCGGCTGCGCACCGGCGGGTGGCCGATGTGATTGGGATAGGTGTCCCAGCGGACCTTCATGTGAGGGAACACGTTCCAGCTGTAGATATCGCCCAGCGCATCCGCCGCGGCCGACACGGCGAGGGCATTGTCCGCGACGACTTCTGGGTGGTTCTCCCGGTAGAAGGCGTGCAGCGACTCGCTGATTCCAGCGCGTGCAGCATCGTGGCCGTCGTACTCGGATTCGTCCAGGATCCGCACGCCCTCGCGCTTGATGTAAGGCAGGCCCGGGTCGATCCGGTCGCTGGCCAGCATCAGGTCGATCTCCTTGTCGGGCGGCCGGTAGATGTGCGTCGGCCTGTTGTGGCAGTCGACGCAATCCATGATGCGCCAGTCGGCCGCGTCCTCCGGCGTCTCGTCCGCCAGGAACACCTTGACCGTGCCGTCGGGCTGGGTGAGTTCGACGTCGTAGATCTCCATGCGGCTTTCGTCGGAGCGATAGCGGATCTGCACGTTGGGGTCCACGTGCCAGTGAATGCCGGAGGATTCGCGGCCGTGCAGCCCACCAATTTTCAACAGAATCGCGCTGCGCAGCTCGGTATTTGCCTCGTCCTCGGCAAAGACGGTCTGCACCTTGAGCTTGTCGCCGACGAACTTGGTCGGCCAGTGGCACTGCTCGCAGGTGTCCCGAGCCGGCCGCAAGTCGTGCAACGGCGTGGGGATCGGCCGCGGGTAGATGTCCAGCGTGACCGCGACCATCTGCCAGGCGCCGTCGAGCTTGGATTTCACGAACCAGTCGGCGCCCGGACCGATGTGGCACTCCACGCAGGGCACGCGGGAATGCGGCGAGCGCTGGTGCGCGGTGTACTCCGGCTGCATCACCGAGTGACAGGCGGTGCCGCAGAAAGCCACCGAGTCCATCACCTCGACGCCCTTGTAAGTGGCGCCGGCCAGCACGATGATGTTGATCATCGTCAGCACCAGGAAGACGATCACCGACTTGCGCGTGGACTCGCTGTTCAGATCGATCACCGGGAACAGCGTCAGCGACTCGCCTGCCAGCGCCGCGCGCTTGCGCTGTCGCATGATGCCGAGCGGGATCAGGATCAGGCCGAGAACGAAGATCATCGGCAGGACCAGGTAGGTCAGGATGCCGAGATATGCACCGCCTTCGAAGCCGAGCGCCTCGATCAGGAACAGTGAAATGATCAATGTCAGCGCCGAGGCGGCAATGGCCGTGCCGACCAGGCTGATCGTGTTCTGGATCAGTGCCGCGAAAAACTGTCTGGACATGGTGTGACCTCGGCGATCAAGGGACTGAATTCCAGCCGTCGGACGAGCCGTCGAGTCACGGCATCTTCGCGGCAGTGAAGTGACGGCGCAAGCCGCGGTGTGGCGCAGCCGGGCAAGAAAGACCCCGCCGATCGCTCGGCAAGGCCGTGCTGGCATCCCGGGCCGGGGCAGCGGGCGGTCGTCCTGACCGCCCGGGAATCAAACGCATCAATAGATCACGAGCGCCGCGAAGATGCCCACCGCCAGGGCCAGGCCGATGGCGACGGCCAAAAAGCCCCAGAAGCGGATCTTGCGCACCTGCTCCCGCGTCGGTGGCGGCACGAGGTGCTGCTCCAGCGTGCCCGCCTCGACCATGCGCTGGTACTCGAGCGGCCGCTCGTCCTTGAAGCGTTCCAGCGGCTGGCTGCCGGTGAACACCACCGGATCCAGCGGGAAGCTCTCCGGCCGCAGGTGCGTGTGGAAGAAGTGGAACACGAAGATGAAACCGGTCGCCAGCAGGGCTTCCTCGCTGTGCACCACGTAAGCGGCGTTCAGCGCCCAGCCCGGCAGCGGCAGGACCTCGGTGAAGACGTTGGGAAACCACAGCATCAGGCCGGAACCGCCGATGATCAGCATGCCCCAGAACACCGCCAGGTAGTCGAACTTCTCCCAGTACGTCCAGCGGTCGCCGGCCGGCCGCGGGCCCATGTAGAAGAAATACTTGAACATCGCGCCGATGTCCTTGACGTCCTTCAACTGCGGCGTCATGGAGTTCGGCCCCCAGAACAGCCCTTTCTCGCGCTTGATGAAGAAGCGCTGCGCCAGGATGCCAAGGTGCCACATGAAGTAGCCGAAAGTGCCGATCGCCGCCAGGCGGTGCAGCCGCATGGTGTTCTCGAGCCCGCCGAACCAGCCCATCAGCGTCTGCGCCCAGGGCGCGTGGCTGAACTTCAGCGGCAGCCCGGTGGAGGCCAGCGTCAGGAAGGTCACGATGATGATGACGTGCATGGTGATGTCGCGCTTCTTGAAGCGGCGCACGTACTGGCCACTGGCGCTGTGATGGCCGACGAACTCGCCGCGCTTCAGGCCGACGATGCCGCGTTGCAGCCAAAGCAGGGCGTGGATGCCGAAGAAGCCGAACACGCCGATGATCAGCGCGTGCATCGCCATCGCGATGAGGTACACCCAGAAATTGTCGCCCGGGTCGCTCGGGTCGATGTGCGGATTGAAGGATGCGAAGGCCATGGTGACGTCGCCGTGGCACTGGCCGCACATCGCCTGGCGGTTGTCGTCATGGATGGTCGAGCGCGGATCGTCCTTGCCAAGCGTGCTGTGCGGTGTGTGGCAGTCCGAGCAGGTCGCCGAGGTCTGCAGGCCGAGATTGGTGGCCTTGCCGTGGAAGCCGCCGCGGTAGGTGCTGAACAGCTCACCGTGGCAGTCGCCGCACTCGTCGACCATGTGCAGACGGGTGGCGCCGATGGTCGGGTCGCCGATGGCGTGCGAGGCATGGCAGTCGGTGCACACGGCGGTCTCGGTGTTGCCTGCCTTCCATGCCGCGCCGTGGGCGCTGACGTTCAGCCACTCGTCATGGATGTAGCGGTGGCAGTCGCCGCACATCTGCGGCGAGTTCTTGTGCGAGGTCGGCGAACGCTCGTTCTCGACCTCGAAGACCCGGTGGCCGCCGTGGCAGGTGGCGCAGCTCGGCGAGTGGACCAGGCCGGAGCGCAGCAGGCCGCGGCCGTGCACGCTCTCGATGAAGGCCTCGATCAGCCCTTCGTTGCCCGGTTGCTGAGCGTGGCAGTCGCCGCAGACCTGCACCTGGCCGGCCGGCGACATGGGCGACAGCAGGTCGTTGTTGCGCATGATCTCGTGGGCGCTGCCGTGGCAGTCCATGCAGCCGATCTGGTCGGCATGGACGCTGCGGCTCAATACGCGTTGTGCCACCGAATGGCACTGCGCGCAGATCGCGTCGCCCGCAAGCTCGGCGAGGTCCTCCTTCTTGTGCCGCGGCCGCTCCACGTTGGTGTGGCATTCCTGGCACGCGAGTTCCGGATGCGCGGACGATTTCAGCTCCACCTCGTCGTGGCAGCGCAGGCAGTTGATCTCCTGGGCATTCACCGCAGAGCCCAACAGCGAGATGGCCGCGGCGGCGAGCAGGATGCGCGGAAGGATCAGGAGGAACGGGTGTCTGGCCATGACTGTCATCCGAATAGCGCGATCTGGCGACCGCGGAACTCCAGCTCCGTGGAGTTTCCTGTTCGATTTCAGCCGGATTCCCGCGGCTGAGGTCCCCAATAAGACAGGCTGAATTTTGCCGGGCGGCCGGACAGCCGCCATCAGGGTCAATGCGTACCCGGAGGCCGCAGATCGGGCGAGGGCAGACGGGTCTCCAGCGGGCCGGGCGAATCCAGTTCTTCGCGAATGGTGTGCCGCATCAGGTCGCGGAAATCGGAAACGGCCATGAAAAACTCCCGCATAATCAGGATCCACACCCGCATGCCGTAACGGGTCAAACGCAGCCGCTCGCCCTCGTCGCGCACCGCGCCCATCAGTCTCAGGCCGAAAATCTCCGGCGCCAGCATGCGGAAAAAGCCCGGGTAGCGCGCCTCGGCCACCTGCTTGTCCAGCGACAGCCCGAACAGGTTCATCAGCAGGAAATACCGCAGCCGGTCGCGGCGCGTCAGCGGTTGGCGGCGGCTGATGCCGAAGCGGCCTGCCTCGACCTGGCGGTTGTAATGATTGAGCGAGAAGGTACTGGAGTAGAGGATGCCGTCCAGGTAACTGAGTGAACCGCTGCCGAGCCCGAGGTACTCCTCGTTCTCGATGATGTACTCGTCCACGGAGCCGTGATCGCGGTTGAAGCACCAGGCCGAGGACGGCCGGTAGCTGTCCGGCAGCGCGTCGAGGATCAGCCGGTACATCCGCCCTTCGCGGTCGAAATCCACTTCGCCCATGGTCCTGAGCATCTTGCGCATGGTGCTCTCGGCGCTCATCAGCGGGTAGAAAGTGACCTGGCCGACCTGCAGCTCGCGCGTCAGTCGGTCGACGTCGCCGAGCAGCGACTTCTCATCCTGGTGCGGCAGGTTGAAGATCATGTCAGCATTGAGTGTCTCGAAGTAGCCGCGGGCTCCTTCGAGGCGCGTCATGACCTGCGCTGCCGAGCCGTACTTCTCGTAGCGGTCCATTTCCTTCAGCAGCCGGTCGTCGAGGCTTTGCACGCCGACCGAGACCCGCGTGACGCCGACGTCGCGCAGCCGCGACATGGTTTCCGGCGTCAGGTCATCCGGGTTGGTCTCGATCGAAATGCTCTGGATCGGGCTCAGCTTGCGCAACAGCTCGAGGGTCTCGGCGAGCTCCGCGGGCATCACGGTCGGCGTGCCGCCGCCGACATACAGGTCGGAAAATCGATAACCGGCCTGGTGCGCCATGCGGATTTCCTGGCGCAGGCTGCTGAAGTAATTGCGGGCCTTGTCCTCCTCGAAGCACACGCGGTGGAACGAGCAGAACGGACACAGCACCGCGCAGAACGGCACGTGCAGGTACAGCATGTAGCTGCGTGCCGGATCCGGCGGCGGCAGCAGCTCACTGGGCTGCGGCCGCGCAAAGCGCGTCAGCCGGCGGCTGTTGTGCCTGAACCCTGCAGTCAGCAGTCGATCCATCAAGCTCAAGGCGCGGGCTCCGTCACGGGTCGGCCGATGCGGGGACGCTCATGGTATCGCATCGGCTGAAGCTGCCCCTGCTGTAGGAGGGGCTTCAGCCCCGATCGGCTGTCGCGGCTGAAGCCGCTCCTACGGCGCTTTTTTCCAAGCTAGACTTGGCCCATGGCGGCGTATGCGAGCGAACTGTCGGGCTGGACCGATCGGCGACGTCCGTTCTGGTTGATCTCCCTGTTGTTGCCGATGCTGCCGCTGGCCAGCCTGGCGGCATGGCGGGCATTCGGCGGGGAGTGGCTGATGTGGCTCACGCCGCTGCTGATCTACGGCCTCGTCCCGGTCCTCGACCTGGTGCTCTACCAGCTGCAGCGCCATTCCGACCACCACGCCTGGCCGGCGCGCCGCTACCAGGCGCTGAGGCATTTCGACGAGGCGCCGCAGCTGCCCACGGGGTATTTCGGCATGTTCCTGGTGGCGATGGTGCCGCCGCTGTGGCGGCGGATCATGGACCCGCGCGTGCTGGAGCATGCCGCGGGGGATGGCTCGAGGATCAACGGGTGGCCGGGGCGGGAGGCATGAGGCGTGCATGGCCGTGGCTGCCGCTGGCATTCTGCCTGGCGGCCTGCGTGGCGAACGACGACGAGCCCGCGCCGGACGTTTCGCCGGTGCCGGCGGCCGAACCGCCGTCGCCGGACGCGCCCCTCACCCGGGAGGCTTTCATGGAGCTGGACCGCCAGACGGCTGAGGCCGTGTCCGACCTGGCCGCAAGGCTCGATGTCGATGCCGGCGCCATCCAGGTGCTGGAGGCGCGCGCCGTGACCTGGGCGGATTCCTCGCTCGGCTGTCCCGAGCCGGGAGCGATGTACCTGCAGGTGCTGACGCCCGGGATTTATATCCGCCTGCAGGCCGGGGATGTCGATTATCCCTATCACGCGGCCCGCAGCGGGACGCCATTCCTGTGTCCGCCGGGCCGGAGCCAGGCGCCGCTGCCGGAGCGCGGTGCCGAGGTCTCCTGAGCCGGCCCGGGGCTTATGTCAACCGGGGGCTCGCTTCGGCCCCGCATTGGTGGCAGACTCAAGCGCTACGCGGCGCCAGACCGCGTGCGATCCCTCGCGGGAGGAGTTGTCATGAAGACCACGAATATGCCGGCCGCCGGCCGGACTGTTTCCCTGTTGCCGGGTGTGCTGTTCGCGGCTGCGCTGCTGTTCAGCGCAGCCAGCCTCGCCCAGACACACGGTTTCGACCCCGATCGATTCATCGTCAAGTTCAATGAAGGCAAGGCCCCGCAGGGGCTGGTGGCCTTGCGCGGCGCGCAGGCCGAGCTGCTCGTCGAACTCGGGCCGCAAAACGCGGTGGCCGCGCGGATTCCGGCGCAGGCGCTCGCCGGGCTGCGCAACCACCCGAGCATCGCGTACATCGAGGTGGATCCGCCGCGCTACCCCATGGCGCAGACGACGCCGTACGGCATTGGCATGGTCCAGGCGGACCAGGTGAGTGATTCGAATGCCGGCAACCGGAAGATCTGCATCATCGACTCCGGCTACAGCCTCAAGCACGAGGACCTGCCTTCGGGCACGGTAACGGGCACCAACGACAGCGGCACCGGAGACTGGTCCGTGGACGGATGCGCCCACGGCACGCACGTGGCCGGCACAGTCGCCGCCGTGAACAATAGCGTCGGCGTGGTCGGCGTCCTGCCCAACAAAAACATCAACCTCCACATCGTCAAGGTCTTCGGCAACAACTGTTCGTGGACTTATTCCTCGAACCTGGTCCACGCGCTCAACACGTGCCGCAGCGCCGGCGCCAACGTGGTCAGCATGAGCCTCGGCTGCAACGGCAATCTCTGCCGCAGCACCACCGAGGAGAATGCCTTCAACGACGCGTACAACGCCGGCGTGCTGTCCGTTGCCGCCGCGGGTAACAGCGGCAACACGCAGCTCTCCTATCCCGCCTCCTATACCTCGGTGATCTCGGTGGCCGCGGTCGATTCGGCCAAGGTGGCGGCGAGCTTCTCCCAGCGCAACAGCCAGGTGGAGCTGGCGGCGCCCGGCGTGGCGGTGCGCTCTACGGTTCCCACAGGAACCGGGACCGAGGAGAGCCTGGCTGTCAGCGGCACGGGTTATGAGGTCGTAGGAATGGAGGGCTCGCCGAACACGTCGGGCACCGGCGCGCTGGTCGACTGCGGTCTCGCGACCTCGAGCTGCACCGGCGCGTCCGGCAAGGTCTGCCTGATCCAGCGGGGCAC
>CAZOSZ010000065.1:0-2981 GCA_964582505.1 uncultured Ectothiorhodospiraceae bacterium | reverse complement strand
GCGGCAACGGCCGAGGACCTGGGCGCCGCCGGCCGCGACAACACTTACGGCTGGGGTCTGGTGCGGGCCAAGGCGGCCCTCGACCACTTGAACGCTGGTGGTGGTGGTGGTGGTGGTGGCGGCGGCGGCGGTAGCTGCACTCTCCTGCCGCCAGGTGGAGCATGTAGCGCCCATTCCGAGTGCTGCTCCAACAAGTGCACCGGCAAACCCGGGGCGAAGACCTGCAAGTAGGCTTCACCGGGGACCCACTCGCGGGGCGGTGGTGCCGTGGCGGCCACCGCCCCGTTTCACGAGGGCTGCCGATGCGCGCGCTTGCAGTGACGTTGGCGAGCCTGGCTTGTGCGGTCGTCGCCGCGCAGGGGCCTGCGAGCGACAGCATTTCCACCCGCTTCGAGCCGGGCGCCGGGATCGCGTCGCTCGGCGCCGCCGATGCGCCGATCGTGGTGGTCGAGTTCGTCGACTACCGCTGCAGCTTTTGCGCTCGCCAGGCCCGCGCGGCCTTCGACCAGATCCGCGAGCGCTACATCGAGCCCGGGCGGGTCCGTTACCTGGCAATCGAACTGCCGCTGCTCGGAGCGGACGCCGAGCGCGATGCGGTGGTGGCACGCTGCGCCGGCATGCAGGGCGGCTACTGGCGCGTTCACCGGGCGCTGTTGATCGACACGGAGTTCCCGCGCGAGGGCCCGCTCGAGCTCTCGCCTCTGGCCGAGGCGACCGGCCTCGACCTGACCAGCCTCGCCGCGTGTGTCGAAGCCGGGCACCTGCTTGAAGCGGTGCGCGACGGCGCAGCGCGCGCCATGGCGCACCGCGTCGATGCCACGCCCAGCTTTTTCTTCGGCTATCCGGTCCCCGGCGAGGAGGCCATCAGCATCGAGCGCCACCTGGTCGGGGCGATTGGCGCGGGGCCCGTGCTCGAGGCGATCGAGGCCCTGGAGCACTCGCTGCGCGGGCGGCAGCAGCGCGCCCGGATCGATCGCTGAAACGCCGCACAAAGCAACGCAAGCCACGGAAATTTCTGGCCTTGCACAGCGCGGCCGGGGGCTCCGGGCCGAGCCCGGTCAATGCGGTCATTCCCCGATGTTGCGCACCGATCCAGGGACTAAATTGATAGATGGTCAAGGGAAATTCCCCGAGGCCACAGTTCCCATGGGAGGTAATGAGTATGTCGACGACACGCGAGCTGACCCCGAAGGTTGTCGGGAAAGGCTCCGGGAGCGTCGCGCGGATAGGCAGGCCCCTGCTGGGCGTGGAGGAGTTCATCGAAAATCTCTTCTCGCGTCCCTGGATGGAGCCGCTTGGATGGAGGCGTCCGCTGCTTGCCGAACTCGAGGGCTTCGAAATGAAGTTCCCGCGGATCGACATGGTGGACCACGACAACGAGCTGCTGATTCGCGCCGAACTCCCGGGTGTGAAGAAGGACGAACTGGACATCACCATTGCGGATGATTTCCTCACCATCGCGGTGCATCGCGAGGTGTCGGAGAAGGAGGAATCCGAGCACCTCTATCGTGCCGAGATGACCCGGGGCGCCATGGAGCGGACCATTCCGCTGCCAATGGACGTGATCGGTGACAAGGCCAAGGCCGAACTGAAGGACGGCATCCTCGAGCTGGTCATCCCGAAGGCCACCAAGGTCAGCCGTCACAAGATCGCAGTGCGCTAGGCAATCCCTCGCCCGCGCACGGGGCCGCCACGTGGGCGGTCCGGCGGCCGGAGAGGCGCAAGACCGCTCCGGCCGCTGCCTGTCAGGGCCTTGGCAAGCGCCTGACGGGCCTCAGTCGGACTCGCTGTCCTTGCGCCGCAGCGCCTCCAGCAGGGCCCTCGGCGCCAGCGACTCGAGCCGCTTTTCCGCAAGCTCCAGCGGCACCACCAGCGCGCCTTCAGCCATGCGCCGGAACATTCGCACCACGGCGGCGGCATTGCGCGCAAGCTGCGCCATCAGCGGATCGTCCGGCGCGGGCACCGGGAAGCGAAATACCAGGGTCGAGTCCTCGCGCTGGAATCCGCCCTTGGGCACGTAAGGCTCGAGCAACTGGCGCATGCGGCGGTTGCTGATGTGCAGGCGGCCCTCGACGTACCCAATGCCGCGCTCGCTCATCATGGCGAGCATGCGGTGCAGCAGGATGCGGCCGATGCCAAATCCCTGCCAGCGGTCGACCAGGGTGATGGCGATCTCCGCGCCGTCCGGGCGCTCGGGATCCCGCACGAAGCGTCCCATGCCGATGCCCGACTTCTCGCTGCCGTCGGCGGCCAGCTCGATCGCGACGATTGCGCCGTGGTCCTCGTCGGACACAGAGACCAGCTCATCGAGTTCCTGATCGCTGAGCTGGGCCTTGGGATAGAGCCATCGTTGCACGCGTGTCTCCGTAGAGAGCTGCTGGAAGGCCTCGAGAATGCCTTCACGGTCCTCCGGGCGCGCCAGCCTGAGACGCATCACGCCGCCGTCCGGAAGCGTCAGCGCCTCGCTGTAGGCCAGGTCGAATACCCGGGCCGGACGCACGGCGATCTCCTCGTTTCGGTCTGTTGCATCGCAGCATAGCAGAATTCGGAATCCCACGCCACGACCGGAGGGCGCGTCATGAAGACGTCATTTCTTGTACTTTCACTGCATGATTGACGAAATTAAGAGGATTTAGCGACAAGAAATGACATGAATTCATCCAGCCCACTTCATGTCCCCCTGCCGCCCGGCGTCGGGCGGGCCCTCACGGCACATTGAGTCTGGCTCCCTGCACGACGAGGATAGCGCGGATGGACTCCAGCTCCGCCTCGCCCGAGACCGTATTCCGCGCCGATAACCGCCGGGCCTGCAGTGAAGCGGCGCTGGTGCTGGAGGCGGTCGGCCTGCGGCCGGTGGTGCACGACCTGGGCGGCGCCTGGATCGTGGTGGTGGCGGCCCACGAGGCCGTCCAGGCACGTCGCGAGTTGGACGCCTGGCTGGCGGAGAACCGGCCGCGACCGCAGGCACCACCCCGCCAGCC
>CAZOSZ010000064.1:0-12515 GCA_964582505.1 uncultured Ectothiorhodospiraceae bacterium | reverse complement strand
TCCTCGATGTGGCGGCCGAACTTGGCGCCGAAGAAACTGCTGACCACGTTGCCGTAGGAGTTGGTGATCACCGACATCATGATCAGCCCCGGCGCGATGAACTGCATGTAGCCGTAGCCGTCCATCTGGCCGATGCGGCTGCCGATCAGGCTGCCGAAGATGATGAAATACAGCGTCATGGTGATCGCCGGCGGCAGGATCGTCTGGATCCAGATCCGCACGATGCGGTGGTATTCCTTGGCGACCAGAGTCGAGAAAGCGTGCCATTGCGAGCGAAGATCCAAATCGCTGCTCCTCAGGCGGCCTGGCCGGCGCCCTGCTTGTCGACCAGCCGGATGAACAGCTCCTCCAGGCGATTGGCCTTGTTGCGCATCGAGGCGATCTGCAGGCCCGCCGCGGTCAGCGCCCCGAACAGGTCGTTGATCCGCTGGCGGCTCTCGACGTCCACTTCCAGGGTGGCCGGATCGATCAGCCGCACCGTGAAGTCGCCCAGCACGGGCGCGGCGGACAACTCGGTCTCCAGCGTCAGCACGAAGGTCTCCATATGCAGCTTCCTCAGCACGCGGCTCATGCGGTCGTGCTCGATGATCTGGCCGTGGTCGATGATCGCCACGTTGCGGCACAGGTTCTCGGCTTCCTCGAGGTAATGGGTCGTCAGGATGATACTGACGCCCTCCGTGTTGACCTTGCGCAGGTAGGCCCACATCGAGCGGCGGATCTCGATGTCCACGCCGGCGGTCGGCTCGTCGAGAATAAGCAGGCGCGGTTCGTGGACCAGCGCGCGGGCGATCATCAGCCGTCGCTTCATACCGCCGGACAGCGAGCGCGCGATGTCCTTGCGCCGGTCCCAGAGCTGCAATTCGGTCAAGTACTTCTCGGCACGCTTCAATGCCAGCCTGCGCGGCAGGCCGTAGTAGCCGGCCTGTGTAACCACGATGTTCTCGACCTTCTCGAACTGGTTGAGGTTGATCTCCTGCGGCACCAGGCCGATGCAGGCCTTGGCGGCGGAGAAGTCGCGGTCGATGTCGTGGCCGAACACCTTGACCGTGCCGCCGGTCTTGGTGACCAGCGAGGTCACGATGCCGATGGTGGTGCTCTTGCCGGCGCCGTTCGGCCCGAGCAGCGCGAAGAAGTCGCCCTCCTCGACGGCCAGGTCGATGCCCTGCAGCGCCTGGATGCCGTTCGGGTAGACCTTGCTGAGCTTGCTGAGTTCGAGGGCCTTCATGCACCTGCCTGCGGCCGGACTGATCGGACCGCGGGGGGACGGCCGGCTGGCCGGCGAAGTGGGCCATTTTAGCCTGTGGCAGCCGCTCTTGTAGGATCAATTCCTGCAGGATCGGCTTCAGCCGCGATTTCCGCGGGGGGCGTCGCGGCTGAAGCCGCTCCTACGGCTGGAGCCCGGCCAGGCGTTCCGCGCTAACATCGGCCGCGACGCCAGCAAGGGACTTCCGATGGCCGAAGACAGCCTGAACCACCGCATCTACAGGATCCTGCGGGCACGCGCGGGCACCGGCAGCCTGAAGATTCCGCCACCCTGTTTCGTCGAGATGAAAGGCGAATTCACGGCTTACGACGAGCAACAGCAGCGGCTGGTGGCGCGCTTCCCGGTCGAGCCGCGCTATCAGAATCCGCTCGGCTACATGCAGGGCGGCTTTCTCGCCGCGGCGATCGACAACACGCTCGGTCCGCTGTCTTACCTGGTCGCGCCACCGAGCGTGACGCTGCAGCTCTCCACCCAGTACTTGCGGCCCGTCGCGCCCGATACGGATTACGTGGAAGTGGAGGGCCGGGTCGAGGAGACCACCAAGCGCTGCCTGTACCTCTCGGCGCGGGTGCTGGATCCCAGGGCAAGGGTGCTGGCAATCGCCCAGGCGAGCTGCCAGCTGCTGCCACCGCGCGACTGACTCAGCGCCGGAATCCGCCCACCGGCCGTGGCGGCTTTTCCAGCTGCAGCGCGCGGCGGATCGTCCACTGCATGCCGAAATCGCCGAGCATTCCGAGCTGACGCTCGTCTGCGCGCTCGCAGGCGAGCAGCAGCCTGATCCACCAGGTCTCGTCGCCGGCGAGACGGCCACGCAGCCGCACCGCGGCCAGCGACGCCACCAGGCCCAGCTCGCCGATCCGGAATGCCGCCAGCCGCTCGCGCGTGTCCCATGGCAGGCCGACGCAGGCGGAGGCCCGTTGTGGCGCCCAGCGCGCCAACGCCCGGATGAAGGTCAGCGCCAGCAGCGTGAATCGCTCGACCTGGGGCGATGCGACGGCCGCCGTCGCGCACAGCTCGCGCACTCCTGGAGACAGCATCCTGGTCCAGCAGTCGCGATCCTCGAATCCGAAGCTGAACAGCGCAAACGGGACGGCGGCCAGCCGCTGGCGCCGCAGCGATGAAAGCCCCGTCAATCGCGCCAGCACCTCGTCCGACAGGCCCAGCGCCTCGCCTCCGACCGCCAGGGCGAGGAATCCCTCGTTCAGCTCGGCAAGATCGCTGCCCATCATGGCGGTATCGGACTTCATGCCTATCCCCCAGGCCCAAGAGAGCCTATCGGTCCCGGCCGCCTGTGTGGCGGGAGAATAACCGTCCGGTCCACGCAGAAAGTGGACGAGTATGCTATATATGGTAATTATAGCCCAAATACGGCATTGTTGTCCACGCCGGCCTTGCCCGAGACTGGTCTGCCGAGGGAGGGAGCGACCATGAGAGCGATCGACGACCGCTACGCGGGCGAACGTGCCCAGTTCGATCTGGCCATCCGGCTGATCCGTCACGAGGCCCGCACCCACATCATCACGCAGTGCACCGGCTTTTCACAGGACCGGGTGCGGAAGCTGTTTGCCACCTACTTCAGGCACCGTGAAGCCAGGCCCTTCACCAGGCACCGGGGCAAGTCGCCTAGCAGTATCGAGTTCTTCGTCCGCAACCCGTGGGTACAGGCCGAGGCATCGCTGCTCGTCCATGTGTTCGCGGCCTGGGGCTTGGTGCGCATCCTGCCGAATCTCGTCACGGAAGCCTCGCTCCCTGGCGACCACCTGGCCTTCGGCCAGGGCTTCTGTGACGCCTACGAGGCGTTTCGCGCGGCACATCCGCACAGCGTGATCAGCTTCGAGCATGCCTGGAGCCTGCTCGGCGCACTGGCCGGCCGCGAGCATCTGCTGCTGCTCGACTGCAGCGCCTGTCCTGCCTTCTACGTGCAGGACGCGCTGGCCCTCGACCGCCGCCGATGCCCCGCATGCCGCGTGTTGGGCCGACGGGAGCCTGCGAGCGGGGCAGCCCTCGCTCGCCGCATTGGACCCAATGCGCCGGCACCGGGCGCGCCGGCATCGTAGAATGGCGCCAACGCCGCCCGCGGAGTCTGCATGCCCCGTTACACTGCCGACCTGTGCGACCGGCACGAGCCGGACCTGCACGTGCTCGAGCCCCTGTTCCGTGCCTATGGCCGGCTGGTGGCCTTTGACGGACCGATCGCCACGGTGAAGTGCTACGAGGACAACTCGATGGTCCGCGAGGCCCTCGGCGAGCCGGGAGACGGTCGCATCCTGGTGGTGGACGGCGGCGGTTCGTTGCGGCGCGCGCTGCTCGGCGACCAGCTCGGCGAGCTGGCGGTGAAGAACGGCTGGAAGGGCATCGTGATCAACGGGTGCATACGGGATTCCGAGGCCATCAATGGCTTGCAGGTCGGCGTCCGTGCACTGGGCACGATCCCGCTCAGGAGCCAGAAACGCGGCGACGGCCAGCGCGATGTATCGCTGAGCTTTGCCGGGGTCACCTTCCGACCCGGAGCGCACCTGTACGCCGATGCCGACGGCATGGTGGTCACGGCGCGACCGCTGGATTTCAGCGCGGAATGAGCCGGCGACGCAGTAACTTCCTCGCCGACACTCCGCTGGAACGGCTTGGAGGGCGCCGCAACGACACGGACTGGTTGTCGACCGCCCGCGAACGCGGCCGGTATCTGGCCGTCTGGAAGCGCCGCAACCTGGTCAGCGCCGGCGACCCGCCCGAACCCGTGCTGCTGTCCTGGGATGTGATCGCCGCGCATCAGCCCCCAGCCGATATCGTGCTGCTCGGCCACTGGCGTGACGCCCCCTGTTTTGCAGCCGGCCTGGACGGCGACACGCCACCTGTCCTGCCGGGCGTATTCGAGGAGGTTCGCGGCCTGGGCCACCGCATGGCGCCGGACCAGGCGGCACTGCTGGCTTACGCCCGGGCCATGATGGTCTGGCATGAGCGACATCGCTTCTGCGGTCGCTGCGGCACCCCGACGGGCAGCGTCGAGGCCGGTCACGTGCGATGCTGCCCCAGGTGCGACGCCAAGCATTTTCCGCGCGTGGATCCGGCGATCATCGTGCTGGTCGCGGACCAGGAACGCTGCCTGCTCGGTCGCCAGGCCTCCTGGCCGGCGGACCGCTACTCGACCATTGCCGGCTTCGTCGAGCCGGGCGAGAGTCTCGAGCAGGCGGTGTGCCGCGAGGTCCTGGAAGAAACCGGGGTCAGAGTCCACGAGGTGGACTACCACAGCTCCCAGCCATGGCCGTTCCCTTCCTCGTTGATGCTCGGCTTCACCGCGCAGCCGTCCAGCGAGGAGATCACTCTGCGCGACGGTGAACTCGAGGATGCGCTCTGGGTCAGCCGCGACGAGATCGCGGCGGGACGCGTGCTGATGCCGACCGCGGTGTCGATCGCCTATCGGCTGATCGAGGACTGGTTCGACGCGGCCCCCGGACGCCGGCTGGCCATGGAGGCCGAGGGAGCGCCGTGGATCGCCAGGCCGGAAGCTTGATTCGGGGCATTGCAGGCCGGGCGATGCTTGTGGTGCTCGCGCTGTTACACGCGCCGGGGGCCGCTGCGGCGGCCGAACATTATGCTGAGGTCCATCGACGGATGGTCGCGGCATGGCAGCAGGACGACATGCCAGCCTTCGCCGCCGCAGTGGGGCAGGCCCTCGAGCTGCGGCCGGATTATCCCCAGATGCTGTACAATCTGGCGCTTGCCGAAGCACGCCTGTCACGACCGCAGGCAGCGCTCGAGATGCTCGAGCGGCTTGCAGCGATGGGCCTTGCATTTGCGGCCGACGCGGAGGCGTTTCCATCGCTGACCGAGGACCCCCGCTTTCACTTGGTCGCGGCGCGGTTCGAGGCGAACGCTCTGCCTGCCGGCGAGGCGGAGGTGTACCTGCTTGCCGACGATGAGACGGGATTCCTGCCGGAGGGCATCGCCATCGACCTGGCGAGCGGCACGCTGTTTCTCGGCAGCGTCCGCAGGGGCGTGATCCTGCAGTTCCACCCCGAACACGGTCGGTCGATTTTCGCCGGGGCCGACCCTGCGCGTCTCTGGGGCGTCATGGGCATGGCTGTCGAGGGCGAGCTGTTGTGGGTCGCGACCAGCGCCGTCGAGGAAGCCATCACGGCTCTGCCGGATGCGCACGGTCGTGCTGCCGTCAATGGCTATCGGCTGTCGGACGGGGCGCTTGTCGTTCACTGCCCGTCGCCGGGCCCGGCAGTGTTCGGTGACCTGTTGCCGGCCAACGATGGCGTCTGGGTATCCGACAGCATGGGCCGCGTGCTGCACCTGGATCCCCAGGGCTGCCACTACGTGGAGCTCGTCTCTCGCGGCCTGCTGGTTTCTCCACAAGGCATGGCTCCCGCCGGGCCGCACCACCTGTTCGTCGCCGATTACCGCGGCGGGATCTTCCGTATTCGCAAGTCCGACGGCCACAGCGAGCGCCTCACCACCCCACCGCAGGTGACGACTTACGGGATCGACGGGCTGTACCGGTGGGGCGAGTGGCTGGTCGGCGTGCAGAACGGGTTTTCGCCGCATCGGGTCATCGCGTTCCGGATCTCGCACGACGGCAGGCGTATCCGTGCGGCACGGGTGCTCGCTTCGGCGCTTCCGCAATTCGATGAGCCGGCGCTCGGAGTGGTGGCCGGGGACCATTTACTGTTGGTCGCCAACGCCGCCTGGCAACGCTACGGTGCGGCTGGCGGCAGTACGCCGCCGCCACTGGTGCTCGCCGTCCCCCTTCCGGTGGAGCATTGAGCTCCGTGTGCCTCCTGGTCGTCGCTTGGCAGTGCACTCCTGGGTACCGACTGGTGCTGGCGGGCAACCGCGACGAGTTCCACGACCGGCCGGCGGCGGCGGCCGGATGGTGGGACGAGGCAACGCTCGGCGGCCGCGACCTGCGCGCTGGCGGAAGCTGGCTCGGTGCACAACGCTCCGGCCGATTCGCAGTGGTCACCAACTATCGCGAGCCGCTCGAGGAGGGCCGCGGGCCGCGTTCACGCGGCGAGCTGGTGACGGCGTATCTCGCCGGCAGTGACTCGCCGGAATCGTTCGCCCGCAGCCTGAGCGCGCGCGGTCGCCACTATGGCGGCTTCAACCTGCTGATCGGCAGCCCCGACGCACTGGTCTACGTCTCGAATCGCGACCGCGGCCCGGAGACGCTTGCCCCCGGCGTGTATGGCCTGTCCAATCACCTGCTGGACACGCCCTGGCCGAAACTGCGGCGCACCCGGCAGAGATTCGAGGCGCTGCTGCCGGCCGGTGCCCCGACCACGGAACTGTTGCAGATACTCGCTGACCGCGAACCCGCGGCCGACGGCGATCTTCCCGAGACTGGCATCGGGCCGGAGTGGGAACGGCTGCTGTCCGCGCCGTTCATCGTCAGCCCGCGCTACGGCACGCGCTGTTCAACCGTGATTCGACTGACTGAGGACGGCGAGATGGATTTCACCGAACGTCGCTTTGATGCCTCCGGGGACTGCACCGGAGAGTCGAGTTTCGCCTTTCCGATTCGCAGGGCGGCGGCATGAAGCCCCGCCAGGCGCCATTCGGCAGCTGGGACTCGCCGCTGGACGCGGCGCAGGTGGCCCGCACGGGCATCCGGATCTACCAGCCGCGCCGCGCCGGCGATGTGTTCACCTGGCTGGAGCTGCGTCCGGCCGATGGCGGCCGCACCGTGCTGGTGCAGGATCTGCGCGGTCGCAGGATGGACCTGACCCCGCCGCCTTTCAGTGCCCGCAGCCGCGTGCATGAGTATGGCGGTGGCAGCTACTGCGTCGCCAGGCAGGAGGCGTGGTTCGTGAACGACGAGGACCAGGCCGTCTGGCACCGCGATCCGGCGGGCGCGATACGCCGCCTGACACCCGCCGACGCGCGACGCTATGCCGACCTGGTGCGCGACCCGTTGCGGCCCAGGCTGCTGGCGGTCTGCGAAGACCATGACGCCGGTTCCGAACCGCGCAACTCGATTGTCGCGATCGGCGATGACGGCAGCGTCGAGACGCTGGTCGCGGGCGAGGATTTCTATGCCTCGCTGCGGCTCGACCCCGAAAGCGGAAGGCTGGCCTGGCTGACCTGGAATCACCCGAATCTTCCCTGGGATGGCACCGAACTCGTGGTTGCGCGTCTCGACAGCGCAGGCCGACCGGTCGACCCGGCGCGCGTGGCGGGCGGCCCGCGGGTCTCGGTGTTCCAGCCCGAGTGGTTGCGTGACGGCAGGCTGGGCTTCGTGGCGGATCCGGACGGCTGGTGGAATCACTATGCGTGGCGGCATGGAGCCGGGCACGAGCGCCTCACCGAGATGGACTCGGAGGGCGGCTTGCCGCAGTGGGTGTTCGGCCAGTCCATCTGGGGAGAGGTGGCCGGCGGCCTGCTCGGCGGCATGACCCGCGACGGCAGCTGGGAGCTGCTGCAGTTCGGTCCCGGGCTGCCCGTTCGACTGCCATGGCACCTTGACGCGATCGAGCACCTCGCCACCGACGGCAAGGAAGCGATCGTGCTGGCCGGCGCGGCGGACCGGCCGACCGGGCTCTATGCACTGGATGCGCCAGGCTTCCGGCCGCGGCTGGTGGCCGACAGCGGACCGCTGCCGCTCGACGAGGCATGGATATCCCGCCCGCAGCCGGTCTCGTATCCCAGCGGCGACGGCGAACATGCCCACGCCCTCTACTATCCGCCGACCAACCCGATGTATGTCGGTCCGCCCGGCGCCGCACCGCCGGTGATCGTCAAGGTTCATGGCGGCCCGACATCGGCCGCCTCCACCGCGTTCGACGCCCGGCTGCAGTTCTGGACCAGCCGGGGTTTCGCGGTGCTCGATGTGAACTATCGCGGCAGCACCGGTTTCGGCCGTGCCTACCGCGAGAGCCTCTACGGTCGCTGGGGGGTGTCCGATGTCGAGGACTGCGTCGCGGGCGTGGCATTCCTGGCGCGACAGGGGTTGGCCGACGCGAGCGCGGCACTGATCAGCGGTGGCAGCGCCGGAGGTTTCACCGTGCTGTGCGCGCTGGCATTCAGCAGCGCATTTCGCGCCGGTGCGAGCTATTACGGCATCGGCGATTTGAGCGGCATGTTCGCCACCACCCACAAGTTCGAGGCGAATTACGACCGCTGGCTGCTCGGCCCCGCCGACGACCCCGCGACACGGCGGCGGATCGAAGAGCGCTCGCCGCTCAACCATGCGGCGCGCATTCGCTGCCCGGTGATCTTCTTCCAGGGAGGCCAGGATCGCATCGTGCCGCCCGAACAGAGCCGCGCCATGCACGCCGCACTCAACTCGGCCGGCATCCCCACTGCCTACCTGGAGTTTCCCGAGGAGCGCCACGGCTTCCGCCGGGCCGAGAACATCCAGGCGGCGCTGGAAGCCGAGCTGGAGTTCTTCCGCCAGGAACTGGGCGTAGGAGCGGCTTCAGCCGCGACCCGTCGCGGCTGAAGCCGCTCCAGCATCGTCCAGCACGCGGCCCAGCCAGCGGCGGATGTCCTCGACTTCCTGTGGGCAGACCGAGTGCGGCATCACATAGCTCCTGAAGCTGACGTCATAACCGCGTCCGGCGAGGAACGCCGCGCTTTCCTGGCCGAGCACCGCCGGCACCACCGGATCGAGGGTGCCATGCGCCATGAACAGCGGCGTGTCGGTGTTGGCCGCGTGGAACTCCGCTGCAGCGGCGCGCAGCGGCAGGTACGTCGACAAGGCGATGATGCCGGCCAGTTTCTCCGGGTAACGCAATCCGGCGTGCAGCGCGATCGCGCCTCCCTGCGAGAAGCCCGCCAGCACGACGCGCCCCGGCGGGATGCCACGTTTTGCTTCGCGCCGGATCAGCGCTGCGATGCCCTCGCCGCTCTCGCGAATGCCCGGTTCGTCCTCCTGCGCGCCGCGCGCAATGGCAACGATGTCATACCAGGCGCGCATTTCCACGCCGCCGTTGATGGTCACCGGCCGGACGGGCGCGTGCGGAAACACGTAACGAACCTCGGGGCCGCCCGGCAGTCGCAGTGCGGGCACGATCGGATCGAAGTCGTAGCCGTCCGCACCCAGGCCGTGCAGCCAGATCACGCTGGCGGTGGGCTCGGGCGCGGTTTCCCGCTCGACTGATTCCAGTAAGAGGCTCATGGGTCGGGACTCTTCAGGTCGGGGCTGAAGCCCCTCCTGCGGTGGGGGGAGGCGGCAGTGTACAGGGCCGATCCGGGTGCGACGAGGCTTGACAATCCATGCGCATGAAGTTCAAATAATGCGCATTTTTAGCCATCCAACCAGGGCCGGTCCCGATGCCTACATTGAATGCGCGACAGCACGCCCGCCGGGAGACGATCCTCGATCTGCTCCGCCAGCATCGTGTCGGCCGCCAGTCCGAGCTGGTGGAGCTGCTGGCGGCGCAGGGCTTCGATGCCACCCAGTCGAGCGTCAGCCGCGACCTGCGCGACCTCGGCGTCGCCAAGGTCGGCGAACGTTACCTGGCGCCGCAGAATCTCGGCGGCCCGGCCGCCAACTTCCGGCCGCTGGCCGGTTTCGTCGCCGGCTGGTCGACGGCCGGAGCCAACCTGACGATCATCCGCACCTCGGTCGGGGCCGCGCAGAGCGTCGCGGTGGCCGTCGACCGGGCCGGCTGGAACGAAGTGGTCGGCACGATCTCCGGTGACGACACGATCTTCGTCGCCACCGCCTCCGCCCGCGGCCAGCAGTCACTCCTGGCGCGGCTCAACAAGGTCTTCCCGAGGTAATGCCCGCGATGAGCGCCCCAACCCCGGCGGGCGGCAAGCCCGTCCTGCTCGCCTTCTCCGGCGGCCTCGACACTTCGTTCTGCGTGGCCTGGCTCAAGGAGACGCTCGGCCGCCCGGTGATCACCGTCACGGTGGACACCGGCGGCGGCGTCGACACCGCGGCACTCGAGGCGCACGCGCTCGCGCTGGGCGCCGCGCGGCACCTCACTGTGGACGCACGGCGCGAGTTCTTCGACTCGGTACTGAAGTACCTGGTGTTCGGCAATGTGCGGCGCGGCCAGCTCTACCCGCTGTGCGTCGGTGCAGAGCGTGGCCTGCAGGCCAGGATGGTCGCCGAGCAGGCCGCCGCGCTGGGCAGCGACACTGTCGCGCACGGCAGCACCGCGGCCGGCAACGACCAGGTGCGCTTCGAGGTCGCGCTGCGCACGCTGCGCCCGGGCCTGGAGGTGCTGGCGCCAGTGCGTGATCACGGCTGGAAGCGCGAGGCACAGGTGGACTGGCTCAAGGAACGCGGCCTGCCGGTGCCATCCGGTGGTGGCGCCTACTCGATCAACCGCGGCCTGTGGGGCACCACGATCGGCGGGCGGGAAACCCTCGACTCGCGAGAATCGATTCCCGAGAGCGCCTGGGTGGTGACCGCCGGCGCCTTCGACGCGCCGCGTCCCCCGAGCCGCCACCGCATCGGCTTCGAGCGCGGCGTGCCGGTGGCGCTGGACGGCGAGTCTCTCGACCCGGTGAGCTTGATCGAGCGTCTCGAGGCGCTGGCCGGCCCCTACGGCATCGGCCGCGGCATCCACCTCGGCGAGACCATCCTCGGCACCAAGGGGCGCGTGGCCTTCGAGGCACCGGCCGCCGAGACGCTGCTGTGCGCGCACCGTGAGCTGGAGAAACTGACCCTGACCGGGGCGCAGCAGAAACTCAAGGAACCGTTGTCGCTGATCTACGGCGACCTGGTACACGAGGGCCAGCACCTCGAGCCGGCGGCGCGCGACATCGAGGCGCTGCTGGCTTCTTCGCAGGCGCGCGTCAGCGGGGAGGTGCAACTGCTGTTGCGGCCCGGCGTGCTGTTCATCGAGGGCGTGAGCTCGCCGCACTCGCTGCTCGCGGCGAGCAGGGGCAAGTACGGCGAGTCGGCCGGCGAGTGGAGCGCCGCCGACGCGCTCGGCCTGTCGCGCATGAAGGCGCTGGCCGGCATGCTGCACACCCGGGCGGGGGGCTGAGCGGATGCGCTCGCTGGTGGTCGACAAGATCGCCTCGGTGGCGCAAAGCTGCAAGCTCGGCCGCGAGCTGCGCATCTCGGCCGAGATCCCCTGCGAGGAAGGCGTGGTGATCGCGGTGCAGGTGCTGTCGGACAAGTCCACTTACAACACCCTCGAGCTGACCTCGGGACGGATGGCGCAGGTCAAGCGCGGCGACATCGTGGTCGGGGCGCTCGGCCACCGCCACGCGCTGTTCGGCTACTCGGGCCACATCCCGGAAAAGCTCGCGCCGGGCGACTCGATCAACCTGCTCAACCTCGGCGGCGTGATGGGCATCTGCGACTCGGTGAACCGCGACCGCGGCCAGCCCTTCGAGTGCCGCGTGCTCGGCACCGTGCTGCATTTCCCCTATCTCGGCGAGCGCATCGGCACGCCGGCCAGGGTCGGCAGCCTGCCACTGCCGGCCGACCCGCCGGTCGACACCCGCGGCATCCCCACCATCGCGCTGGCCGGCACCTGCATGGACGCCGGCAAGACCGCCGCTGCCGCCGCGATCATCAGCCGCTTCTCGCACTACGGCTACCGGGTGGCCGCCTTCAAGGCGACCGGCGTGTCGCTGCGTCGCGACATCCTCGCCATGGAGGACGCCGGCGCGCGCGCCACCTCGATCTTCACCGACTTCGGCGTGGTCACCACCGCGCCGGGCAACGGCCCGCGGCTGGCGCGCACCATGCTGACGCGCATGGCGGACACCCGCCCGGACCTGATCGTGTTCGAGCTGGGCGACGGCATCATGGGCGCCTACGGCGTCGAGGCGATCCTGCGCGACCCCGAGGTCCGCAAGTCGCTCTCGGCAGTGGTGCTGTGCGCCAACGACCCGGTAGGCGCCTGGGGCGGCGTCAGCCTGCTGCGCGAGCGCTTCGGCATCGAGCCGGCGCTGGTCACCGGTCGTTCCACCGACAACGAGGTCGGCGTGTCCATCATCCGTGAGCAGATGGGCGTGCCCGCGTTCAATGCCCTCACCCAGGAGGCCGAACTCGGCGAGCACTTGCGCGGCCTGCTGTTCGGTCCCGAGGCGGGCGCGTGAGCCAGTCTCACCGGGTCGCGGTGCTCGGCGGAAGTGGCTATGTGGCCGGCGAGTTCCTGCGCCTGCTCGCCGGCCACCCGGGGCTGGCGCTGGGCCCGGTGTGCTCTGACAGCCGCGCCGGCCAGCCGCTTGCCGCGGCCTTCCCGAACCTCGCCGGCGCCTGGCCGGATGCGCGCTTCTGCAACCCGTCCGGCCTCGAGGCGGCGGCGCGCGAGGGGCTTGTTCGTGCGCTGTT